>CAYPAN010000001.1:0-39022 GCA_964408725.1 uncultured Candidatus Saccharibacteria bacterium
ATTGTTGCTAGTGCTCCAAATGTGTTGGGGTCATATTTTTCTCCCGGACAAACAGTCGTCTCAATCGTTAACGACCAGGAAATGAAGGCCGTGGGGCAAATAGAAGAAACTAAAGGATTAGATAGTTTGAAAGCCGGACAGCGAGCGATTTTTTCCGTTGATGCTTTTCCCGGCAAAACTTACGAAGGCATAGTGGATGAAATAAGTCCTGTTTCGGATGATACCGGAGTTGTTTTTGATATCTCAGACCAACGTCCGGTTAAAAAATTTGATGTAAAAGTTCGTTTCAATGTGACAGAATATCCTGAACTTAAAAGCGGCATGTCTGCGAAAATAACGGTTTATACTAAGTAATAAATATGGAAGACAATAAAAAAGGCACGAACTTGCGCTGGTGGATATTGCTTACTGTTATTATAGGAACATTCTTGGGAAGGCTGGACCAGACCATCGTAAATTTGGCATTGCCGAAAATTATCAACGATTTCGGAATCACAGTCTCTGCCGCGGGTTGGATTGCTACCGCTTATATTCTGGCTAATGCCGTTTTCGTCCCGATTTGGGGAAAATTGGGAGATACTATCGGACGTAAAAAGGTTTACATCTTGGGATTCAGCATTTTCATTTTAGGTTCGGCCCTAGCCGGACTTTCCTGGAATCTTTTTTCAATGATTATCTTTAGGATAATCCAGTCTATCGCCGGCTCTGCGGACTATCCTACCGCAATGGCTATTTTGGCGGTAACTTTCAGGGAAGGAAAAGAGCGCGCTCAAGCGCTCGGCATTTGGTCATCATCATTCGCGGCAGCCATAGTGTTCGGACCATTGTTGGGCGGGCCATTGATTGATAATTTCGGCTGGCGCTCAGTTTTTTTAATTAATATACCAATCGGAATTTTAGGTATGGCTATGGCCATACGTTTTATAAACGAATCACGTTCAGAGGTAAAAACAAAGTTTTTTGACTGGTGGGGAGCATTAACTTTGGGAGGTATGCTTTCTTCTTTAGTGTTGGTATTGGACCAGGGCTCCACTTGGGGATGGCTCTCGGCGGGAAGTATTATATGTTATTTTTTTATTGTCCTGCTTCTTGGAATTTTCATTAAGATAGAACAAAAAGTTTCTGAACCGATTGTTGACCTTAAATTCTTTAAAATTCCGGCATTTGTCAATACCCTTGTAAATAACTTCGTAGTATTTATGGGAATGATGGGCGGTGTTTTTTTAATACCGATTTTTGCCCAGACATTTCTCGGATATAATGCCACGGAATCGGGATATCTATTTATCCCGATGGCCGTGGCCTTAATGCTTGCGGCACCTGTCGGCGGATTGCTTATGGGTAGAGTGCAGTCTCGATATGTAATATTCGCAAGCACTTTGGTTGCGGCTGTGGGTATTTTTCTTTTTACCGGACTTGACCCGAAGTCAACGGCCCTCAGTATTATAATTCCTTTATCGGTTATGGCATTCGGGCTTGGATTCGGAATGGCTCAGCGCACCAACATCATTGCCTCGGTTGTTCCCCAAAATGAAATAGGCATAGCGTCATCTATTCTCGCTTTGGTCAGAAATATTTCAGGCGCATTCGGCATAGCTATTTTTGCCACGATATTAAATAATAGAATTAATACCAACGTACTCACTATTAATGGATTTAGCAAACTAAGCAGCCACATTCCGCTTGAAATTCAAAAATACATTTCACTTATTGCGCTGAAAGCAGAGGTAAATGCCTACGATTATGTTTTTCTTGTTGCTTCAATCATAATCTTTCTAGGTTCGTTTACCATACTTTTCCTTAAATTAAAACAAGAGAGGCTAGACATAAAAGTGCATGTTGAATGACACCAGACCAAACAAAAAACCGACTTAGTCGGTTTTTTGTTTGGTCTGGTGGAAAGTTAAAATTAAAAACCAAAGATATGCGCAAAGAATGAACCGATTCCACTAAAGAATCCTTTGTGGGGAGTTGTTCCCGCAGTGGTTGTAGCCGGCTTAGCTTGGTCTATTATGCTTGATGCAACAACGGTATTACCGTTCACCGTGCCTTGCACAACTATCATATCCCCGACAGCTATGTTCGAGATTGTTGCGGCAGAGTTTGAATCCTGCATTACTTTTGAATTTGTTGCGTCAACCGTATAGCTAACGTTGCTTTTATTTGTAATCACTAAGGTAGAACCATTTATCGAAGAAACGGTGCCCGCGACAACAGGTTGCCCATTTCCTGCGACAGTAGGAAGTCCTTGTTCTCCCTGCCCAGGTTTGTTTGCGCCATCTCCTCCTCGCATCATCACACCGTCACGAATATTCGTGGCAACTACATTTGTACCACTTACCGTACCTTGCGCAATGATGGTGTCCCCTACCGCTATACTTGCGATAGTGCCGGCAACATTATTTTTCATAATTTTTGCGTTTGTGGCGTCCACGGTGAACGTGGTTGTGGTGGCAGTTGTGGTAGTGCCGGCTGCCCCAAGACCTTGTTTGCTATTTACCGTTATGGTATTGCCATTTATGGCTTCCACCGTGCCGAAAACAGCGGGTTTCATCATACCGCCTGCGCGATTACGCATCATACCTCCCCAAGCTCCGTTACCGGGCCCTGCCCCTGTAGATGTGGTAGCGGCAAAAGCGGGAGTGGTTACTACAGCTAAAGCTAATACAGCTAAAGTCATAATTGAATAAACATATTTTTTACTATTCATACATTATTATATATTTTATTAATAAATTTACAGAAGTGCGACACAATCTGTATATAAGCATATACGCTTCATAAATTAAAATGGTGCACTGTTTTTTGCATTAGACACCGAATGCTAGTATAATTAGACTTAATGGATGGAGATAAAAAACTAGAGTGGACTGCGTTAGAGTACGAAGAAAAAGAGCGTGGCGTCGATTGGTTTTGGGCGCTCGGCATTATAGTGGTGGCAAGCTCAGTGGCTTCGTTTATTTATGGCAACTTTTTTTTCGGACTACTTTTGATAATAGGAGGAATACTGCTCGGGGCTTTTGCCGTTAAAAAACCGGACTTGGTTTTTTATGAATTGAACAAAAAAGGGTTAAAAATAAAGAATCGCCTTTTTCCTTACGAAAACATCAAGTCTTTTTGGGTGAAAAGGGATAATATAAAACCTATACTTTTCATAAAATCAGAAAGGTTGTTTATGCCGATAATTTCAATGCCTGTAAAACAAAATTTAGTGGAAGAAATAAGAAATTTTATGCTCCTGGGTAATGTTCTTGAAGAAGAAATGAAAGAACATCCGTCCGAAAAAATAATGGACTCGCTCGGTTTCTAATTTGAGTTTTTTGGTGAAAACTGTTAATCTTCAATAACAAAAGAAGACGCCCTCATAGTTTAATGGATAGAATGCGAGCTTGCGGAGTTTGCGATGTAGGTTCGATTCCTACTGAGGGCACAAAAGAACAAAGTCATTTTACTGCACTAAACTTATTTTTATCTTACTTAGTCTGTCAGCAATTCCTCTATTATTTGTTCCTTTACAGGTAACAAATAATCTTCTTCTCCGCCGGATATCGGAAAATACTGGAGGTCATCTTTTATGTATCTTTTAAGTTCAGTAGCAAACTTCTCACCTTTCTCCTTCCTTGCGCGGTCAATAAGATTTTTAATTTCCCCGTAAAGATTCTGGCCTAAAATACCAATACCGTTCTCAGGCATAGATGAAATAAGGGGTTTATTTTTATCCTCAAAATTATCAAAAAAATTCTCGGAAATCAGGTGAAATGGCTGATTAAAATCATAGAAACGAAAGACGTTATCTGGCTGTCTATCGAGTTGCATACAAGCATTATATATTAATAAAAAGATTTGTAAAATACTCGTGCCAGCAAACCCTACCCAAAATTTATGTTATATTTAACATATGCTGTTTGATGGAAACGACGAAGAAGTAATAGCTTTATATAAAAATGGCGTTGAAGAAGCATTTATGGAGTTGATAAACCGTTATACCTCCCCTCTTTACAATTTTTCCGCGCGTTTGACTGACAAAAATACGGCATCCGACATAGTCCAAGAAACTTTTATAAAAGTTTGGAAAAATTTGTATAAATTTGATTCTTCAAAAGCAAGTTTTAAAACCTGGATTTTTACCATAGCGAAAAATACCGCCACCGATTTCTTGAGAAAAAAGAAAAGTCTGCTTTTTTCCGATATGGAAAATAGAGATGACAAAGGCTCGGATACTTTTTCAGAAAAAATAGCCGATGAAAATTTGCTCCCCGACGAAGCATTGCAACAATTGCAAGATTCTGATTTACTCAATAATGTGCTAGAAAAACTTCCAACACATTACAAAACAATTATGGTACTTCATTATCAGGAAGATATGACTTTTGACGAAATAGGCAAAATATTAAATAAACCCCTAAATACTGTAAAAAGCCAGCATCGCCGTGCTATAATTTTAATGCGTAAAATCCTTGGTTAAACGAACCAGAACTCCGAAAATTGCGTATAAACTTATGTACCGCCATTAAATGGTTTAAATTTATGAAAAAATTGATATTATCTTTTTTTGTTGTAGGAAGTTTCACATTATATGCGATATATTACGGGTCAAGTAATGACACTTTGAGTTATGTGGCCACTCCAGTGACTTTGGTAAAAAGTAAAATCGCAACAAGCGTTAAAACTATTAAAACCCAAAATACTTCCACTCCTAGAACGGAAACCCAACAACCGGTACAAAAAACTGTGCCAACACCGACGATACCCGCGCCAACTAAGATAGTAGCCGTAGTAAATAAAGGCATATATAAAGACGGCGAATATACGGGAAATAGCGTAGACGCGTATTATGGATATATACAGGTAAAAGCCGTCATCACAAACGGTAAACTTTCTGACGTGGTCTTTTTGGATTACCCGCAAGACAGAGGAAATTCGGTTAGAATAAGCAATTACGCAATGCCAATATTAAAATCGGAAGCTATAAAAATGCAGAACTCGAACGTCAATACTGTTTCCGGAGCCACAGATTCAAGCGGAGCATTTAAAAAGTCTTTGGCTTCCGCATTGGCTCAAGCAAAAGCTTAGTTTAACCTATACTTTAAAAATGAAACAAGAAAAAATTTTAATGGGTATGACAATAAAAATAGAAATCAATGACAAAAACGCAAATGAGGAGATTTTTAATAAAATTTTTTCTTATTTTGAAGAAGTAGACAAAAGATTCAGCACTTACAAGGAAGACAGTGAAATCTCAAAAATAAACCGAGGTGAACTTAAGGCAAACAAATGGAGTTCTGATATGAAAGAAATTTTCAAGCTTTCGGAAAAAACAAAAAAGGAAACAAACGGATATTTTGATATACAAAGGCCCGATGGAAAATACGACCCATCCGGACTGGTGAAGGGCTGGGCAATTTGGGAGGCGGCAAATATAATCAAAAAAGAGGGCTATAATGATTTTTATGTTGACGCCGGCGGAGATATTCAGGCTTTCGGAAAAAACGACCAAAATGAACCTTGGAAAATAGGCATACGAAATCCTTTCAAGACCGAAGAAATAATAAAAAAACTTTCAATCAAAGACATAGGTGTGGCGACTTCCGGCACTTATGTGCGAGACCAGCATATTTACAATCCCAAAAACCCAAATGAAAAAATAGAGAATATCGTCAGCTTAACGGTAATAGGTCCAAATGTTTACGAAGCCGACAGGTTCGCCACAGCGGCTTTCGCTATGGGAAAAAACGGAATATATTTTATAGAAAATCTTCCGGGCTTTGAAGGATATATGGTTGATAAGAATGGAGTCGCAAAAATGACTTCCGGTTTTGAAAAATACGTAATTTAAAAATAAAAAAAATATGATGGAATACATAGATAATTTCTTAAATAAAATAACGATGTATAGGCTTGTATTATACGCGCTTATTATGATGATACTGGCGGGTCTGGTGTTCTCTGTTTTTGGAGTATTGCCATACAACCCGCTTCTTTTCTTGGCAGGAATCGCTTTTATTATAGCGATTTCTCTGATTTTCAATGAAATATTTTCCTTGGTTTTTGATGCTCCGACTAATTTTGAATCAATCTATATTACGGCGCTTATACTGGTCTTAATCATCACGCCTGTAAAAGACATAGGAGATATTTCTTACTGGATGTTCTTGTTTTGGGCTTCCGTTTTAGGCGTGGCATCCAAATATATTCTGGCAATAGGCAAAAAACATATTTTCAACCCGGCAGCTTTTGCCGTGGCAATAACAGCATTTACCATAAATCAATATGCCAGTTGGTGGGTCGGCACTCTCATTATGGCCCCATTCGTAATCTTGGGAGGACTTTTAATTGTCCGCAAAATAAGAAGGTCCGATATGGTTATAACTTTTTTAATATCAGCGTTTATATTTATAATAGGCGCCCGCGCATTCAATATATCCAATTTTTTTAACACTATTTACCAAACTCTTTTCTATACACCTATATTATTCTTTGCTTTTGTGATGTTCACGGAACCTTTAACTTCTCCGCCTCAAAAATCTTTCCGAATGCTGTATGGGGCATTGTGCGGTTTTTTCTTCTCCCCTTTAGTCCATATAGGCTCGGTTTTTTTCACACCGGAACTTTCCCTCTTGGCTTCTAACTTATTCTCTTACATAGTCAGTCCAAAACAAAAACTTGTATTAAAACTCAAAGAGAGGGTGCAAGTGGCGCAAGATACTTACGATTTTGTATTTTCCAATCCTCGTCCATTCTATTTCAAACCGGGAAAATATCTGGAATGGACTTTGGATTACAATAAAATAGATTCGCGAGGCAACAGAAGATACTTTACAATAGCTTCTTCCCCGACGGAAAAAGAAATACGGATTGGAATAAAATTTTACCCCAATGGAAGCAGTTTTAAGAAAAAACTTTTATCCATAAATGAGAGCGATATTGTTGTGGCTTCAGGGCTGGCCGGAAATTTTACAATGCCCGGGAATAAAAAGAAAAAACTGGTTTTCATCGCCGGCGGAATAGGCATCACTCCATTCCGAAGTATGATTAAATACCTTCTGGATATGAAACAAAAAAGAGATATAGTTTTACTATATTCAAACAGAACTCCAGCTGACATTGCCTATAGAGACATATTGGACCAAGCGCAAAACTATCTGGGAATAAAAACTGTCTATACAATTACCGACAAAGTGCCCGCAAATAGCGTATGGCAAGGAAAAACAGGCTACATTGACGCTAAAATGATACAACAAGAAATACCGGATTATAAGGAAAGATATTTCTATCTTTCAGGTACGCACGGTATGGTAACAACCTTTGACCATACTTTGCAAGAAATGGGAGTAGGAGAAAGTCACATTAAAAAAGATTTCTTTCCCGGTTTTGCCTAAAATATTCGTAGCTGCAAAAAAAGTATTTTTAATAATGTTTAAAAACAGCAGATTTACTTAAATTTTTGATTTTTTAAAACGCCTGTACAAGAAAGGAGCAACAAAAAATATCAGAATTATCGCAATCACGACTATAGTCAATATCTGCAAAGAACTGAATCCGGATACTAATTTATTCCATTCTCTACCAAGCAATCTTCCGGCTAAAACATAGCCCCCGCTCCATACCACGGCCGACAGTATAACCGAGAGTAAAAATTTCTTGGGAGGAATTTCAAGCAACCCCGCCGCCACAGAAGCATACCCGCGTAAGTATGGAATCAAACGGCCCAAAAATATTCCCAATACTTCTTTTTTTGATATTCGTTGTTTAATAGATTCTATCTTTTCCACCGGCAACCAATGTGGCGCATGTCTTAAAATTTGGTCTCCAAAAAAATAAAACACGCCGTATAATACAGAAGTGCCGATAAAGTCTGCCGATATTCCGGTCAAGAGTATCAAAGAGAAACTCAAAACTTTTATTGAGGCAAGATAGCCGGCAAAAAGCAATATGATTTCATTAGGCACCGGATTGGGCACTCCTAATTCTTGCAGAAAAATTAACGAAAAAACAGCGATATAGCCGTAATTTATTATATAATTTTGGAGCCCTGGCGGTATGAGCATTGTGAATAAAGTATAGTATTAAAATCTTTCAGTGTCTATAAGTTTTGAGTATCCCTTTAAAAAATCATCAAAAACTTTTTCCCAAGTATGCTTTTTGGCAAAATTCAAACAGCTATTTTGCAGACGTTTTCGTAATTGTTCATTGTAGAGTAATAAGGTGACTTTTTCACAAAAATCTTCAATATTATTAGGCCGTGCCAAAAATCCATTTTCCCCGTTTTTAACCAGAGAATTTGAACCTCCGGCGTCGGCAACAATAGGGACTAGCCCAGATGCCATAGCTTCAATGGTAACATTCCCGAATGTTTCAGTGCTTGAGGGAAAAATAAAAATATCGGAAGAAGCATATACCCTTGAAAGTTCTGTCCCTTCTATGTGTCCAAGAAATAACGCTCCCGGCATAAGAAGTTCAAGTTCTTTGCGTGCGGGGCCATCGCCGGCGATAATCATACAGAAATTATTTTGGCGATTTTTAAGCAAGTTATACACCTTGGCCAGTGTGCGTAAATCTTTTTCCCAAGTAAGCCGACAAACACACAAAAGAATCTCCTCATTTTTTCCATTAAGAATTTTGTTCCGCCATTCTAATGAACGAAAAGAAATATCAAATTTTTCAAATTCTACCCCCCAGGGAATAGTGTAAACATTCGGTATGCCATTTTTCTCCAGTTCTTGACTTACAACCTGAGCCGGCGTGGTAGTAAAATTCATTTGTTTATATAATTTCTTCAAAAGAAACCAAACAAAAGTTTTTAAAAAAGATAAACGGTAATAAACAAGGTATCGCGCAAAATCAGTGTGATATGTGGCGACGATTGGAACTTTATGTTTTTTAGAATACTTTAAAGCAGCCCAAGCGATTGTGTCAGGACTGTGAATATGAATTATATCAGGCCTAAATTCTTTCAATTTTTTTTCAAACCCGCGCATACCGGGCAATGGCAAGTGGTAATCTTTATACAATGGGAAAATTATTGACGGGACTTGCACAACAGGCACTGGTGAGATTGATTCATCTTCCGCCCAACCGGTAATAATAATCGATTCAACACCCCT
Source organism: uncultured Candidatus Saccharibacteria bacterium (assembly GCA_964408725.1). GTDB lineage: Bacteria > Patescibacteriota > Minisyncoccia > Phycocordibacterales > UBA9973 > UBA9973. The sequence continues at coordinate 9,105 of CAYPAN010000001.1, forward strand.
TTTTTGCCCTTCATTTATTAACGCCAAGAGTACACGGGCAACACCATCTTCTTTCTTTAATGTACCGATAAAGTAAGCAATCTTCATATAGTAAAATTAACTGAAAGAATCTAAAATTCTTTTCTTCAAATTGGTCGAGGAGTAATTGTGCCCGCGGGAATTAAAAATAACTTTAATGGACAAGTCCTCTCCAGTAAAATGTTTACCCTGCCAATCAGCTCCGAGAAAACGCACATCGGGTTTTATTTTTTTTAGCAGGTTATACAAATCCGCTTCCGTATCATACAAAACTATCTGGTCAACATATTTACAACCTTCTAACCTGATTTTTCTTTCTTCAATTGTTTCTATGGGTTTACTTTTTTCCGGTCTATCGATAGTGGGGTCTGTTTGAAGACCGACAATCAAAAAGTCACACTGCGCGCGAATTTCCTTCAGCATAAGAATATGTCCCGCATGCAACAAGTCAAAAGCTCCGCAAGTAAATCCTTTTATCATAGCTATGTATTATACTCTAAAGTGCAAAGAAGTAAAAAATACCTTATAATACGTGCACCAAAATGGATGTTAAAACGTATATAATACGCATATGGAGAAAGAACTAATAAAAGTATTTCATAAAGCCAAGTATGAAGAAGGGTCTGGCTTGGCTCTCAATATTTGGCAGAAAATAGTTATGCGTGATAGGCGTATAGCGCGTTTAAAGTTGTGGGCCTTTTCTTCTATCGGACTTGTTTCTCTTATAGGACTCATACCTGCGGGAAAATCGCTGTTTAACGATTTAGGGCAATCGGGCCTTTACGAATATTTCTCTTTACTGTTTTCCAGCGGCAACTCAATCTTTTCTTACTGGAAAGAACTCGCTCTTTCTATTGCCGAATCATTGCCAATAATGAGTATCATCCTATCCCTAACGCTCGTTTTTATCTTATTCTTATCATTTAAATATGCGTCGAGGCAAATCATAAAAGGACAATTATTATTATCGTTTTAAATCTAAAATATGAAAAAAATATACGAAGATATAAAAAAGATTTTTGAGTCAAAAGTTTCAACTAAAGTTTTAGTTGTAATCGGGGTTGTCATAGTTGCCTTACTAATCTTCTATGCCGGAGTTGCTGTCGGCTTTCTCAAAGCGTCTTTTGCGCACAATTGGGAAGAAAATTATGAGCGTAACTTTGGAATGAGGCCCGACAGTTTTATGTTTGGCAAAGACAATTTTCCAAATGCCCACGGCGCGATAGGTAAAGTTATAAAAATAGAATTGCCTACCATAATAGTCCAAGGCATAGATAATACGGAAAAAGTAGTTCTAATAAACGACGATACGCAAATACAAAAAATCAAAGAAGTCGTTACGGCTCCAGATTTGAAAATAGACGATTCCGTTGTTGTTATAGGAACTCCCAATGCGCAAGGTCAAATAGAAGCAAAACTTATCAGAATAATGCCACTTGGTATGCCTGCTCCCTTAGGGCAGATGCCGGCGCCAACAAAATAATATGAAGGAATATTTTAAAAAAGTTAAGTCTTACATTATTCTACATAAGATAATCAGCGCTGTTATACTGGTGATAGTTTTACTCGCCATATATTGGGGATATGGAAAACTCACCACAACCAGCGGTGAAACCAGATATGTTACGGCTTTAGTTACCAAGGGTACTATCATTTCATCTGTTTCTGGTAGCGGCCAAGTGTCCGCCTCAGACCAAATTAATATCACTCCGACTGTTTCGGGCGTCATTACCAGCGTAAATGTCAATCCGGGAGATTATGTGACGGAAGGCAAAACACTTTTCGTTATTGACGATACCAATGCGGAGAAAGCGGTGAGAGACGCGGAGATAAATCTGCAAAATGCAAACTTGTCGCTTCAAAAACTTCAAATTCAAAATTCGGACACAAACTTAAATGATACCTTGGCGTCATCTTATGATAACGGTTTTACCGCCATATCAAATGCGTTTTTGGATATGCCTTCCATAATGAACGGACTTACGACAATGTTCTTCCAAAGCGACTCTAAAATAAGCGGACAATGGTATGCCAATTGGTATGCCGAACAAGTCGGACAAAACGACACAAACACAGTTCTTATTTATAAACAAAATCTAACAAATTCTTATAATGCCGCATTGGCAGCATATAATAAAAATTTTGACGATTACAAATCAATTTCAAGAACTTCCGACAGCGCCGCTATTGATAATTTAATATCGGAAACATACAATACGACGAAACTTCTTGCCGATATTACAAAAGACGCAAATAGCTATATTGATTTTGTTAATAATTCAATGCAGACATACAATTTTAATATACCGGCAATAATAGCAACCCATAAAGCGTTATTGAACACCTACACATCTGAAATTAACTCTCACTTAAGCAGTCTCTTGTCGTCCGAGACGACCATTCAAAATAACAAAGATGCGTTTCCGAATTCTGATTTGGAAACACAGACCACGCAATTAAGCATAAAGCAGGCGCAAAATGCCCTGCTCGACGCGCAAAATAATTTGGCTGATTATTACATCAAAGCGCCGTTTGACGGGATAATAGCGAGTGTGCCCGTCATAAAAGGAGACAACGCCGGCTCCGGAACAACGTTGGGGACAATTATCACTTCAAAAGATATAGCGACAATTCCGCTGAACGAAGTGGACGTGGCAAAAATAGCCCTTGGAGAAAAAGCTACTCTTACTTTTGACGCTATTTCGGACCTGACAATAACGGGTAAGGTGGTGCAAATCGATTCTTTGGGTACTGTTTCTTCTGGAGTTGTTAATTACAACGTGAAAATAAGTTTTGACACCGGTGATATTAGGGTAAAACCGGGAATGAGCGTAGACGCGGAAATAATTACCAATGTGAAACAAGATATTTTGACGGTGCCAAATAGCGCCATAAAGACTCAAGGAAATGCCAGTTATGTACAAATGTTCGACACTGCCTTGCCTGCCCCGACAGCAGGAGTACAAGGCTCCGTTTCTCTTGTACCACCTAGAAATCAAACTGTTCAAATTGGAGTCTCTGATGACACATCCACGGAAATTGTTTCGGGATTGAATGAAGGAGACCAAGTGGTAACAAAAACAATCACATCTACAACCGCAACAACTACTTCGGCCCCTAGTCTGCTTAATGCCGTAGGCGGCAGAGGCGGAGCAGCTGTCGGAGGAGCAACTCGAGCACTAGGCAGATAACAAAATGATTGAAATAAAAAACATAACAAAAACATATAAAACCGGGAATGTTGAATTTCAAGCCCTAAAAGGAGTGAGTTTTACCATAAAAGACGGAGAATTCGTAGCCATTATGGGTCCATCCGGCTCCGGAAAGTCAACTTTGATGCATATACTAGGCGCCCTTGATAATCCCACGAGCGGAACCTATTTTCTGGATAATAAAGACGTCTCCACCTTGTCTGACGATGAATTGGCGGATATCCGCAAGGATAAAATCGGTTTTGTATTTCAATCATTTAACTTATTGCCAAGAACAACGGTGCTTCGCAATGTAATGTTGCCACTTGTTTATGATGGTGTAGATGTAAATGAAAGAGAAGCTCGGGCAAAAAAATCATTAATTCTTGCCGGTTTGGATGAAGGACATTTTCACAATCTTTCCAATCAACTTTCCGGCGGTCAAATCCAGCGTGTGGCAATAGCCCGCGCATTAGTGAATGAACCATCCCTAATTTTAGCCGATGAACCAACGGGAAATCTGGATTCCAAAACAAGTGAAATAGTTCTGGGAACTTTCCAGAAATTAAACAAGGAGCTTGGTCGTACTATTGTGCTTATTACTCACGAACAAGACATAGCTGAACATGCTGATAGAATTCTTTTCATTAAAGATGGATTACTGACGGCAGACAGCACGACCCACTCAAAAAGAATAGCTAACCACGATTTAAAATAAATATATGAAAACTTACGATATTTTACATGAAACATTCTCTTCTTTATTCACCAACAAGGCCAGGTCTGGGCTTACTATGCTTGGCATTATCATCGGTATTGCTTCAGTGATTGCCATGACTGCTATAGGTCAAGGAGCCCAAAATTCCATATCTTCAAGCATAGAGTCCATAGGGGCAAATTTGGTTATGATTATGCCGGGGGCCGCGCGTACTTTTGGCGGACCCTCTGCCGGCCGTGGCGGAGCATTATCCCTCACGGTGGAAGATGCCGATGCAATTGCTTCTCAAGTTTCAAATGTGGCAGGAGTTGTGCGTGAAGTTTCTTCCCGCAAACAAGTGACGGCCCTGGGAACAAACACAAATACGAGTATTATGGGCACCGAACCTTCATACACGACAGTTCGTAATGTTTCTGTTGATGAAGGAAATTTCATAACTGCTCAAAATGTGACAAGCGGTTCAAAAGTGGCAGTACTGGGACCGACCACCAGAGATGATTTGTTCGGCGTGGGAGCCACAGGTGTCGTCGGACAAAAAATTCGCATAGCCGGTACGGAATATGAAGTTGTCGGTATAACTGTGGCAAAGGGGGGTTCCGGTTTTAGTTCCTCTGATGACATTATTTATATACCATATACAACAGCGCAAAGATATATTTCTGGAAATAAATATTTAAGTGAGATTGACGTTTCGGCCCAAAGTTCCAGTGCATCCACGCAAGTGCAAAATGATATAACGACATTACTGCTCAACCGACATAATATAGCGGACCCGACAAAAGCCGACTTTAACATACTAAACGAAGCCGACATTATTTCCACTGCTTCAAGCGTGACGGGAACACTCACTACCCTGCTCGCCGCGGTCGCCGGCATTTCACTTATTGTCGGTGGAATCGGAATTATGAATATGATGTTGACCACAGTGACAGAACGCACCAGGGAAATTGGTTTAAGAAAAGCGATTGGCGCAAAAAAGAGCGACATCAATAAACAATTTTTAGTGGAAGCAATACTCTTAACTTTTACCGGAGGATTTATCGGAATAGTTTTTGGGTGGCTAATATCATTTGGCGTGGGATATTTTAACATATTGCAGGCATCCGTTTCTTTGTCTTCCGTAATTCTTGCCTTTGGAGTATCGGCCCTCATAGGCATAGTTTTCGGTTATTACCCTGCTCGCCGCGCGGCAAATTTAAATCCAATAGACGCGCTACGATATGAGTAAATTATTAGTGATTATTAGTTAATAAAAAATAAACATATGAGTAAAAATAAAAAAATAGTTTTGATAATAGTGGGAATTATAGTTTTGGTAGGGGTATTTTATGCAGGCATGTCTTACGGCAAAAGCAGTTCTAGTGTAGCATCAAGCGTAACCGGAGCCGGCATATTTACTGGCCAATTCGGCGCAAATAGAGGCGTGGGCAGAGCGGCTGGTGGAGGACTTATAAATGGCAAAATAATTTCCAAAGACGCCGACAGCATTACTATCCAAATAATGAATATAAATCCGACCTCGGCAACCACGGCAACGCAAAGCGGGTCAAAAATAGTTTTTCTGGACACAAGTACCCCTATCACAAAAACAACTTTCGGAACAATAAGTGATTTGATAACAGGTAAGGAAGTTTTGGTCACTGGCACTACAAATACTGACGGCAGTGTCACGGCAAATTCTATCCAAATAAGACCCCAAACGGCTACCGCTAAACAGTAAAATACCATATTTTTAATGGAAAAATTACAAAGGGTCAGGGGGCTTAACTCCCTTGACTTTTTTGTATAAGGTGATATACTAAGAACAATAATGAATACAAAAACGAAACTATTTATAGTGGGTATGGTTGCCTTTTTAGGGCTTTTTATGAGTGTAAATACAGTCTCCGCCCAGATGTTTATAGGGGCTCCAAATGTCACCACAAATTTGGCTACTAATATTGGTAATAATACCGTAACCCTCAATGGTTATGTCAGTTCAATCAATAACGCAAACGTGTATGCTTGGTTTGAATGGGGCATAAATTCATATTACGGCAATCAAACAAATCAAGTAGACTACGGCGCAAATATCGGTACCAGTTATAGCTATTATTTAAGCGGCCTTTCGGAAAACACTGTTTACTACTTCCGCGCTGTGGCCGAAAATAACAACGGCCAAATTACCTACGGCAATCAAATGACTTTCACAACTACCGGCAATACTTGTCCTTCTTACAATTGTTATGCAAGCCAACCTATTGTCACAACCTATTCCGCAACGGGAATTAACGATACTTCTGCTATGCTGAATGGAAATGTTGACCCCAATGGATACTACGCCACAAGATGGTTTGAATGGGGCACAAACAGCGGTTACTTTTACAATTCCACTAATAAAATAAATTCAAGCTACCCTGTTAATTTTAGCGAGTTGTTATACAACCTTAATCCGGGCACCACATATTACTATCGCGCGACCGCGCAAAACGGTAACGGAATACCTGTTTACGGAAACGTGTCGGTTTTCATAACAAGCCCTAAGATTACAGCAAATGTATACGTGCCACCCACAACCACAACAACGACTACTACCCCCGTAAATACAGAACCGCCCGCTCAAAGCATTATAAAAAATAGCGCCAAAAACGGAGCAACAACTGATAACGCGCAAAAAACAACCGCGCCTGCGGAAGAAACATCCGTAGTTCAGCAAGGCGCATTGGCTGTGTTGCTGGGGGGTAATTTTCTACCGAATTCCCTATTGGGATGGCTTTTGATTATCTTACTGCTCAACCTGCTTATTCTGGCTGCCAGAAAAACATATTATGGAACCAAAATGGTTGCGAGTCCGGTTCCGGAAAATACGAAAGAAAAATAATATCAAAAATGGAAGACTTATATCCGATGCGGATAAATAAATATTTGGCTTCCAAAAAAATCGCAACCAGAAGAGGCGCCGACGATTTGGTGCAAAAAAATAAAGTTTTTATAAATGGCAAATTGGCGGTACTCGGTAGCCGGGTAAACAAAATCGATATCGTGGAAGTAAAAGGAGTAGAAAAGAAAAAATACATTTATTTTGCTTACAATAAACCGATAGGAATTGAAACCGGTTCTCCGAGAGAGGACCTATTCCCACTAGGGAGATTGGATAAAGCTTCGCACGGGCTTATGATACTTACGAATGACGGACGCATTACAGACCAATTATTAAATCCAAAATATTTTCACGAAAAAGAATACACCGTCAAAACTTTGAATAAACTACGCTCAAGCTTCAAACAAAAAATGGAAACTGGAGTGAATATTGAGGGGTATCTTACTAAGAAATGCAAGGTGACTATCCTAAATAATTCCACTTTTAGAATAATACTGACTGAAGGAAAAAAACATCAAATCAGAAGAATGTGTTCCGCGCTCTTCCAAGAAGTTGCCGACTTGAAACGGGATAGAATTATGAATATAAAATTGGGCAATTTAAAACCTAACGCTTTTCGGGAAATAAAGGGTGAAGAATTAGCCACCTTTTTGAATGCAACACTTGCTCAAAGCAAATAGATATTGACAAATTGACTACTATATACTATACTTAAGGGACAAAGTAGATTCGAAAAGAGTCGATTTCTAAGGGATATCTATTTGTAATTTAATAATAATAAAAAAAATCAATGACTGGTACAATAAAAAGACTCGTAACTGAGAAAGGTTTCGGTTTCATCGCCGGAGAAGGCTTGCCGAAAGATTTATTCTTTCACAAAAATTCTCTTGTCGGAGTAAACTTCGAAGAATTGCATGAAGGTGACGCTGTTTCTTTTGAAACAGAGGAATCTCCAAAAGGACCAAATGCCACGAACGTGCAACGCGCATAGTTCTGAGCTTTCCATTAAAAAAGCCCCCTTCGGGGGCTTTTTTAATTTCCGTAAAAAAATTACGCTTCCATTTTTTCAAATAAAAATCGTCCGATTAGGAAAACAACCAGAGAAAAAGCAAAGAGTACTAAAACATCAATCCACGGATTTAAGTTGGAGATGCCTTCAAAAACATAACGTAATCCGTCTATGCCATAGGAGAGCGGGTCAATTTTGCTCAAAAATCGCAGAGCTGCCGGAGCAGCATCAAGAGGAAAAATAGACCCGGAAAGAAAGAATAAGGGCATAACCAGAAAGTTCATTATAATGGGGAACGCCTGCATATCGGTAAGCTGGGAAGCTATGGAAGTGCCGAGTGCGGTAAAGAAAAAAGCGGTTAAGAACATAAATACAATCGCGGGGAAAATCATCAATGGATGACTCATCTTAAAACCCACAAGAAAAGAAATCAAAAGCACCGCAATGCCCTGAATAACCGAAACCGTCGCCCCGCCTATAGTTCTGCCCAACATAATATTGAAACGGGATACCGGAGCAACCATTGTTTCCTTTAAAAAACCGAACTGCCTGTCCCAAATAAGCTCAATACCGCCGAATATAGCGGTGAAAACCACAGCCATAGCCACGATACCCGGAACTAAAAATTGAATGTAGCTTCCCTCACCCGCTTTTTGGAATATAGAACCAAAGCCAAAACCGAACACCAAAAGAAAGAGAAGGGGCTGACCCAGAGAGCCTATAATCCTGGGCGTTGACCTGATGTATTTTTTTAATTGTCTTAACCAAAGTATGTATACTGTATTCATAAAATTTTTTCTAAATTATTTTTTATCTTCTCCTGCCCCACATTTTGGCATGCGTGCGAAGGGAGTCCATAGACCCCGCTTCGTCGCTTCTTATGGCATTGCCTGTCAATTTCAAAAATGCCTCCTCAAGCGAGGAAACTCCTGAATTTTTCTTCAATTGTTCCGGAGTTCCGGAAGAAATTATCTTGCCGTGGTCAATAATCACAACCTTATCCGCCATTTTTTCGGCCTCTTCCATATAGTGAGTGGTCAAAAAAACGGTCACACCCTCTTTTTTTGACAGGTCAACAACGTAGGACCAGATATGATTGCGTGTCTGCGGGTCAAGACCGACTGTCGGCTCGTCTAAAAATATTATTTTGGGAGTGTGTATGAGGGAACGCGCTATCTCAAGCCTGCGTTTCATCCCACCGGAAAAATTCTTCACATAGTCGTCACGCCTATCCCACAAATCAACCAATTTCATAAGCTCCTCTATGCGTTTTACGCGGTTGGCTTTACTCTCACCGTAAAGCACGCCGTGAAAATTCATATTTTCATAAGCGGTCAAATCATCGTCCAGACTAGGGTCTTGGAAAACTATTCCAAAAGACCTGCGAACATCATCTCTTTCTTTTTTTAAATCAAAATTGTTTATCTTCACTTCTCCTTCTGTCGGTTCAAGTAATGTAGTGAGCATTTTTATGGTGGTTGTCTTGCCCGCTCCGTTGGGACCTAAAAAAGCGAAAATTTCCCCTTTCTCAACCGAGAAAGAAATATTATCCACGGCTACGAAATCATCAAATTTTTTAGTTAAATTTTTTACTTCTATAATAGGCATAAGTTTATTATTTATTTGAGCAGTTTTGACAAACGAGACTTCTTGCGGGCGGCATTATTTTTCTTGATGACACCCTTTTTAGCCGCTTTATCTATAACGGCAAAGGCGAAACTTAAAAGCTTTTCCGCCTCTTCTTTGTCCGTTTTAACGGTCTTTTCGATTTTTTTAATTATGTCTTTTATGTCGTGTTTCTGACGGTCATTGAAGCCCTTCTTGCGAAGAGAACCGCGAACTGCTTTCTTAGCTGATTTTGTTATAGGCATACATTTATAGTAGCAAAAAAAACAAAAAAGGGCAATTGTGCTATGATTAAGCTATGATTGGAAGCGTAAAAGGAAAAATAATTTTAAAAACCGACAAGTTTCTGATTGTTGAAACAGCAGGGGTTGGTTATAAGATAAACGTGTCGCCGGATACGCTGGCTAAGTTATCCCTCCCTCGCAAAAGCTCGGGGCAAAATGACACTGACGTATCATTTTGGATTCATACTCATGTGCGTGAAGATATTTTAGACCTTTATGGATTCCTAGACCGCCAGGAATTGGAGTTCTTTGAGATGCTTATAAATGTGTCTGGCATAGGGCCGAAGGGAGCTATTAATATCTTGGGTGTCGCATCAATTGAAACATTAAAAAAAGCTATCGCTACATCCGACACGGCATACCTCACAAAAATATCTGGCATAGGCAAAAAAACTGCGGAAAAAATAGTCATTGAACTTCGGGATAAAATGGGTGAGGAAAAAAGCGGCACTTCCCTTCAAGGAGAACTCGACGCCCTGGAAGCGTTGAAGTCACTCGGTTATTCTCAAAACGAAGCGCGTGAAGCTTTGAAAAAAGTTTCTCCTGACATAAATACAAACACAAAAATTCGTGAAGCCCTGAAAATACTAAGCAACAAATAAAAATTATTTTCCAAAAAAATAGTTTTCTATGCCCGTAGTAGTAAGATTAGCCATAGTTTTATAGGCTTGGCTACGCAAAGGTGTTGTACGAAATATTTTTTGATAAATATAACCGTATTCTATGAGCACTGAACGTGTGGAAGCATTTAATGTCCCATTGGCCCCGACAGCTATAAGTTTTTGGTCATGAATCAGTCCGCCAGCCTCCGGTTTGTAGGTACTTGTGATATATTTCTTGTGAAGTTCCGTAAAAATATCAGTTGCGAGCTTTAAGCTTTCCCTAGAATTGGCAAATTGCGAATCCGGCATATAAATTGTAAAACCTTTGTATTGCCCTATTACCCATTTATTCTTGCGCGGATAATCATTAAAATGAATATGAACTACCGCATCTATTTTATTTTCATCTATCCACTTATTGAATCCATAAAGTCTTATGGCAACATCTTCGCTCACGGCATGATGCGGAGCGTTTGCTTTTTGGACAAAACTGCCGCTGACAATCTTACTTTGCATTTGCTTTTTGGCATTTTCTTTAAAAGATAATATATCTGCCTGATTGTTCGCAAAATAATCGGCAAATTCTTTGGTATAACCCTGAGAATCCCGGGTAATATAAACCTGAAACCTTTTATCTTGTTTCAAAAGATTATAAATCCGTGTCGCTAGCGCCAAGGTCATATCCGCCTCTTTTATATTGCCGTACTGCGCTCCCCATACTTCATTGTCATGTCCTGGAACCAGTAAAATTTTAATGGGCTCGCTTGGAGGAGAATCGGCGGCGAAAGAATAAAAGGGAGACAAAATAGGCAGAAGAAAAAAAGTAAAAACAAAGATTTTTAATAACGCTTTATCCATAGTATGATGATACCATGCCTGAACTACCAGAAGTAGAGACAACGGTAAGGGGTCTGAGAAAAACAATAGTGGACCTTATCATAAAAGACGTTTGGACGGACCTGGCGACTAAAGATAAACGCAAGGCAGACAGCGTGGCAAATCCAAAATACTTTATATCGTTCAAGAAAGAAGTTGCGGGTAAAAAAATAAAATCTATTGAAAGACGGGCAAAGAATATTCTGATAAATTTATCAAACGGCAAGACTATTTTGATTCATATGAAAATGACCGGACATTTGCTGTATGGAAAATACAAATTTTCCGATAAAACAGACAAGTGGATACCTGGGAAAGGGCCATTGTCAGATTCATACAATAGATTTATACACTTTGTTTTTATTTTTTCAAATGGCAAACATCTGGCTTTTTCAGATATGCGTAAGTTTGGCAAAATAACTCTACTTAATACAAAAGTAGCCCACGATTCTAAACATCTAAAAGACATAGGCCCGGACCCATTAGATAAAAACTTTACTCTTAAAGTATTTGAGGAAAGATTTAAAAGAAAACTTAATGGAAAAATTAAAACGGTTTTAATGGACCAGAGTATTATAGCCGGCATAGGCAATATTTACTCTGATGAAATACTTTGGCGCGCTGGGGTGCATCCGGAAAGAAAAGTTTCCAAAATAAAAGAAGAGGAATTAAAAAAGATATTCAAGGCAATGAAAGAATTGCTGAAAAAGGGCATAAATTTCGGCGGGGATTCAATGTCAGACTATCGTAATATTTATGGCTTACCGGGCAAATTTCAGCTCCATCATGAAGCTTACAGGCGTACCGGAGAAAAATGTAGAAAGAAAGGTTGTAAAGGAATAATAACGAGAAAAATCATCGGCGGTCGCAGCGCACATTTTTGCTCTATACACCAAGCACTCTAAATAGAAATACCCCACAGGCCACGGAAACATTCAGTGATTCTTTTTTACCTCGCATTGGAATTTCAGCTATTATATCGCATTTTGCAAGTATATTTTTAGGAATACCGGTAACTTCAGCGCCCACAATAAAAGCATTTTTGTTTTGCAATTTTACTTTTTTATAATCAGCAGAATTCTGCGCTTGCTCAATGCCTAAAATTAAATATTTCTCCTTTTTTAATTTACCTAGTAAGGCCAATAAACTTTTTCTATGCTCCCAAGGCACAAACTCCTCCGCACCTAAAGCCGATTTGGCCATATCTTTACGAACTCTGCCGAAACGGTCAAGCGGCGCGGGCGTATAGCCTGTCAAATAAATTTTGTTTATACCGGCGGCATCAGCTGTCCGAAACATCGCGCCGACATTTGTCACGCTTCGGACATTGTGAATTATTAAAATGTTTTGCTGATTTTTTTTCATTTGCTAAAAAAGCTTAGATTGCACATCTTCAAATTTTTCCGGCGGGATGTATTCCTCATGCTTTGTCTCTTCAAACTCTCTGGCACTGACCTTCAGGAGGGCCGCTGGCAATTTTTTAAAAGTATCTTCAAACATTTTCATCGCTTCATTCCCCCGCAATGCGGCAGCAGGATGGAGCATCGGCAGAACAAAAATACTTGCCCGTCCTCCGGCGGGTTTCTCCACTTTAAAAAGTTTGCCCTGGTCGCGGGTAATCTTTGCCATCGGCAAAAAGTAATTCATAGAGAACCGGCCGAGCGGCACAATTATTTTCGGATTGATAATATCTACCTGCCGCGCCAGGTAAGGTTTGTATTTCTCGATTTCTTCTTCGTTCGGGTCGCGGTTCTCCGGCGGACGGCGTTTTACAATATTGGTTATGTAAACATCTCCCTCCTGCCAACCCAAGTCACGAATGTTTTTACGGAGCAGTTGCCCCGCACGCCCGACAAAGGGGCGTTTTTGCATATCTTCGTTGAAACCGGGAGCTTCTCCGATAAAAAGCACCTCGCAGTCGGTATTACCTTCGCCGAAAACCAGATTGGATTTTTGCAAGGGCAGAGTCTTATCTTTCTCCATTTTCTGCTTCAATTTACCAAGCTCAGATATTTTATCCATCTATAAATTATATCTCTTATTTCTTACTTAAGGAAATTCTTGCCGCGCATTTTTCTATGGTAAGCAATGGCAAACCTGTGCGCCTCGCTATTTGCAAGTAATATTTCCTTCTTATGTTTTCGGGTAAGTTTTTCATCACCCATAATTGCCTTTGGTTTATGACGTTCGTCTTTCACAACCGAAACAATCGGAATTGAAAAACCGGCTTTATTTAAGATATATTTGGCAGTGTTTATTTGAGCCATACCGCCATCTACAACAATCAAGTTAGGATAAGGCCATTCTCTATGCGCCAGACGTCTTTCCAACATTTCTTTTAAGGCACCCGTGTCGTTTGAAACACTCTGCGTCTTTATTTTGAATTTCCTATATTCATTCTTCTCTACCTCCCCGTTTTCTATAACGACCATAACGCCAACCATATTTCTGCCTGCCATATGCGCGATGTCATACGCCTCAACACGGATACCTCGGCCGAGGGAAGGGCGCAGGGACGAAAAAATGAAAGGGTTTCCGGTTTCATTTTTTATTAACGCCACATCATTAATATGTTGCAGGGCAAAAAGCTGTCTTTTTATTTCGCCGGCTTTTTCAAACTCACCCAGTTTAGAATACGCATTCATTTCTTTCTTAAGATTTTTGAAAATCTGCTTTTTTTTGCCTTTAAAAAACAAAATTATATTTTTGATATTCTGTAAATACAGTTTTTTATCGTCCAAATCCGGAATCAGGTTTATTTGCCTGTAAAATTCCATATAATTCTTACTTTTTTCGTCTAAAAATGGAAAAATCTTTCTTATTATCTTTATAGCCTCGCGAAGTTGGGAACCGTTCGGATAAGGTCCGAATACTTTATAAAATAGAGACGGTTTTAAATTCTTGCCTCGCACTATAATCACTTTTGGCAAGTCTTCTCTAGTTATGCAAATATAATTAAAACTTTTATCGGATTTTTCTTTAGTATTGTATTTCGGCTGGTATTTTTTTATAAGAGAAGCTTCTAATATAAGCGCTTCAAGCACGTTATCTGTCTCTCGCCAGTCTATTTGGGTTGCTTTAAATATTAAATCCACTAAAAGCGGACCCCTGGTTTCAATTAAATCTTTTCCAAAATAACTTTTTATCCTATCCCTAAGTGATGTCGCTTTGCCAATATATAAAATCTCTTTTCCTTTGAGAAAAAAATACACACCGGGCTTTTGGGGTATTTTAAGTTTTTTGAAATATTTTATATTCATGGTTCTATTTTATTACCATGACCCTGAGATTATCGAATGGGTCATAAAAAATCATTTACGCAGAGCTTTTTTGAGATACTTCCCGGTATAACTCTTCGGACTATTCGCTATTTCTTCAGGCGTGCCTTTGGCTACCAGATTCCCCCCACTTACTCCGCCTTCGGGACCAATATCTATAACATAGTCCGAGCTTTTGATAATATCAAGGTTATGTTCAATCAAAACCACAGTATTCCCTTTTGACACAAGCTTGTTCAGTACTTCAAGAAGCTTCACCACATCGTCATAATGCAGTCCCACTGTCGGTTCATCAAGAAGATAAATAGTCTTTTCCAAATATGGGCGAAAAAGTTCGCTGGAAATTTTCACCCGCTGGGCTTCTCCGCCGGAAAGTGTGGTTGCCGACTGGCCAAGCTCCAGATAACCCAGACCCACTCCCGAGAGCGTATACAAGCGGTCATAGATTGCGGGAATATCTTTAAAAAAGATAAGTCCTTCTTCCACGGTCATATGAAGCACTTCATATATATTTTTTTTCTTATATTTTACCGTCAGTGTTTCTTTGTCAAAACGTTTTCCGTTGCAGACATCGCAAGTAACGTACACGGTGGGCAAAAAGTGCATCTCCACGGCAATTTGACCATTGCCCTCGCAGGCTTCACAGCGTCCGCCCTTCACATTAAAAGAAAAGCGGTTGGCTTTCCAGCCGCGAAGACGCGCTTCTTCGGTAGTAGCAAATAAATCTCGGATATGGGTAAAAGCGCCCGCATAAGTGGCCAAATTTGAGCGCGGAGTCCTGCCTATCGGGGACTGGTCAATCAAAATAGCGCGCGACAAATATTCAGTGCCGGTAAATGAAGAACAGTTAAAAATTTTCACTGTGCGATATTTGCGTTCATAACGGGCCTGAAGATTTTTATACAAAATTTCATACATAAAAGAACTCTTGCCGGAACCGGATACCCCGGTAATGGATGTCATTATGCCCAAAGGAACTTCAACATTTAAATTTTTGATGTTGAAAATTTTCCCGCCTGTTATACGCAACGCTCCTTTTCCGCCCCGGCGTTTTTCCGGCACCGGAATTTTTATTTCTTCGCGAAGATAAGAAAGGGTTCTGGAATTGTTTGTATTCTTTTTTGCGGTTAATAATTCTTCCAGCCATCCGGAAACTATAACTTCGCCTCCGTGCACACCAGCCTTCGGGCCTATATCCACTATATAATCGGACGCGTAAATCGTATCCTCATCGTGTTCAACAATTAAAATGGTGTTGCCTAAATCACGTAGGTTTTCCAATGTTTTAATCAAACGGTCATTATCGCGTTGATGAAGCCCTATAGTCGGCTCATCCAAGACATATAAGGCGCCGACTAATCTAGAGCCCAGCTGGGACGCCAGGCGAATGCGTTGGGCTTCTCCGCCGGAGAGAGTATTGGCTTTACGAGAAAGCTGTAAATAATCGAGTCCAACATCCAACATAAACTGCAAACGCGCTTCTATTTCACGAACAACGGGCAGAGATATTTCCTTTTCCTGGTCCGATAGCTTTAAAGTTTTGAAAAATTCCGCTGCCTCTATTATTGTAAACGATGATAATTCAAGAATGTTCTTGCGTTTATGCCCGGCACTGATAAAAACATTTAATGCTTCCGGGCGCAACCGCGCTCCGTGACAAGCATCACAGGGTTCCTCACCCATAAAATATTTTGTGCCCAAGCCATGGCAAACTTCACAGGCACCATACGGAGAATTGAAGGAAAAAAGACGCGGTTCAATTTCCGGAAAAGAAAAACCGTCATTCTTGCAGGCAAATTTCGCGGACATTGTGAACTCTTCTTCGGAACCGAAAGAAACGGCCACTAAACCGTCGGATTCAATGAGCGCCCGCTCCAAGGCTTCCGCTAATCTGGTGCGACTTTCATCTTTGTGGTCATAAAATTCGTGTACTGCAAAATGGTCAACCAAAATATCAATATTATGCGTTTTGTTCTTGGAAAGAATTATCTGTTCACGCAATTTTTTCATTACTCCATCCAAGCGAATCTCGGAAAATCCTTTACCAAGCAAATCATAAAGCAATTGATAATATTCCCCTTTACGGCCCCGGACAATGGGAGAGAAAATATTCATTTCGGTTTCATCCCATTCTATACCCATTACAGATTTCTTATTTTTCTTGTTCTTTTCAAGCGCTTTTATTTTTTCCAGGACAAAATTCAAAATTTCCTCGTTTGAAAGTTTTTTAATTTCTTCTCCACATAGAGGGCAGTGAGGATGCCCGATGCGTGCATACATTACGCGCAGGTAATCATATATTTCGGTAATGGTCGCCACCGTAGAACGCGGATTATTGGAACGGGATTTTTGGTCAATGGAAATAGCCGGCGAAAGCCCGGTTATTTCGTCCACATCAGGCTTGGGCATTTGATTCAAAAATTGCCGCGCGTAAGAAGACAAGGATTCCACATACCTCCTCTGCCCTTCGGCAAAAATTGTGTCAAAAGCAAGAGAGGACTTGCCGGAACCCGAAACACCGGTAATGGCTATCATACTGTTGCGTGGCATTTCCACATTTATATTCTTCAAATTATGGGTTCTAGCCCCTTTTATCGTTATTTTATCTATATTTTTATCCAATTTCATAAAAATTAAATAATACCAGAACCACACCCGCCGTCGTTCCTAGGGGGTGTGTATCTATATTAAGATAAGGAGATTATAACACAAAAAGCCAATTTAACAAAAAAGTTACATCAAATTTTGATTTTTTCTTTTAAAACAACTATCTCGTCACGCAAGATTGCCGCCGTTTCGAAATCCAGCTCTTTTACCGCTTTATTCATCTCCTTTTCTTTTATTTTTATTATTTTTTCGTAAACTGTTGTATTTCTTTCTTCATCCGAAAGTAAACTGTTTTTTATAGAATCACTTTCGTTTTTCCCTTTATTACTTTTATCTCTGGCAAACGCTTTCTTGAACAATTCAACATCAAGTGCCAATTCCGCATTGACCGTTTTCCCGTGTTCGCTTTCCATTTCCTCGGTTATGTCCTTAATCTTTTTCATAATCGTTTTCGGCGTGATATTGTGTTTTTTATTGTAAGCAATTTGAATATTACGTCGACGGGTGGTCTCTCCTATCGCCCTCTCCAGTGAACCCGTCATAACGTCCGCGTAAAGAATGACTTTGCCGTATACATTGCGGGCCGCGCGGCCTATGGTCTGGATTAACGAGGTTTCCGAACGCAAAAATCCTTCTTTGTCGGCGTCCAGTATGCCGATTAATGCCACTTCCGGCAAATCAAGCCCTTCACGCAGAAGATTTACCCCCACTAAAACATCAAAATCGCCTTTTCTGAATTGCGTCAGAATTTTTATTCTTTCAATCGTCTTTATATCGCTATGCAAGTATTCCGCTTTTATTTTTTTGTCTTTCAAATAAGTGGAAAGGTCCTCCGCCATTTTTTTGGTGAGTGTCGTGGCAAGAACACGAAAACCCATCTTGATCGTTTTTTCTATTTCCTTAATAAAATCCTGAATCTGACCCGGATAAGGCCCAGAGGTATACTCGGAGGAGTATTCGCTGCGGCCAGAACTTTCTTGCCCTTCCAAGATAGAGTGCGAACGACGGAGAGAATTATCCTGAGCAAGACTTTCCGAAACCGGCCGAACAGAAATCTCCGGGTCAACAAGCCCGGTTGGACGGATAATCTGTTCCACCATTTGTTCGCTTTGAGCGCGTTCCTGGTCGGAAGGCGTAGCGCTAGTGTATATGACAGGCCCGATTCTTTCACTAAATTCTTCATATTTTAAAGGTCTGTTGTCTTTGGCCGAAGGCAAGCGAAAGCCATATTCCACAAGGGTATTTTTGCGGGAAGCATCTCCCGCGTACATACCCTGGAGCTGTGGCAGGGTGACGTGAGATTCGTCTATGACAGTCAAAAAATCAGGAATATACTCGGAGGAGTATTCGCTACTGCCAGAACTTTCTTGCCCTTCCAAGATAGAGTGCGAGCGACGGAGAGTATGTTCCTGATTTTTTATATGCGGAAAATAAGAAAGTAATGTTTCCGGCGGTTCGCCTTCTTTTTTGCCGGATAAATGTCTTGAATAATTTTCAATACCGTTGCAATAACCGACTTCACGAATCATAGCTAAATCATAATTTGTCCTTCTTTTAATGCGTTCTGCTTCCAATAATTTTCCTTCTTTCTCAAATTTTTTCAATTGGCTCGTTAATTCTTTTTTTATCTCCACCAGCGCTTTCTTTTTCTTCACGTCCTCAGTTATAAAATGTTTCACCGGAAAAATAAACAATGGTTCTTCCTCGCCTGCTCCCGACTTGGGAGGGCGGGCAGGTTTGATAATCTGTGAAGAAATCGGGTCAATTTTTTTAATTTTTGAAATTAATTCATTTTGTATTTCCACCTGATACATTATTTTTTCAGATATGGGCATAATTTCCACCCGAGAACCGATTGAACGGAAAGTTCCCGGATTTAAGTTGGCATTTGTGCGCTCAAAATGAATTTCAATCAATTTTTTCATTAAAGCCATTCGGCTTATTTTCATACCGATTTTCAATTTCAAATTAACCTTTTCATATTCCACAGGAGACCCCAAGCCGTAAATGCAAGAAACTGATGCCACTATTATCACATCACGTCTGGTGAGCAATGCTTCCGTCGTGGCATGACGCAGACGGTCTATTTCTTTATTGATTTGTGCGTCTTTTTCAATGTATGTGTCTGACGCCGGCATATAAGCCTCCGGCTGATAATAGTCGTAATATGAAACAAAATAATGCACAGCCGCGTCCGGGAAAAATTGCTTAAATTCCTGTGCAAGCTGGGCGGCCAGAGTTTTATTGTGTGCTATGACAAGCGTCGGCTTATTATATGCGGCTATCACATTAGCCATTGTAAAAGTCTTACCTGTGCCCGTGGCCCCTATCAATGTTTGTTTTTTCATTCCCTTTTCAAGCCCATTTAGAAGCTCCGAAATAGCCTTGGGTTGATCTCCCGCTGGCTGAAATGGTTTATGTAGTTTAAAAATATTTTTTGACAATATTTTATATTAACACTTTTTAGAATTTTTATTGAATATCGTAGTAGTTTTCAGGAGAATAAACCTCATATCCTTTCATAATAATTATATAAGCAAAGACAGAACTTATTATTGTAAATATAAGCATAAATATGAATGTTTTATTAGTTGCGGACATAGTTTTAATTATAACATTTATTTATTTCAAAAAGTAAAAATCTCTTGATTTTTGAGCACATTTCCTATATATTTGAGTTGCTTGTCAAATTTCCATAGTTAATGTTTCCGCCCGTAGCTCAGTTGTAGCGGATTCAACTGACTATTTACAAAAAGTTATTAAAACCGCATAGTTAATTAACCGCCCGTAGCTCAGTTGGTAGAGCAGATCCCTTTTAAGGATAAGGTCGTCGGTCCGATCCCGACCGGGCGGACAAATTTAAAAAGCATCCAGTAAAAATTGCTCAAATACAGACTCGGCGTCTTTGCCATCTTTGCGGGCTTCCGGCAGAAGGTAAGAAAGCTTGCCGGCAAAATTTTCAAGCTCGGAAGAAGTATATTTTCGGAAATCTTTTTTCAGTATCATATCTTTGGTTTTCCAAAACAAAACACCGGCGAGTTCTTCCAGGGCCACGTCTTTTTCCAAGGCTTGCCTAAAATGAACCCATAAATTAAGCTTATCCCGCTCCCCAAATGCATTGGCCAGCATAAAACTGTTAAATCTTTCCTTTTTCTCTTTAGGTAATTCAAGTATACTGATTTTCGCTTTTACTTTTTCAAAAGCATCTAAAATTTCTTTATTTAACTTTCCTTCTAAAAAAATAAAATCATTACCGGATTCACTTATTATATTCAACTTATTTAAAATAAAATTAAGCGTTTCTTCCTTTTCAAAAATATTTGTAAAAATTACCGCGCACTTTTTAAAAAACAGTCCAGCGCCGGAGTAAAAACTCTCCGTTTCCATTTCTTTAAAGTCATTTTTGCCGATAAAAAAAGTTTCCGTACCGGCTGGCATAGACTTTATTAATTTTTCATAACTCTCGTGTTTATTTTTTGCATCATCTCCACAAAAAAGATAAATCATATTAGAGTTTCACTGATTTTTTATATTCCAAATACGGAGCGCCGTATTTTTCCGCAAGAATTCTTTCTTCTTTTTTGAGAAAGAAAAATTTGGCCACAAAAATTGAAATTATTGAAAAAATAACCACAAAGAAAGAATCGGCTACGATGCCAAAACCCAACACTAAAAGAAAAAGTCCAAAATGCGTCGGGCTTCTGGTAAACCTATAAGGCCCGCGGTAAAATGTCTCCTTGCTTAGGCTCTCCTTCTCCAAATTACGGGAGGATTTTTGTGCCCAAAATACTAAAAGCGTACCGAGAACCAAAAAAACAATGCCAATGGGCATCAAATCCAGCTTCCCAAAAATTTTAAGGGGAAAAACAAAATCCAAGAGAAGCCCGAGCAAAAAGGAGATAAAAAAACAAAGATACGAATGCGCTAAAATTTTATGCACTTTATTTTTGTTTTTACCTCCAAATTGTTCTGCTGTAGTTCCTATTTGCATCATTTTATAATAGCATATAATGTACCATTATTTAACCTCTCCAAAATTATTTCCGGAACCGGAATGTACTAAGAGCGGAATACTAGTTTCATAATGTAAATATGAGCGTTTTAGCACTGTTTGCATAGCATTTTTTATCACTTTTCCCGCCTCTTCAAGTACTTTATCTTCCACTTCATAAACTAATTCATCGTGAATTTGAAGCACCAGATGAGCTTTTTCTAAAATATTCGCTTTTTTCAAGTCTTCTTCCGCGTATCTTATGGCCAGTTTTATAATATCGGCCGTGGCTGTGCCCTGGACTGGCGCGTTTATGGCCGTGCGTTCAGCCATATTTTTCAAAAATGGAATTCGTGAATTTATATTGGGAAAATATCGGCGCCTGCCGAATAATGTTTCCGTATATGAATGTTTCATAGCAAAAACTTTTACCTCTTCCAGATAATCCCGCACGCCACTAAATTGATTGAAATAATTGTCGTAAAATTTTTGCGCTTCAGGGCGGGTACCTCCTAAACTTTTACGCAAAGCTGAAACCCCCATACCGTAAATAATGCCAAAATTTATCACTTTCGCTTTGCGCCGCATTTCAGCGTCCACCTTATCTATAGGCACGTTAAAAACAAAAGAAGCCACTCCGGCGTGAATATCTTTACCTTCACGAAATATTTGCGTCATTTTTTTATCTCCAGAAAGCATCGCCACAACCCGAAGTTCAATCTGGCTGTAGTCAAAAGCCAAAAGTTTACAGCCTTTTCCGGCTATAAAACCATTCCTTATTTTTTTGCCCAGTTCTGTTTTTATCGGCAAATTCTGCAAGTTTGGGTCTTGGGAAGAAAATCTGCCGGTCGTTGTGCCATTCTGCAAAAATTTAGCGTGCAGACGACCGTCTTGCGCCACCATTTTGGGAATTACGTCAATATAAGTGGAAAGCAGTTTTTGCAACTCTCTATAAGACAATATTTCTTTTATGATTGGATTATCTTCTTCCAGTTCTTCCAGCACTGAAACTTTGGTCGAAAAGGAGCCGCTGGCGCTTTTTTTCTTACTTGATTTCATTCCCATTTTACCGAAAATAACTTCTCCCAATTGTTTAGGTGAATTAATATTAAATTCCGTTCCTGCCATTTTGTAAATTTTCCCAGTTAGCTTGTCCAATTCTTTATGGTATTCCTCTGATAAATTTTCAAAATATTTTTTATCTATCAATATGCCATAATCCTGCATTTCTTTTACTATGGGCATTATGGGTCTTTCTATTTCTTCATAAACTTTTTCCAGTCCTTTTTCTTTCAATTGCTTAAAAACATACTCTCGCGCTGTTTTAAAATCATTCGTCTTTCCAAAATGCAAAATGTCTTCCAAAGAGGGATTGGCAATGTCCGAATTTAAGAGCCATAGGGCAATGGAGGTTTCCTGAAGCTCCTTTTCGTCCACAGTATGTACCCCTTGATGATTGTTCTCGGAGGAGTATTCGCTGCTACCAGAAATATCTTGCCCTTCCAAGATAGAGTGCGAGCGACGGAGAGAATTATCATCAAGGGGTACTTTTTCTTTTTGAAACTTCCCTGCAAAAAAACTTTTCAATCGCGCAAATAAACTTCTAAATTCAAACAAGGAAAAAATATTCTCAATTTTTTTCAAATCGGCATTCTGCCAAAAAGTATTTTTCGGCAATGTAAAATTTATCGGCGCATCAGTCCTGATTTTGGCCAGAGTTTTGGAAAACAAAGCTTCTTCCTCGTTGTTTTTTATAAGTTCCAATATTCTTGGAGAAATATCATTTTTAATGAAAATACTTTCGTCTTTTTTTAATTTTTTATAAATTTCTTCTATAGTTCCGAAATTAACAATAAGATTGGTGGCTGTTTTTTCACCAATACCCTTTATACCAATAATATTATCCGACGGGTCGCCCCGCAGACCTTTGTAATCCGGTAAAAGTTTCGGCTTAAATCCAAACCTACCAATCACCTTTTCCTCGTTGTACAAGATAGTGTCATTAATTCCTTTTTTTAATGTATAGACTTGCACTTTTTCTCCGTCTACCAATTGCATTGTGTCCATATCACCCGAGGCAATAATTATATTTATTTTTTTGTCTTTTTTTAATTCTTCCACTATAGTACCCAGCACATCATCCGCCTCAAAACCCGGAGCATCATAAATAGGAATATTAAACGCCTCAAAAATCTGCCTGGAATTTTTCAGTTGCAGAATAAGAGCATCATCGGTTTTTGCTCTTCCAGCTTTGTATCCTTCATACGCTTCGTGTCTGAAAGTTTTTTGTGGTAAATCATAACAGGCTACAATATAGTCCGGTTTTAAATCGGTAATTATTTTCATCAGCATACTGGTGAGTCCATACAAGGCTCCTGTGGGCTCGCCCTTGGACGATAAAAACTCCGGTAAGGCGTGATAAGCACGATGTATTATCGCGTGAGCATCCAGCAACACTAATGTCTTTTTATCTTTCTCCATTGTGTAAATTATAGCATTATTGCTATAATTTATAATTATGGCGGACTTTGACGAAGAAAAACAAAATAAGCAATTGGATGATTTACACAGAGAGGAAGAAGAACAGCTGGTAGCAATGCTGGCGGAATCAAAATACAAGCTTCCTTATATCGACCTGTCTCGTTTGGGCATAGATAATGAAGCACTTCGAGCAATATCCGAAAAGGATGCCCGTGAACTGAAGGTGGCCCCTTTTAAACTTTTTGGGAAAAATATTTTTATAGCGGTACGTTCCCCTTCAGATGACCTTTTGGCAAAACTTAAAGACCAAATAGAGAGAAAGGATTTAATCCCTACTTTTTATATGGTGTCGTTGGCATCCTTAGAAAAAGTTTGGGGCAGATATAAAGAGTTATCGTTGGCAGAGAGTTCTAAGGTTGGGGGCGTGGACATTTCTGCGGAAGTTTTAAGAGAGGTGGCAAAAGATATAAAAACAATAAAAGACATAGAAAAATTAATTGCGGATATAAATGAAGGAAATTCGATACACAAAGTTTCACATTTATTGGAAATAATATTAGCCGGAGCGATAGCCATAAAAGCTTCCGATATACATATAGAACCCCAGCAGGAAAAAAGCAGGTTGAGAATTAGATTGGATGGTGTCCTTCACGATGTTATATTTTTTGAAAATAATGTTTATCATCTTCTTAACTCGCGAATAAAGCTTCTCTCTGGAATGAAATTAACTTCAACGATAGCGCAGGACGGACGTTTTAGTATTGTGGAAGAAGCGGAAGAAATAAGCATTCGTTCTTCTATGATTCCCGGGGCATACGGCGAATCAATCGTTATGCGTATTTTGGACCCGAAATCAATCCAGGTAAAACTTGAAGATTTGGGCATAGAACCTTTTCTATTTTCTATAATAGAAGAGGAAATCGCGAAGCCAAACGGCCTTATATTAGTCACTGGTCCTACTGGTTCCGGAAAAACGACCACTCTTTACGCATTTTTGAGAAAAATTTATTCTCCGGAAATAAAAATAATAACCATTGAAGACCCGATAGAATATCATTTGACAGGCATAACACAGACTCAAACAAATGACGAAAAAGGATACACATTTTTGGAAGGCTTGCGTTCCGGCTTGCGTCAGGACCCAGACGTGGTAATGATAGGTGAAATACGAGACGCGGAAACAGCCAAAATCGCCATAGAGGCGGCTCTAACGGGACATATGGTATTTTCTACTTTACACACCAACAATGCGGCCGGAGTCATTCCGCGTTTGATTGACCTTGATGCCAATCCAAAAATTATGGTTTCGGCTTTATCTCTTTCCATTGCCCAACGTCTAGTGCGCAAGCTTTGTCCATTTTGTAAAATCGAAAAAGCTCCCGATGAGAAAGAAGCGAAAACTATGAAAATAATAATGGACGGGATAAAAGAAGAAGGTAAAAATCTTTCAAATTATAATATAAATCCCGATGCGCCTATTAAATTCTTTTCTCCTGTCGGCTGTGATAAATGCAATGTGACGGGATACAAAGGACGAATAGGTATTTTTGAAGCAATTAAAACCGACGAAGCTATAGAAAAAATAATTCCGGAAAATCCAAGCGAGCGTGAAATAAAAAAAATTGCCCGGGCTCAAGGAATCCTTTCTATGCGTCAAGATGGCATAGTAAAAATATTAAACGGTATTACTTCATTTGAAGAAGTGCAAAGCGTAGTTGACCTGTTGGAGGAATAAAAAAACACTAATCTCTAAACAATCCTTTCAAAACTAAGTTCCGAAAGTAACAAATCATTAAAGGATAGCACCAGCAACTCGTGAGAGCGCCAAAACGTCCTATGCAAACTTGTAGAACCGGTGGCTGATTGCTTAGAGATTAGTGTCTTCTTTTTAAAAAACAAAAGAGACTTTTAAATCTCTATAAATTAATTATACTATATGGAATATCAGGCAAATGCTATAATGTGGATAGCACTGTTGATACTCTGTTGATAAATGTACTACTTCTAGAGTATAGCATAATATAAAAAAATGTCAAGCGAAAAAGACAAAGAAAAAAAGAAAATACCCCTGGAAAAAGTGTCCGGTGTTGGAGATTCTTTCTTAGACCAGACCTTAAGACCCACCCGCTGGGACGAATATATCGGCCAAAAACACATAAAAGACAACGTTAAAATCCTGCTACGGGCCGCCGAAGAGAGAGGGCATATTCCGGAGCATATACTTTTTTACGGCCCTCCGGGCTTGGGAAAAACCACCTTGGCGCACCTGATAGCCCACGAGACAGGCAAACAAATAAAGATTACGTCCGGGCCGGCTATTGAAAAAGTGGGCGATTTGGCTTCAATTCTCACAAATTTATCTTCAGGCGACATACTTTTCATAGACGAAATTCACAGGCTCAATAAAACAGTGGAAGAGATACTCTACCCTGCTATGGAGTCCGGCGTCTTGGATATAATTATCGGTAAAGGACCTTCCGCCCGCACTATCCAGCTGGACCTACCGCCTTTCACTTTGATTGCCGCCACTACCCGTGTCGCCCTTGTCTCTTCCCCCTTACGTTCACGCTTCTCCGGCGGAGTCTTCAGATTGGAATTTTATTCAAATGAAGAAATCGGGGAAATTGTAAAAAGGTCCAGTAAATTGCTGAATACAAAATTGGATGAAGGGGCCTTAAAAGAAATCGCCAAGAGAAGCCGGTTTACTCCCCGCACCGCAAATTATTTTTTGAAGAGAGTGCGTGACTTCGCCCAAGTGCACAAAAAAAGTTTAGACCAAAAGACGGTCAAGGAGGCGCTCAATATGCTCGCCATTGATGATATCGGCTTAAATTCTTCCGACAGAAAGTTCTTAGAGATATTGATAGATAAATTCGGCGGCGGACCGGTTGGGTTAAAAACAATCGGCGCGGCTATGTCCGAAGAAGAAGCCACGGTGGAAGAAGTGATTGAACCTTATTTAATTCAGCTTGGACTCTTAGAACGCACCTCCCGTGGCCGCGTGGCCACTCCTAAAGCATATAAACATTTAGGTTTTGATCTAAAAGAAGAGAAACAAAATAAACTTTTGTAAATAATTATGTCCGGACACAACAAATGGAGCCAAATAAAACATAAAAAAGATATTACTGATGCTAAGAAAAGCAAGATTTTCTCTAAATTAGTGCGTTATATTGGTGTAGAGGCAAAACTGGCAAAAGGCGATATAAACGCGCCAGGGCTTCGCGCCGCGATTGAAAAAGCAAGGAAAGTAAATATGCCCTCGGAAAATATTGAAAGGGCTATAAAGAAAGCTTCAGAGCCGGGAGCTCAAATGGACGTAATCACTTACGAGGCTTATGGCCCGGGCGGAGTCGGAATCATTATAGAAACCCTTACAGACAGCCGGAACAGGACGGCGCAAGATATAAAACACATACTTTCAAAAAACGGCTTCGCGCTAGGAGGTATCGGGTCTGTCTCCTGGTCTTTCACCAAAGAAAAAACGCCGGAAGGAATAATCTGGAAACCAAATATGTTTACCCCTGTTTCGGATACCGATTTGGAATTATTAGACAAACTCGTAGACGAATTGGAGGAGAATGACGATGTTCAAGATGTTTTTACTAATGCGGAATAAAAATTATGAGAATTTTAGGAATTGACCCCGGATATGAGCGATTGGGCGTCGCCATACTTGAAAAAAACAAAAATGAGAAAAAGGAGACAGTCTTGTTCTCGGAGTGTTTTAAAACTTCCGCTAAGTTGGAATTTTCCGAAAGATTATTTTTAATCGGAAAAGAAATAAAAAATATAATAAAAAAATTCAAGCCAGAAGTTTTGGCCATTGAAACCTTGTTTCTGACCACCAACCAAAAAACAGTGATGCATGTGGCAGAAGTGCGCGGAGTAATTATTTATGAAGCTTCATCCGCCGGACTCAAAATTTTTGAGGCCTCCCCACCCCAAATAAAAATAGCCACAACCGGTTATGGAAAAGCGAATAAGGAGCAAGTGATGAAAATGGTAAAAATATTGGTTGAAATAGACAACCTCAAAAAGTCGGACGACGAGCTGGATGCTATTGCCACTGCCTTAACCGCCTTTGCCCATATAAGGTTCTAGGGTTATCCACATATTCTATTGCCAACCGTTTTAGATTTTGATACAAAGTAATAAATTAATAATAGGTCGTTTAATAAACCTAAAAAATTTGCGTATATATGAGTTACGATGAAGAAGAAAACAGTATACCTATGGATGCTGATATAGAAAATGAAGACGAACCGCTGGAACTGCCGGACGAACCGCTGGAAGACGATTCAGATTATATAGAAGACCCTGATGACAGGTATCACTAGAAATAATCCCGCCGTCGGCGGGATTATTTTATTTTTATAAATTTCTTTTTCCCTATTTTAAACTTCATTCCGCTTTTTGGGATAAAATTCACATCCTTTATTTTTTCATTAGTATCAAGGTCTGTCACCGCTCCTTCTTCTACCAACCTTCTAAAGTCTCCCTTTGAAGACAAAAGTTTCGCCTGCACCAGGGCATTCATTAAAGTCTCTCCTTCTTTGACTTTAAGCTCGGTCATCTTTTCCGGAATTTCGCCTTTTTGAAAAGTATTTACAAAACTTTCCTCGGCTTTTTTAGCTTTATCTTTACCATGATAAATTTCAACTATTTGTCTAGCCAGATTCATTTTGATATCTTTCGGATTGACTGAGCCCTTTTCAAGTTTCTTTTTTATACTTTCAACCTCATTCATCGGAGTGAAGGTGCATAGTTCAAAATAGTTCCCAATTGAAGAATCCGGTATGGACATTATTTTGCCGTACATATCATTCGGCTCATCTGTAATGCCGATATAATTATCAAGGCTCTTGGACATTTTTTCTTTGCCGTCAGTCCCTTCGAGAAGTTTGAAGGAGAGAACCGCTTGCGGTATTTTTTTATTCATCTCCATAATATCCCGTCCAACCAGCATATTAAAAAGCTGGTCAGTGCCGCCGACTTCAAGGTCGCACGAACCATATATATTAGCAATCGCGTTTGAATCTATTCCTTGTATCACCGGATACATCATTTCATTCATAAAAACAGGCATACCTTCTTTTATCCTGTCCTGAAACATATCTCTTTCTATCAGTCTGTTGAAGGTAATTTTCCTTAAAATCGAAAGAAGAGTGATTAATGTATAGCTGTTAATATTGCCTTTTTGCATTCTTGTTTTCTCCCAATGGTAAGTTTTGGCCATTAAGTGATTCCCTGGCAACGGCGGAGTTTTAACCGATTTATCTCCGACATTTATGGTAATAGTCTGATTTTCCGGAGCAATAATATCGTTTATCGAAACAAGCCAATCGGAATTCATTGTCCACGAAAAAACTTTCGGGTCTTTCAGCAAGATTTTATCAACCTGGTCCAAATAAGTTTTCATATTCTTTTGTATTTCTTTATATTCAACTTCCGGACGAATCTTGCTTTTTCCGGTCGGGTCTCCGATTTGCGCGGTAATATCGCCTATAAGAAATATCACTTTGCATCCCAAATCCTGGAATTGTCTTAATTTATGGAGAATCACGGCATGCCCCAAATGAATATCCGGCCGATTCGGGTCAACTCCCAATTTAATCACTATTTTATCCGGATTATTTTCCAGTTTTTTGCGAAAAACATTGCCGGGGTCAATAAATTCTCCTACCCCCCTAGATAGAATGTCATCTATTTTTTCTTTGTCTGAAATTCCCTTCATAAAAAAGCATTATAACACATTTTCTGTTATAATTAATGGGATGAAAAAAGGATGGAAGAGGATAAAAATTTCTAAAAATCTGATAATGCTCGTAGCGGGCGTTTTTATTTTATCGATTTCTGTATTTGTTATCTGGGCTTCTTCTTTAAAGATTCCGGATTTTCATTCTTTTGAAGGCATAAAGGTTGTAAACTCCACTAAAATATACGACCGCACCGGGCAAATATTGCTTTATGATATACACCAAGACATAAAAAGGACAGACATACCTTTTGAACAAATGAGCGTAAATATCAAAAACGCGACTGTGGCCATTGAAGATTCTGAATTCTATACTCACGGCGGAATAAAAATAACTTCAATAATACGGGCTGTATTATCCAACTTATTTAATGGCGCCGGCAAAACTCAAGGCGGGTCAACTATAACTCAGCAACTGGTAAAAAACACCCTTCTGACACAAAATCAAACCATTACCAGAAAAATAAAAGAGTGGGTATTGGCAATTAAAATAGACGAGTCAATGCCAAAAGATAAAATCTTGGAAGATTATTTAAATGAAAATCCTTACGGCGGAAATGTTTATGGCATAGAAGAAGCATCCAAAACTTATTTTGATAAAGACGCGCAAGATTTAACT
>CAYPAN010000002.1:0-38730 GCA_964408725.1 uncultured Candidatus Saccharibacteria bacterium
AGAAGATTTGTCCGGGAAAATAAAAATCGCCTGGTTCCACCAGGCATACTTGGCGAAAATGATTCACGAGGGTGATAATATTAAACTTACCGGGAAAGTGACGGACGGTAAATATGGAAAATACTTGGCAAATCCGGAATTTGAAAAGGCTCCCAATATGCCCATAGACTCGCATGACACTTTGTTTACCAAAGAAGGGGCAAACAATCAGGGATATTCATTTCCTATTTACCACGAAACAAGAGGCATAACTTCAAAATGGTTCTACCACGCCATAGAAAAAATATTGAGGGATAAAACTTTGGATAAAATAGAAGATTATATTCCGAAAGACATTTTGAAAAAATATAATTTGCCGACACTGAAAACATCCTTAGTCTGGATTCACAAGCCAAAAAATGCACGTGATGCTGAATCAGCCCGAAAACGGTTCGCCTTTGAAGAAGTTTTCTGCATCCAGTTGGAACGCCAGCATGACAAATTTGAATATAAAAAGAATAAATCTTTCAAAATAAAGAGGGATTTGAAAGACACTGAAGAATTTGTAAAACGTTTCCCGTTTTTGCCGACTGATTCTCAAAAAAAATCTATCCAAACAATTTTGGACGATATGGTAAAAGATTTCCCTATGTCCCGGCTTCTTGAAGGCGATGTGGGGTCCGGGAAAACAGCGGTGGCTGCCACGGCGGCATACACGACAGTTATGCAAAAACCAAACGGACAGAATTTTGGCAATCTGCAAGTCGCCTATATGGCGCCGACGGAAATTTTAGCTACTCAACATTTCGAATCTTTTATAAAATATTTTAAACATCTGCCAATTAATGTCGGACTCATCACCGGTTCCGGTTGCCGTAAATTCCCCTCCAAGGTAAATCCATCAGGCTGGACGGACATTTCTAGAGCGCAACTTTTGAAGTGGACTGCAAATGGAGAAATACCAATTTTGATAGGCACGCACGCTTTAATACAGAAATCCGTTAAATTTAAAAACCTAGCACTAGCGGTGATAGACGAACAGCACCGATTCGGCACGGCGCAGAGAAGAAAGTTGGTCCGCAAAGATGGCGTGGCTCCCCATCTGCTTTCTATGACAGCCACGCCTATACCCCGCACCTTAGCGCTAACAATTTATGGCGACTTGGACCTTTCCCTACTGAATGAAATGCCGGCGGGTAGAAAAGAAATAATCACGGAAATAATTACACCAAACAAACGAGCTGAAACTTATGAAAAAGTCAGAGAAGAATTAGTGCGGGGCAGACAGCTTTATGTGATATGTCCCAGAATAAATGAGCCAGACCCTGAAAAAGAAATGGCAGTCCTTGCCAAGTCCGCTGTAGCTGAAGCAAAACGTTTGAAAAAAGAAATTTTTCCTGAATACGAAATAGGAGTGCTTCATTCAAAAATGAGCAAACAGAAAAAAGAGGAAGTTATGAATAAATTTGTTAAAGGAGAATTAAATATACTTTGCGCCACTTCCGTGGTGGAAGTCGGGGTAAATGTGGAAAATGCGACCGTCATAATCATAGAAGGCGCGGAGCGTTTCGGCCTAGCTCAGCTTCATCAACTTCGCGGACGGGTAATAAGGAGCAACCATCAGGCTTATTGTTATGTTTTTGCCGACGCCAAAAGCGACAAGACAATCCGAAGATTGAAAGCCTTAAAAACCGCCAAAAATGGTTTTGAATTGGCGGAGTTGGACCTGACATTGCGCGGTTCTGGAGAGCTTGGAGGTACAAAACAATGGGGCATTTCGGACCTCGGTATGGAGGCCATAAAAAATATCAAAATGGTTGAAGCCGCCCGCACTGAAGCCATCCGCCTGATAACTGATGACCCAGAACTTTACAACTATCCCTTGCTGAAGAATAAAGTAAAAGAGAAAACTAAAGAATTCCACTTCGAATAAAGCCGGAGACCTACCCGCAATGCTTTCAGCATAGCTGATGCAGGCGGGGTTTCATTTTGAATAAATTAAATTAAACTCAAAATAAATTGAGTCAAAAAAATTAAACCAGTAATAATACCAATTACTCCAGAAACAATTCCAATCCAAAAAAATATTGGATGTTGTTTTTTAATATGCTGAATATTTGTATAGATATTTGTTCGAATAAGTTTATTCTTTTCACCGTCCATTATCACTTGTCCATAAATTTTTGAATCAATAATGGAATTATTTTTTGCTGTTTTTTCAAATTTTACTGCCAAATGTTCTTTTTCCATAAAGTTTTGTTAAATAATCGATTATTAATTGCCTAGGTTTTCTTGTCGTCACACATAAAATTCTGCTGAATTTTTGCGCGACCCCGACTCAGCACCTTCGTGCTTCCGTCTCGGACAAGTTAAAAACTTTATAACATAAACTTTCTAACTTGTCCGCCCTCTACGATTCGAACGTAGGACCCTCGAGGTATAAGCTCGATGCTCTAACCAACTGAGCTAAGGGCGGATTGTTTTTAATACTACAAAATTAAGCGATTTTTCGCAAAGAAATTAACTTTTTATTTCCAACTTTGCATCATCGCGTTTCTTTGGTATTATGCCGTTAGCGATAATAATTTTGTCGTATTCTTCCTGTTCCAGAGTTTCAACTTCAATAAGTTTGTGGGCTATCGCGTCCAGCGCTTTTTTGTGTTCGCTTAAAACTTTCTCGGCTGATTTTATACCGTCATTTATTATTCTTGAAACTTCAGCGTCAACTTTCGTTGCAACTGTTTCAGAATAGGAATCTTCCCTGACCTCTCCCCAATTTAATTTTCCTCCGTCATTTCCGAAAGTCACCGGCCCAATGACATCCGACATTCCCCATCTCGTGACCATAGCCCGGGCCAGGTTCGTAGCCACCTGTAAATCACTCGATGGTCCTGTAGTGATGTCTCCGAAAATCATTTTTTCGGCAACATACCCGCCGAGCGACATCGCAATATCGTCTATAAATTCTTTTTTGGATTGTAAACGTCTGTCTTCCAGAGGCAATTTCAAAGTGTATCCTCCGGCATTGCCCCGAGCGATGATGGAAACTTTATGCACCGGGTCGGCATTGGGTAGTACGGACGCCACGAGCGCGTGTCCCGCTTCATGATAAGCGGTTATTTCTTTTTCTTTTTTGGAAAGCAAATGGCTTTTCCTCTCGGGACCCAACATCACTTTTTCTATGGCCCGAATCAAATCAAATTGAAAAACTTTCTTGCGGTTTTCTCTGGCCGCCAAGATCGCTCCTTCATTCATCAAAGAATACAAATCAGCGCCGGAGAATCCGGGCGTTCGTTCGGCAATTAACTTCAAATTCACATCTTCGGCTAATGGTTTCAATAATGAATGGATATTTAAAATTTCCTCGCGGTCTATGCGGTCCGGCAAATCAAGCAGCACTTTTCGGTCAAACCGTCCCGGGCGGATAAGGGCGGGGTCCAGCACATCCGGTCTGTTGGTGGCGGCCATCACAATCACTTTTTCGTTGGGTTCGAAGCCATCCATTTCAACTAAAATTTGGTTTAGGGTTTGTTCCCGTTCATCATTGCCTCCTCCGAATCCTCCTCCCCTAGTGCGTCCTATGGCGTCTATCTCATCCATAAAGATAATTGCCGGCGCGGCTTTCTTGGCCATTTTAAACAAATCACGCACGCGCGATGCTCCGACGCCCACGAACATTTCCACGAATTCCGAACCTGAAAGATGAAAGAACGGTACTCCAGCCTCCCCCGCCACAGCTCTTGCGAGCAACGTCTTGCCTGTGCCCGGCGCGCCGGTCAAAATCACTCCTTTCGGAATTCTCGCTCCGATATCCAGAAATTTTTTAGGATTCTTCAAAAAATCCACGATTTCTTTCAATTCTTCTTTTGCTTCTTTGCATCCGGCCACGTCTTTAAAGGTCACTTTATTATTTTTGTCATTCGGGTCTGTAATGCGAGCTTTGGACTGACCGAAAGAAAATGCCTGCATACCCGCGCCTTTTACTTGGCGTGAAAGATACCAAAAGAAAAATATAATAAACAGGACCGGCAAAAGAAAAGGCATTATATTCATAACCCAATACCAAAAACCGCCTTCATCTTTTACTTGTATATTTGCTCCCGCTAAAACTTCCGGCTTCACTCCATAATTAAATAAAGTCTGGGAAAGAGAAGATTCCACTTCTTTTTTAGAAGTTTTTACCGAATCGTCTTTATATGTGATTGTCAGTTTATCTCCTTCCACCACGATACCCTTCACATTTCCCGCTATAACGCTTTTTGCTAAGTCAGAAATAGAAACTTCTGGCACATCTTTTGAAACACCGGATATCATCAAATAAAGAGCCGTGATGGTCATAAAAATCAAAATAGCTCCCATTATACTGCCTGAAAACTTGGGGTTTTCTTTCCTCTTTTTGCCTTTATTTTTAGGCTCTTTTTGATTTAAAAAATTAAAATCCATGACTCACTATGATAGCACAAAAAGCTTAAAAATTAAAATTATATAAAAATAAACTTAGCGGTGGAGATGGCGGAAATTGAATCCGCGTGCAGAAGGTTTTTGTAAAAAAGTCCACATGTGTGGCTCGTTTTTGTTTTAAATTAAAAAATTCTTAAACGGGCAAAATATTTTTTAATCGATTCCCTTTGTTTCGGAAAAAAGTCAGGACCTCTTTTTTCCTATCCCGACAATATTATGCCCAACTCTCATATATCGGAAGTCTATGAGAAGGACACGAGCTTACGCTAAAGCGGAAACTCGAGCGAAAGCAAAGTCCGCCATACCGAAGTATGGAGAAACTAATGCTTTAGCTTTAGAAGCTAATTTTGCAATTAACATTTGAACGAATTTTAACGAGATTGCGTCCATTCTCGACATGCATCTTTACAAGTAGACCCACTGTCTATGCCTTGCATCCCCAAATTTTGTTTTCAACGATCCTTTATTTCTCTTCTAATCTCGCGGTCAGTTTCGCGCTTTTTAATGCTTTCCCGCTTGTCTTGTTTTTTCTTGCCTTTTACTAAAGCGATTTCCACTTTTATTTTTCTGCCTTTATTATACACCGAAATCGGCACTATTGTCAAACTCTTATTTTTCTCACTGCCGGCCAGCGTGGCTATTTCTTTTTTGGTAAGCAAAAGTTTTTTGTTTCGGAGAGGGTCGTAATCTTTCGGCATATTATTCGGCTGATAGGGCGGAATACTCGCATTTATTAAAAAAGCTTCCCCACCCCGGACAACAATAAAAGCGCCCTCCAAGGACATCCTGCCGCCCCTGACAGATTTGACTTCCGTGCCAAAAAGCTCAATACCCGCTTCGTATTTTTCCAAGATTTCGTAATTGAAATATGCTTTTCTGTTTTCCGCGTAATGAGCCATATTTATATATTATCATATCTTCCATATTTATATTTTCTTATAAAGTTGTGATAAAATAGACGGATATGCCGTTAAAACCAGAATTAAATGTTTCCGGATACAGAGGAATATGGGGACAAAGTTTGAGCGATGAAATAATCGGAAAGTTTGCCAGGGCTTTCGCTCTTTTTACGAAGGAAGACTCAAGCAAAAAAAATCCTACCATTTTAATCGGCCGTGATGGGCGTGAAAGCGGTGGGGATATAAAAAAAGTAATTATAAGAGAATTAGAAAATCTTGGAGTAAACGTCATTGATGGAGATATAATGCCGACACCCACAGTTTTATTTTCTGTCCGCAAGCACAAATACGACGGGGCTATTATCATTACGGCTTCACACAACCCGATAGAATACAATGGTTTAAAATTCGTGAATAAAGAAGCTTTTTTCACGACCACCGAAGAAGTGAAAAAAATAAATAAATATTATGACCATTCCTAATTTTACAAAAGAACACGCGGACCAGATTTTAGCTCACGTAAATGTGAAAATGATTCGTGATAGAAAATTCAGAGTGGCTGTGGATATGATAAACGCTTCCGCTTGCGTTATGGACCCGTATCTTTTCGAGCAACTCGGAGTAAAATTGATTCCGCTAAACAATATCCCAAACGGCAAATTCACTCATAAACCTGAACCTCTTAAAGAAAACCTGACTGATATATCAAATTTGGTCAAAGAGTCGAAAGCGGACCTTGGTTTTGCCCACGACCCCGATGCCGACAGGCTCTTGGTTATAAATGAAAAAGGAGAAGTAATTTTAGAAGAATATTCTTTAGCCTTGGCAATAGAAAATGTTTTATCCAAAAATCAGGGCAGAACAATTGTGATAAATTTATCCACTTCGCAAATGGATGCGGATATAGCCAAAAAATACGGAAGCGAATGTTTCCGCACAAAAGTCGGTGAAGGAAATGTGGTTAATGGAATTTTGTCTCACAATGCGATAATCGGAGGTGAAGGAAACGGCGGAATAATTTATCCCACCATCAATACGGTGCGGGACAGCTTCACCGGCCTGTCTTTAATCCTGGAACTTTTGGCGGAGAGAAACCAGACAGTCAGCGAATGCGTGGCGACTTTGCCGAAATATTTTATGAAAAAAGACAAATGGTCCGTAGTCGGGAAAAATTTAAATGATATATACCTAAAATTAAAATCTAATTTTAAAGACGCGGAAACAGACGAACAAGACGGCTTGCGCCTTCAATTTTCTGACGGTTCTTGGCTTCATCTAAGACCATCCAATACCGAACCCATTATCAGGCTTTTTGGAGAAGCAAAAGATGAGAAATCCATAGAGACCTTATTTAACGAAGCCAAGTTGACTTTAGGCATAAAATAAGCTAAACTCTTCTTAGTTTAAGGTATCAAATTTATCAATTGCGAGAAAGAATAAACAACCAAATACGAGCGCACGAACTTCGTGTTATAGATAGTGAAGGTCAAAATCTCGGTGTTTTAAGTATAAAAGAGGCATTAGAACTAGCCCAAAATAAGGGTCTGGACTTGATTGAAATATCTCCAAATGCTAATCCGCCAATTGCTAAGGTAATGGATTTTGGCAAATATCAGTACGAAGTAAACAAAAAACTTAAGAAGGCAAAAGCGGGTTCCAAGCCGACGGAAACGAAGTCAATCCAGATTAAGATAGGCACCGGCGACCACGACCTGGAACTTAAAGCCAAAACCGCTTCAAAATGGTTAAAGGAAGGACACAGAATTAAAGTTGAACTTTTCCTTGCCGGACGCGCGAAGTATATGGATGAAAAATTTTTGAGGGAACGCTTGGACAGAGTACTGCACTTTATTACTGAAGATTACAAAATCGGAGATGCTTATAAAAGAGGTCCGAAAGGATTAACAACAACAATAGAGAGAAAATAAAAAAGAAAAAATATATGAAGGGCATGAAAACAAATAAATCATATTCAAAGAGATTAAAAATTACCAAAAACGGGAAGGTTATTTCTCGTAAGCCGGGTTTTGACCATTTTAACGCCAAGCAGTCACGCACAAAACAACTGGCCGGACACAGAGGTCAAAATTTCTTGATAAAGAATAAGCCCAAAAGCCATCTATTACCATTTAGCTAAAATAATTCAATGACCAGAGTAAAAAAGGGAGTACATGCGTTAAAAAGAAGGAGAAGCGTGTTAAAGCAAACAAAAGGTTTTCGCCACGGCC
Organism: uncultured Candidatus Saccharibacteria bacterium; assembly: GCA_964408725.1. Lineage (GTDB taxonomy): Bacteria > Patescibacteriota > Minisyncoccia > Phycocordibacterales > UBA9973 > UBA9973. The sequence continues at coordinate 7,568 of CAYPAN010000002.1, forward strand.
GAAGCACGAAAGAACGGCAGGCCAAAGAAGCGCTTTTGCACGCGGGCAATTATTCTTTCGCCCACAGAAAAGACAAGAAGTCGCACAACAGGAAACTCTGGAATATTAAAATAAACGCGCTCTCCCGCGAATTAGGCACGTCTTATTCCAGGTTTATAGATAGTCTGAAAAAGAAAGGAGTATTGCTTGACCGCAAAATCCTAGCCGACTTGGCAGAAAATCATCCGTCAGTTTTTGCCAAAGTTTTAGAAAGCGTAAAATAAATAAAAATCCCCTACAAGGGGATTTTTATTTATTACTCTCATCTATTTTGTATTTTTTAACGAGAGTTATCGTATCTGACACGAGCTTCTTCACATTATCACCGCTGATAATCTTGTCATTCGGGCGGTGAGCTTTGGAAATTATATCCTCCAACTCCGCGCTAGTTTCCCAAGGTCCTTTCAAAATACCTATCGGCTTGCCGTCTTCAAAAGCGACGGTAAACTCGTGTATCGTGCCTATGCGCCCGCAACCAAGTATCACGGCATCGGAAGAACGGGTAAGAAGCAAGTCCCGTCCCGGATAGCCGAAACCGGTATAAATAATCAAATCCATATAATCAATGGGAAGTTTGTAAACTTCCACATGTTCTTTTTCGGATGCTGCCGGAGAAAAACCGATTGATATTCCGTCCTCTTCCTTGGCTCCCATAGCCGCCCAAAAAGGGAAACCAGTAGTAGCACCCGTGACCAAGACCGCTCCTTGGCGGGCTATTTCACGTCCAAGTTCTTTTGCTATTTCCAAAGTACCCGGTCCGCTGTTAGTGGTATCTGCCGCACCGGAAACACATATTTTTATTTGGTTATGCCCGTGTTTATTGTAAGGGTTTGAAACGATATCCATATTATTCTTATTATATCACAGAGAAATTTTATTTTTATTAAAAAGTAAGCAAGACACTCTCTCCTTCTTTGGGAGCAGACGCATCAAGTCCCAGATTATCTTTAATCCTTTGCACTAAAAACATTTCTGATTTTGGCTCACCCATAACCACAAAAATTTTTTTGACTGTGTCTTCCGTATCTTCCACAAAATGAAACAACCCATCTGCATCTTTATGCCCTGAATATCCTAAAATAGTCGCCACGTGGGCTTTTACATCCACGTCCTCACCGTTGATACGCACTTTTTTTGCTCCTTCTTCTATCATACGCCCCAAAGTACCCGGAGATTGATACCCGGTCAAAAGAATAGTATTGTTTGGGTCAGGCAAATAATGCTTCTCATGATGCACTATGCGTCCTCCGGAAGACATACCCGAGCCGGCAATAACTATCTTTGGATTAGGTGCATCGTTTATCAATTTTGATTCCTCCGACTGTAGGGTGGAATGAAGCCCAGGGAAATCAAACAAATACTTGTCTTTGGACAATACTTTTTGGGCATTCTCATTGAAATACTCCCTGAACTGTTTAAAAATTTCAGTCAAACGTATAGCAAGAGGAGAATCAAAAAAAATGGGCATCACAGGTATGCGGCTATTCTCTACCAAATTATTAAGCTCAAACAGAAGTTCCTGTGAACGTTCTAGTGAAAAGGTGGGTATGATTAATGTCCCCTTTCTTTTATAATTATCTTCTATCACTTCTTCCAAGAGTTTCCTGCGGTCATTTCTGGATTCGTGATTCCTGTCTCCGTAGACGGATTCCATAATTAAATAATAAGCATCCGTTATTTTTTCAGTATCCGGCAGTAATGGCGACGGTGAATTACCCAAGTCACCGGTAAAAATAATTTTTTTGCCGTTGTAAATAAACTCAACTATAGCTGAGCCCAAAATATGCCCGGCATCTCTGAAAAAAACTTCCAGGTTAGAAGTTATGTTTATTTTTTGGTGGTAATCAAAACCAGTCCAGTTTAAAAAAGATTTTTTTATATTTTCTTCAGAATATATTTTATCCAGATTAAATTGTTTATTTTTGGATAGAATGCTGGCAGTGTCTTCAAGCATCGGACCCGTAAGGGCACGAGTGGGTCTGGTGGAGTAAATTTTTCCGTTAAAACCTTCGCTTATTAGTTTCGGAATCTTGCCGATATGGTCCACATGGGCATGGGTTATAAAAAGGATATCTATTTCTTTCGGGTTATAAATAAAAGGCAGCCAGTTAACATCATCCGCTATTTCCTTGCCTTGAGTAAGACCGCAATCAACCAATATCTTTTTACCATCAATTTCCAGAAGAAAATTGGCGCCTGTGACCGAGCCCGCTCCGCCACAAAATGTTATTTTAGCAGTATTTGACATTACTTTATTGTACTATGTTTTCTTTAATATATATAGTTCGCCTGATAAAATATAATATAGCAAATAGTCCGCCGGCAAGGTCAAAACATATATCGGAGAGAGTATCTAAGGAATTAAAAGGGTCTTGAATCGTAAATTTATTAACCAGAATTTCAAATAATTCCCAGCCTACTCCAACAAGTAACACGATAAAAAATATTTTAAAAATTGACTTAAGAGAATAATCTTTGAGCGGAAATAAATAAATAGCGGAAAGACCGAGCCAGACTCCACCCAAGAAATGCATCGGCATATCAAAGTACCAAATTGACGAATACCAATAAAACCTCATTGCTAAATAATTCAGTATAAATATGAAGAAAATAAGCAAAACCAAACGTGTTAAAAGTTTCTTGGAATCCATATAAGCATTATACGCTTTTCAAGAAAAAATCTCCGCCCTAGGTGGAGAAACTTTCTTAGGGTTATTTCCGATGTATTACCATAGCTTAAAGCTAAGTGGGTACCAGACGTGTGAGACCAAGGTCAAACTCGATCGAGGCTCCCATAAAATAGTGTTCTAGGTAATAATCGGAAATAACCCTACTAAAAGTATAGCAAAGGCTATAGTGTTAGCAACTGGACGAAACTTTTTTTTCGTTTTTGAATTTATTCATCCACTCCGAAACGTTTATATTCGAAAGTTTTTGCGTTGCCGAACCAATGTTTAATCTCATGTTCTGCTTCTTCGGGAGTTTCGGAACAGTGCACTATATTCATTACCGCTCTTTTCTCTTTATTGGCAAGCGCAGGAGAATCTATTGAAAAATCTCCGCGAATCGTGCCCATATCCGCCTTGTAAGGCATAGTCTCACCGGCAATTTTTCGTACTACGTCCACCGAGTGTACACCCTGCACAATCATCTTCACCAACGGAGCGCTCATCATATAATTCACCAGCCATTTACGTATATCCGGACCGATTTTATGAGCTTCCATGGTGCCAAAATCAGCCATAGCATCATATCCATATTTCTCATAAGTGCTCAATGTCTTATGCCCAAGTCTGGTAATCCACTCTTCATTTTTCGGATAATGGTTATCAATCTCTTCATAAGTCGGTTGAAACATCTCAAGTGCCACGATTTTCAAATCACGTTGCTCAAAACGCTTTATAATCTCACCCGTGAGGCCTTTGCGGACTCCGTCCGGCTTTATCATCACGTATGTCTGTTCTTCTTTTGGATGTTTCATAATTTTTATATTAAATTAATAATCTTTTCAATTTCTTTTTTTATAAGTTCTATCTTATCCCTAAAATTTTGTTCTGCTATCTCTTTGGTTCTTTCTTCATCTTCGGTACTAAGCTTGCTATCAATTTTTTTCTTTGCCAATGACGCCAAACCATCCTTATATACCGAAAGCGCAGCGTTGAATTTTATATCTATCCTCTCTGCTATACTATCTGACAATGTCTCCTCAAGAACCCTAAGATCGTTTCTTAACGATGCTTCAAGCCAATTCTCGGGCTTTTTAGGACCAGGCTGGCGAGAAATATTATTCTCTAAATCGTTCATATACAACATACTAACAGAAAAAAAAACTTTTGCAAAATAACAACTATGCACTAAAAACTACTCCATTGTTTTATATCTTCCCATAATTTCCGCTTCCACTTCGGCGCGGTCGCGACCATACTTCATATATGAAAGTTGTTTCAAGCTGTCCACAATTTCTTTATTACCCTCTTCCGGCGGCAATGTTTTTATATTAAAAGGTTTTATCGGCTGGCCATTTACTAACATACTCATATAGGCATTGTAATTATCCAATTTAGTTATATCAGCCGCATTGAATATAGGTTTGAATTTAGGCTCCAGAAAAGCGGCGTCTTCAGTGCCCACGCGGAACACCGCCATTGAACCGACGTTTCCGAAAACTGCATTTTTTATATTTTCTTCCAATTGGGTGATATATTGATGGGCAATGTTTAAAGACAGTCTGTATTTTCTGGCTTCGGAAAGAATGGAGGCAATAGAATCAGTCGTGACATTTTGGAATTCATCTATATACAGATAAAAATCGTTTATGGGTTTACCAAACATATCCACGCGCGAGAGCGCCGCCATTTGTATCTTGCCCACCAGCACAAGACCGATTAAATTCGCGTTGATATCACCCAATCTGCCCTTTGAAAGGTTCACCAGCAGAATTTTTTTCTCGTCCATTATCTTCCTGAAATTGAAAACGGAATTTTGCTGCAGCACTACCGGGCGCATAATATCGTTACTGATAAAATTATCGAATTTTGAAGAAATATACGGCACGAAGTTCGCCAGGGATTGGTCGCCGGTAGTTTGTTCAGCTGAAACCCAAAATTGCTTGATAATGGGGTTCTTACAGCGGGCCAATTTCATATCGCGGAATTCTTTATCCGCCAAAACTCTGGTGATTTCAAGTAAGGTTGACCCTGATTCCGGGTCTTCCATCACGAGAAATGCGGAGTTTCTAAAGTATTGTTCAAACATTGCCCCGCCTCCGATTTTCATATCAAAAAGTTTGTTAAAGATACCCATCATCTCGTTGACCACAAAAGTTTTCTGCTCCGGATATTTCGGGTCGTATTCCAGCATATTGAGTCCCATCGGCCGCATAGTGTAAGCCGGGTCAAAATATATCACATCATCCACACGCTCTTTAGGAATGCGCGATAAAATGGTCTGAATATCCGTGCCGTGCGGGTCAATATAACAGCAGCCGTCGCCATTCCTTATATCCTGGGTAATCATATTGAGCATAATATTAGTCTTACCCGTTCCAGTCTGACCAATGACATAAAAATGTCTCATACGGTCTTCGCGCGACATATGAATCATAGTATCTTTCCCTCTATAACTATTTACTCCCAAAATTATTCCCTCCTGCCCAACTTCTATCGGGACCGGGGCAATGCCTGCTTTGGCTTCTTTCAATTGCGGCTGGCTGCCGATTCCCACCGGGAAATGAAACACGGAAGAAAGCTCTTTTAAGTTCATTGGCAAAATTCTATCGTTTGAAAATATCCTGTAAGAAAAGTCGTGAAAAAGTTTTTTTAAGTCACTGCCATAAACCTTTTCAAAAACAAAAGAGTTGCTGGCAGATTCGGTAAACTGATTAAAAGAAGACTCTATTTCGCTTAAAATATCCTCCGCCCTTTCTTTTGTTAAAGCGGAAGTAATGACGCGGATGTTGGCTTTCATAATAGTGCTTTTCATCTTATTGCCTATTTTCTCCACTGCTCCTTCATCCACTGCTGTTCTGCCTTTTGTGTATTTCTCTTTGGTTTCTTCTTTCTTCTTGGCGCCAAAAATAAATTCTTTGGAGGCTTTCAAAAACGCCCTGTTGAATTTATAAAAATTATCCGCCGCATTTTTAACCGACATTCCGTTCTTAACATCGTCCAAAATCAGATGGAATTCATCGATAAACTTCGTGCCAGCCGGAGCTACGACAAGCTGAATGGCCGCGCCCTCTCCTTTCGTTTTTAGCTTGGAAAAAACATTCAATATTATATTCATAGGGTCATGCTCAATATTGTCGTAGGTCTTAATAGGTAATACAGAACGCTCGGAAAAAGTCGCATAAGCGCCGGCCGAACCGCCCAATTCATTGAAAACATTATAGTCGTCTTCCACTTCGTGAACTTTCGCATCGTGATAAAAAGAAAGCACTTGTTTTTCAAAAAGTGAGATATGTTTGTTGGGCACCGCGGCGAAAATAATCACTTCATCGGAATCATTTGAGAGCGCCACTTCCAGGGCAAAATAATTTTCTTTTTCATTATTTTCTCCTTCCGATATTGACTGCATACCGGCGTAAAATTGCTCCATCGCGCCGATAAATTCTTTAAAACCTTTCTGTTTATCGGCCTCTTCCTGCGGCGGGGGAAGAGTTATTTCAAAAAGAGTCATATTGAAAGATTTGTAAAGAGGCGTTCCTTCTTTAAGGTCAAATATCTTTCCAGTTTTTAGATATTGAATCAGCACCCTGTGAAAGTCATCATCTATGTGCGGATTCCCCATTGCTTCCACCACGGACAATGCGTTACGAATTCCCTTGGTGACCACGACGCCCAAAAGTTCTTCCATTACTTTATCGTGCGCTTCGGGTTTTAATCTTAAAACAATGGCCTCGGATTCGTTTTTAGTTATAAGGTTATTCTTGTGTATAACCTCTTCCAAAGGCTTTTCTTTATATTCTTTTATAATTCCACTAGCCGCATTCTCTTGGGCATGTTCAAAATGTCCGGCGTTTATGAGTTCCGATTCCCGCTTGGCGACATGAGCGCGCAAATAATCCAGCTCCTCCTCCGGAGTCTTGAATTTTGGCATCTCATTTAAAAATGACCCTTCCATTATTCTTATTATATAACAAAAATTAGATTTGAGTTAGTATTTCCGGTTCACCGTCAGTAATTAAAATAGTGTGTTCAAAATGCGCGCTTCTTTTACCGTCAGCCGTACGGAATGTCCATCCATCTTTATCCAAAATCACATTTTTTGTGCCATTGTTGAGCATCGGTTCTATTGCTATGACCATCCCTGGCGTAAGCTTTGCTCCAGTATTGGCTTTCCCAAAATTCGGGACATAAGGGTCTTCATGTATATATTTCCCCACACCATGCCCAGCCAAAATTTCCACAATGCCATATCTGTGCGGACGGACAAAGCTCTCTATAGCATTTCCGATGTCTCCTATCCTATTCCCGTTTTGCGCGACATTTATACCAACCTTCAAAGCACCCTCCGTCACTTTCATAAGTTTGGTGGATGAAGCGCTCACCTGCCCCACCCCCACGGTAATAGCCATATCGGTAAAAAGATTTTTATGTTTTATCCCCAAATCAAGAGAAACGATGTCGCCAATTTGCAGTATTTTATTTTTGTTTGGAATGCCGTGAACTACTTCATTATTAACCGAAACGCATAAAGAAGCCGGGTAAGGTGTTTCGGCTCCCTCCGGACGGTAATTTAAAAATGCCGGTTCATCACCCATATCCCTTATTAATTTTTCCGTGTATTTATCGAGTTCCCAAGTTGAAATCCCCGGTTTTACCATTTCCTTGACCTTATACAAAACAGTGGCCAGCCTCTTGCCTCCTTCCCTCAATATTTTTATTTCCTCTGGTGTTTTAATGATTATCATTTTAAGAAATAACCGTGCCTTGGAATGTTTTGTTATTCAGATAATTTTTTAAATTTTCTATGTTTTTGCCGTTCATTATTGCGACTTCTATGCCCAAAGATTCGGCTTTTTCTGCGGCCATGGGGTCAAAAGGCGAATTAAGACCCGAACTCCATTCCTTCGGAAGGATAGAGCGGAAATCCGCCCAAGAACTTTTTATTATTATTTTCGCATCATTGTATTTTTTCGGGTCTTTATCATAGACATATTCTATATTTGAAAGATTAATTACCTTTTTGGCGCCCAACTGTTCAGCCATCATAACTGCATCATAATCAGTACTCCAACCCGGTTTCCATCCGGCACCGATTATTACGGATTTGGAAGAAGATGGTAAAACCGACGGATCCAGCACAATTTCACTGGATGCGTATTCTCCGAATGACATCCTAATAAGCTCCGCATTCAGACGGGTGGTGTAGATACCTATCCAATCAAGGTCAGTAGTGGTGGCGTTTATCGTTTTACTTAATGTATCCTGGTAATTCCTGCAAATCTTTCCTCCGCCGACTATTATTACAAAACGTTTACCTTTCCTTACTTCCTTCAATATAAAAGACTTGAAAACATTTATAAAATCTGGGTCTGGCAAATTGGGCACAACTATAGAACCACCGAGTGAAATAACAATTGTTTCTTGCATATTAATTAATATCCCAGAGCTTTGATAATATCTTTATTAACATCTTCCTTACTTTGTTCGCCATTTATGGTGTATATCGTATAACCTGCTTTTCCTTTAAAATAATTCATAGCCGGAATCACATTGTTTTTATATTCTTCAATTCTCTTTGTAATTCCATCCTTCGTATCATCCTGTCTGCCACGCAACAAATTGCGTCTGGTGGCTTCCTCCTCGCTAATGTTAATATAAATTATTTTTGTATTTTCCCTCTTGTAAAATTTCAACATATCTTCTAAAACCCTAGACTGTATAACCGTCCTGGGGTATCCGTCGGTGGCCAGATGTTTTTCGGGGGTCAAAGAGGAAATTAAAATATTCGCGACAATTGCGTTGGTTAAAAAATCATCAATAAGCCTACCGTTCGCCATCAAATCTTTGATTAAGCTGGCAGTAAAACCGCCCGACTCCAGCAATTTTCTAAATCCCTCGCCTGTGCCGGCATATACACACTCTCTGCCGTCTTTGGCTTTCAAAAAATCCATCAGAAACTTCACCTGAGTCCCCTTACCAGAACCTATTATTCCAAAAAACACGAAAGTCTGCGGTTGCATAACTTAAGAATACAAAATTTAGACTTAAAAAACAAGCCCTTATATGCTATATTAAATAGGTGAAAAAAGAAATTATAACTATATGCGGGGGTTTGGGAAGCGGAAAATCAAGCACGGCAAAAGGAGTGGCGCAGGCCTTGGGATTCGAGCATTTCTCTTCCGGAGATTTTTTCCGACAGGTAGGACTGGAACTGGGTTTATCCGTAACTGAAACAAATAAAATGGCTGAAACCGACAAGAAAATAGACGAAATGACCGACCAAAAATTAAGAGATCTTAATAATAAAAACAAAATTGTCATTGATTCCCGTACAGCTTATCACTGGATACCGGAATCTTTCAAAGTCTACCTGGATCTGCCCGCCGACATAGCCAAAGAAAGAATATTACAGAGTATTAAAGAAGACAAACTGCGTGGAGAAAGCGAACAAGCCAAAACAAGCGAGGAAGTTTTAAAGAAAATGACTGAGCGCTTTGAAAGCGAGCAAAAGCGATATTGGTATTTATATAAAATAAATAATTCCGACAAAGGTCAGTTTGATTTAGTTATAGATACAAACAAAAACAACCTCAAGCAGGTTGTTGAAATAATAGTCAGAGAATACAAAAAGTGGATAGCGGAAAATTAATATTCCCTCATTGAAACTTGAGCATCTACTTTTTTTATTAGGTCAAGAACTACGGAAACAACTATGAGAAGAGCTGTACCGCCCAAAGCGATAGCGGTGATGCCTGTAAGCGAACGAATGATAAGAGGCAAAACGGCAATGAAACCCAAGAATACCGCGCCCAAGAGTGTAATGCGACTTAGAACTTTTGAAATATATTGAGATGTGGACAACCCTGGACGAATGCCCGGAATAAATGCGCCATTTTTCTGCAAATTCACGGAAAGCGCTTCAGGGTCAAAGGTAACAGCCGTATAAAAGTAAGTGAAAAGAAATACCAAAATAAAATAAAGCACGGCATAAAGCACGCTAGTTTGTGAAAAAGACATAAGAATTTTAGAAATAGACAATAGAACTGCGTTGGAAGAACTTGCCAAAAAGTTGCCGATCATCTGCGGAAAGAGCAAAAGAGAAAGGGCAAAAATTATCGGTATAACTCCGGCTTGATTCACCCGAAGAGGCAGATAAGTGGAGCCACCGCCGTACATTTTCATTCCCCGGACACGCTTGGCATAAGTAACGGGGATAGGACGTTCCGCTTCTGTCACAACTACCACTCCGGCTATGACTAAAATACCCGCCGCTATAAACATCAGATAAAGAGGAATTTGAGAAACATCAAAAGTGAAAAGGAGCTGGCTTACTTCAGCCGGAATTCTGGAAACTATGCCGGCAAAAATTATCATAGATACTCCGTTGCCGATTCCGAATTCAGACATAAGCTCTCCTATCCACATCAGGAGCATTGAACCGGAAATAACAATAATCAAATCAGTAATGCGGTTAAAGACCGTCAAATTCCCCAAAATATTTTGACTTTGCAGAATGGCCAAAAGACTGAAGCCTTGAATGGCAGCCAAAGGAATAGTGAGCAATCTTGAATACTGGGTAAATTTCCTTCTGCCTGCTTCTCCCTCTTCATGATAAATTCTTTTCAAGGCGGGCACCATTATAGTCAAAAGCTGCATAATGATTGAGCTGGTGATATAAGGCCCGACACCCAGCATTATGATGGAAAGATTTGAAAGTCCTCCCCCGGAAAAGATGTTCAGGATACCGAAAAATTGGTTGTTGGTAAGAAAACGATTGAGTTCCAATGTATCAATGCCAGGTATAGGAATAGCAGAAAGCAGTCTAAAAATTACCAAGGCAAAGAGCACAAACAGCACTCTCTTTCGTAGAACAGTGTCGGTCCAGATCAATTTTATTTTATTCCAAAAGTTTTCCATCTTTATTTAATTTTAATCTTTCCCCCCTTGATACCCAAACGCTTTCTCATCAAAGAGAAAGATTCAACTTCGCCCTTTTCCGATAAAGCTTTTTCTTTGCTTACTATAAAGGGCTTACGAACAGATTTAAACTGATACCCGCGATTTTTTGGCAGTTTTTTAATAATATCACGGAGCTCCGGACGGCGTTTATTGCCGGCTCGGGCGGTCTGACCCTTACCTCCGCGACCGGAAGTCTTGGCGTGTTTGCCCCCGCGACCCACTATTCGGTCTTTTTTATTCCTATGTTCTCTTTTTAAATTATGTATTTGCATATTATTTTTCTGTTTCTGTTTCCGGAATTACAATTTCTTTATTTTTAATAACAAAACTTTCAGGTATAAGTTTCGTATACTTTGAAGAAATTTGAGAAAAGGCGGACATTACAGCTTTGGCATTGTTTAACTTGTTTTTACTGCCGGACAAAACTTTCCCTGTGATATCTTTTATCCCGGCTAATTTGGCTATATCGCGAAGCACCGTCCCTGCCACCAATCCACGCCCTTTATTGGGCATAATTACCACATGAGAGCTTGAAAATTTAGCGGAAACTTCATGGGGTATGGACATATTTTTTGTAAGTTTTAACCTGACCATATTTTTCTTGGCATTTCGGAGCGCTTTATTTATGGCAAGAGAAGTGTCCCCGGCTTTTCCCAATCCCAAACCTATAGAGCCTTTTTTATCTCCCGCCACCAAGGCAACGCTAAAAGAAAATCTGCGTCCTCCGGCAACAACACGAGTCACCCGGCGAATATTCAGAATCTTTTGGTCAAATTCCGGTTTTGGCCTCCCAAAAGACTGAGACCTGCGATTATTATTCTTTTTTTTATTTTCTTCTTCTGCCATATATAAAATAAAAATTATTTAAAACTTAAGCCCGGCGACCCGCGCTTCATCGGCTACTAATTTTATGCGTCCGGTGTATTTAAATCCGTTTCGGTCAAAGACAACTTTTTCAATTTTTATTTTTTTGCAAGCGTCCGCTATCGCCTGACCGACTTCTTTGGCCCGCTCGGTCTTCGTGCCTTTTGTCGCTTTAATATCGCTTGCTTCCGTCAAAGTCTTCCCTTTTTGGTCATCAATAACCTGAGCATAAATAAATTTATTGGAACGAAACACGGACAATCTAGGACGAAGGGATGTGCCAAAGATTTTTGCCCTGATTTTAGCTTTTAACCTTATTCTTTTGTCGTCTTTTTTAATCATATATTTTAAGCGGTTTTCTTACCTTGTTTTCGCCTTATGACTTCGTTTTCATAGCGCATTCCTTTGCCTTTATACGGCTCCGGTTTCTTTAGCGCGCGCAAACTGGCGGTAAAACTGCCGACTAGTTCTTTATCAATTCCCGTTATAGTTATGTTATTCTTTTCGGCTGTAGCAGTGATGCCTTCCGGTATTGAAACCACGACCGGATGGGAAAATCCCAAGGCAAAAACAAATTCTTTCCCTTTAACCTCGGATTTGTACCCGACTCCCTCCAAAATTAACTTTTTTTGATACGGTGTTTCCACTCCTTTTATCATATTTTTTATATGTGAAGCGTAGGTGCCCCAGAGGGATTTTGAAAACTTGTCGTTTCTTTTTATATTTAAAGTTATTATTTTATCTCCTATGTTAAAAGTAATATCATCACGGAAAATTTTTGTCGCTGTGCCTTTCGGTCCCGTAACTTTCAAAACATCGCCACTTTTCGTGACTTGCACTCCTTTCGGTATTTGTATTTCTTGTTTGCCTATTCTACTCATATAATTTTATTATTTATAGTGAATTTATTGAACTACCAAACTCTAAACAACGCTTCACCTCCGACCTGCTCTTTTCTAGCTTCTTTACCGGACAAAATTCCCTTTGGTGTTGAAAGCACCAGAAGCCCTGAACCGTTCCTGATTGAATGGATATCCTTCATTTTAAAATAAACGCGTCGGGACTGTTTGGAAACTCTTTCCACTTCCGCGATTTTCGGCTTTTTATCCGTGTAGATTAATTCAACTTCCAGTGTCGGAAAACCTTTCTTAACAATCTTCTTAACTTGTTTTATATAACCTTCCTTTTTCAAACATTCCGCAATGGTATTTTTCATCTTGGAATAAGGAAAGGAAACAGACTCCTTGCCGGCAAGACTTGCGTTCTTCATCATTATTATCATGTTTGAAATTGAATCCATAGTGAGATTTACCCTACTACCAGCTTGATTTGCGGACGCCCGGAAGCATTCCTTCATTGGCTAATTCCCGAAAGCAAATACGACATATGCCGAAATCTCTCATAAAACCATTGCCCCGCCCACAGCGAAAACATCGATTTTTCTGTCGGGTAGAGAATTTTGGTGTTTTTCTATTTCTTGCTAAAACTGATGTTTTTGCCATAAATAATGAATCGGGAGCGCTCCGTTAATATCTCACTTTTTTTCTTTAAGCCTTTAAAACAAAGACCTAAAGGAGAAAAATGGATTAAGCAGAAGGTCATTCCCTTATTTTGATATTAGCAAAAAATGGCTTAAGAGTCAAATAGCTATTTCTTCTTGCTATCTTCTTCCTTTTTGAAAGGTATGCCTATGAATTCAAAGAAAGTCTTGCCTTCTTTTTTATTCTTGGCCGTGGAAACGAGAGTGATAGCAAGCCCGAATACGTCTCTTATGTCTTCATCAGCTGTTTCTGGAAATATAGTGTGCTCCTTGATGCCGATTGTAAGATTGCCGATATTGTCCACTGCTCCGGGATTGATACCGCGGAAGTCTTTGGTGCGGGGAAGAGCGACGTTTATTAGTTTCTCCAGGAAAGCGTACATTCTTTTCCCGCGCAACGTCACAACGACTCCGATAGGGTCACCCTGGCGGATTTTGAAAGAGGCGATTGATTGTTTGGCTCCTCTCAATGCTCCTTTCTGACCGGTGATTTTTGCCAGTCTTTCTCCAATAGCGTCATTTTTTTTACTATCTTTTTTTATAGCCGTGCCTGTGCCGACATTCAATACAACCTTAACCATTTTGGGCGCAGCCATGCTGTTTTTATAATGAAAAATGCTTTTCATTTTATCAAAACTTTCTATTTCTTTTTCTTTTACGGTTAAATGTTTCATATATGATTAAATTTCCTGACCGCTTTTCTTGGTAATTCGAACCATTTTATCGCCAACTTTCTTTTTCCCCACACGACTTGCCAATCCTGTTTTCGGGTCAATGATTTGGACATTTGAAATATGCATCGGCATCGCTATATCTATCTTGGTGCCTTTTTCATCGGACTTTCTCGGACGCTGATGCTTTTTCATCATATTTATTCCTTCTACGATAATTTTATTTTTATCAATTAAAACAGCGACAATCTTGCCTTTCTTGCCTTTGTCTTTCCCCGCTATAACTATTACATTGTCTCCTTTTTTTAATTTCATAAATTTATTTAGATTACTTCCGGGGCTAATGATATTATTTTCTGAAATCCTTTTTCAGCCAATTCTCTCGGGATTGGACCGAAAACACGTCCGGCTTTCGGGTCAAGTTTCCCTTTCTCTAATAAAACTACCGCATTATCATCAAAACGGATATAAGACCCGTCTTTTCTCCTGTATGCGCCTCTTGTGCGCACTACCACCGCCTGATGCACATCCTTTTTCTTCACATCCTTTCTGGGAGTAGCAACTTTCACGGAAATAACAACCAAATCGCCAAGAGTCGCGTATCTTTTCTTTGAACTGCCTAAAATCTTAAACACCTTTCCTATGGTGCCTCCGGCATTGTCCGTTATTTTTACCAATGTTTCTGTTTGAATCATAAATTTATTTATAAACGACTTTAAACCTTTTATCTTTTGAAATCGGCTTAGTCTCGACTATTTCCACCTTGTCTCCGGTCTTATATTTATTTTCTTCGTCGTGCGCTTTATATTTTTTATTTATTTTATAAAATTTTCCGTATTTCGGATGCTTAACGAATCGTGAAACGGACACTACGACAGTTTTATCCATCTTATCCGAAACAACAACACCATTTAAGGTATTGCCTGTTTTAATCAAATCATTTCCATTTTCTTTTTTTGCTTTTGTCGCCATATAATTATTTTTTACTGTTTATCTCCGTTAAAACTCTGGCTATTTGTTTTCTTAAAGCCGCATATTCTTTAACATTCTTTGACTTTGAACCTTGGGCCTTAAATCGCAAAACTCTTATGCTCTCTTCCAAGAGACTGAGTTTTTTATTCAGCTCATCTCCTTTCATCCCTTTTAAATTTTCTTCTTTTTTTGCTTTTGCCATAATAATTATACATTGTGAGCTCTGGAAACAATTCTTGTTTTAACAGGAAGCTTTGTGCCGGCTTTTCTTAAAGCTTCATGCGCCAACGCTTCTTCCGCTCCGTCCACCTCAAATATAATACGTCCGGGGTAAACGTCAAAGCAATATCCTTGAGGGTCTCCTTTTCCTTTTCCCATTCCCATTTCCGCGGCTTTGGAAGTGAAAGGTCTGTCCGGAAAAATGCGAACCCAATATTTCCCGGACTTGGTCAAGGTTCGAGATATCACCTTTCTGGCGGATTCAATCTGATTTGATTTAACGCGCGCCTGAGTCAGGGCTTTGAGCCCGTAAGAACCGAAGGAAAGCTTCGTGCCGCGAGTCTCCGGGGTATTCCCTTTTGGATTACTGCGTCCCGTCTGCCATTTTCTAAATTTTACTTTTTTTGGTATTAACATAAAAATAATGTCTAACTTTTAACTTCTTTGTTTACCATAGAACGGGCAGGTTTTTTATCCGCAAAAATTTTCCCTCTATAAATCCAAACCTTTATACCCACATCACCATACGGCAAATGCGCCTTTTCCCTTTTGAAATCAATATCCGCGCGGAAAGTTTGAAGCGGAATACTTCCTCGTTTCAACTCTTCCGTGCGGGCAATTTCAGCTCCACCTAAGCGGCCCCCCAAGACTACTCTTACACCTTCCACACCGTGAGCTGTCATAACTTTTTCAACGATCTGTTTTACAACCCGACGATATGGCATCCTTTTTTCCAATCCTTCGGCAATCATATACGCGACGATAGTAGCATCGGCTTCCGGATTCCCGACTTCTATAATTTCAAGTTTGAAATCTTCCGATTTTGTCAGTTTCAACTTTTCCATTTTCTTTAAAATATCATTTTTCAATTTCGTCACTCCTTCTCCGTTTCTTCCGATAATGAGACCGGGACGGGAAGTTCTAATCACAAAACGGGTGGTTTTTTGGTTCCTGTCTATTTCAATCGAAGAAACATACATACCGCGCAATTTCTTTTCCAAATACTCGCGTATCAAAACATCACCCTTCAGGTAATCGCAATATTTTTTAGGGTCGGCAAACCAATGAGATTTCCAATCTCTTAAAATTATCAACCTATGGGCGTATGGATGGACTATTTTTGACATAATTATTTTTTGGTCTCGATTTTCTTCGAGATTTTTTTACTTTTACCCTTTCCTTTCGTTTTTTCAACTCTTTCCGCTAAGAGAATGGCCACATGACTCGTGCGCTTGTTTATCCTGTGTCCGGTACCCATAGCGGCCGGCATCATTCTTTTCATTACGATGCCTTTATCCACTCTCAACTCTTTTATAAATAAATTTTCTTTTGCTATCCCTGCTTGAAGGGCGTTTGCAACAGCCGAAAGCAAAAGTTTTTTAATCGGTAGTCCCGCGCGTTTTGCCAAAAAATCCAAGGTGGCTAATGCTTCCTCCACGTTCTTTCCTTTAATAAGCCCCGCCACTAAACGAACTTTTCTAGGGGCTTGTCTATAATTTTTTAAAAATGCTTTCATATAATTTATGTGGTATCAAGCCCGTAATTATTTCTTAGTACTGGCTGCGGCCGCGGCTTCCGTGGCGGACTTGGCCTGGGTTATTTCAGCTTCCTTTTTCTTTTGTTCAAGTTCTTTCTGCATCTTTCCACCGTGTTTTATAAATTTCTTTGTCGGGGAAAATTCTCCCAATCTGTGTCCAACCATATCTTCGGTCACAAGGACTTCAACGTGAACTTTTCCGTTATATACGCCAAAAGTAAAACCCACCATTTCGGGCGCAATTTGACAGGCTCTTTTCCAAGTTTTAATCATTGGGGTTTGAAGCGGGTTTTTACCGGCTATCTTTTTTAAGAGCCTTTCATCGATATTTAATCCTTTTTTGATTGACCTTGTCATAAAAATACTAAACAAAAAGCTCCTAACGAGCTTGATATCATAATAGCAAAATACAGAATAAAGTCAAATAAACAAAACCCCTTGAGGGGGTTTTGTTTATGCTTGTCCTTTTTTAGATTTGCCTGTTTTGCGACGAGAAACGATAAACAGATTGGAATATTTCTTTGGACCGCGAGTCTTGCGTCCGCCTGTAACCTTGCCCCACATAGTCTTCGGGCGTTTGGTTCCGCGTCCTTGTCTGCCTTCTCCGCCTCCGTATGGATGGTCTACCGGGTTCATAGCGGTGCCTCGAACGGTCGGCCTTATTCCCTTCCAACGAGAGCGTCCGGCTTTGCCGTAATTCTCCAAATGATGTTCTTCGTTTGAAACTGTGCCTACGGATGCCCAACAATTTTCATCTATTTTTCTGACTTCCGATGAAGGCATTTTTAAATTCGTATAGCCGTCGGCATTGGCCACCACTTGGGCAAAAATTCCGGCGGAACGGCCGATTTTCGCCCCACCTCTTGGTTTGATTTCAATATTATAAACGAAAGTTCCAACAGGGATATTTCGCAAGGGCAATCTGTTGCCGGCTGTAAGTTCCGCTTTTTCCGAAACAACAAAGGACATTCCCGGTTTTACGGATTTCGGAATTACCACATATCTTTTTTCTCCATCTTTATAAACGGCAAGCCCTATAAATGCGCTGCGATTTGGGTCATATTCAATGGATTTTATTTTTGCGGGAATATCTTTTTTGTCATATAAAAAATCTACATCACGATAAAGGCGTTTGTGCCCGCTGCCTTTGTGTCTCATAGTGATACGTCCGGCGCTGTTTCTGCCTACGGAACGCCTAAAACCGTAAGTCAGCGACTTGGTGGGCTTATCCGCAGTCAAAAACTCACGATAATTTATATTCGTCATCTGCCTTCTTGATTTGCTTGTGGGTTTGTATGATTTCATCTTATTTAATATATTAAATAAATTCTATCTTATCTCCTTTTTTTAAGTAAACAAGGGCTTTTTTGCCTCCTCCCCGCACCCCAGCTTTGCCTTTAGACATAATGTTTTTATATGGTATTGGAAGTATATTTATCTTTACCGAATGCACTTTGTAAAGCGAAAAAATAGCTTTTTTTATTTCTTTTTTATTGGCCTCCGCCGAAACATTAAAAGCATAAACATTTTGCGCGGATGCGTCACTTGCTTTTTCAGTCACTCTGGGATTTTTAATTGTTTTTAATATTATGTCTCTCATATATTTAAATTATCCGCGGGATTCCAAAAATTTCACGCTTTCTTCCGGATTTTCTATTAAAAGATACTGGTATCTCAAAACGTCAAGCGGATTTAAATTTTTAAGGAATACTATTTCAAGCTGCGGCAAATTCCTGAAACTCTTTTCTGTTTTTTCATTTCGTCCCGATAGCGCGACAAGAACCTTGGGCTTTTGTGAACCCGCTAAAGATTTCCAGCCGGAAGCTTTTGAAAGATTTTTCATTACTTCCAGCGCTTTTTTTGTTTTTGTTTCGGATAAAGAAAGAGAATCGACAAAAAGTATTTCCTTGTCTTTCATCTTTTTGGATAAAACAGAAAACAAAGCCTGAGCGCGCATTTTTTTTGAAATTTTTCTTTTATAGTTTTTCTCGGAAAGCGGACCGTGGGTAATTCCTCCTCCCACCCATATAGGAGAACGGGAAGAGCCGTGACGGGCGCGTCCGGTTCCTTTTTGTTTCCAGGGCTTTTTGCCTCCGCCGCTGACTTCACTACGGTCTTTAGTATCTGCGGTTCCTGCGCGTTTATTTGAACGCATTCCCTCCACTACTTGATGCACCAAGTCTGCGCGCCATTTGGCGGCAAAAACTTTTTCAGGCAGTGTTATTGTTCCCGCTCCGGCACCTTTTTGATTGTATATTTTTGTTTCCATTTATCTGCTGACTATTTCAACCAAACTTCCGCGTCGACCGGCTATCGCCCCTTTTATAAGCATCAAATCATTTTCTTTATCCAAAAAAACAACTTTTAAATTCTTCTGCGTGATACGGTCGCTACCTGTTCTGCCAGCCATTCTCATTCCTTTAGGCACATGCGTGCGCAACCCTCCGCCGATAGAACCGGGCTCTCTTTCAGAATGCTTTTGACCGTGCGTTCGCGGACCTCCGTGAAAACCATGGCGCTTCACAACGCCTTGGAAACCCTTACCCTTGGAAATACTTGAAACTTGAAGCTTATCACCTAAAGAAAAAGCGGAAATATCAATGACGTCTCCCTCTTTAACATCATTCGTATCTCCGGGTTTTAATCTGAATTCTTTCAGAGTTTTATAAAAAGCTCCTTTCATAGCTCCTCTTTCTCCTTTGGTAACCCTACTTTCTTTTTGAACACCAAAACCCACCTGCACGGCGCTATAACCATCTTTAGATTTCTCAAAAACTTTAGTTACAGTCACCGGTCCTGCTTTAACGACGGTCACCGGAAAAATCTGCCCCTCGGGAGAAAAATACTCAGTCATATTCTCTTTTTTTCCAAGAATGAATTTCATAGTAGCTATTTTATTGCTTCTACAGCATCTTGACGTCAATATCAACTCCGGAAGGAAGAGATAAGTTAGTAAGAGCTTCAACCGTTTTCGCGTTTGGATTTATAATATCAATAAGTCTTTTATGAACCCGAATCTCAAACTGTTCCCGCGTATTTTTATAAATAAAAGACGCGCGATTAACCGTATATTTTTTTATCTCTGTGGGCAACGGCACCGGACCTACAATTTCCGCATCATAGCGCATAGCCGTGTCTATAATTTGTTTTACGGAGCTATCCAAAATCTTACTCTCATACGCTCGTACACGTATGCGAAGTATTACTTTGCTTTCTTCCCCGCTAGCATGGACAAGTTTCTTCTCTTTCTTAGAAGAAACTTTCTTTTCGCTTGAAACGGACCCGTTTTTGACGGAAACTTTCTTTTCAGACAAAGCTTTCGGCTTTTTTGTTTTTAATTCTTTAGTTGCCATGCAATTTTATCAAATCTAACCCAAAATTTTAGTGACCACTCCCGCGCCAACTGTCTTGCCTCCTTCACGAATGGCAAATCTTTGTGCCTCTTCAAGGGCAACTGGTGTAACCAATTTAACCGTTATTTTTACTGTATCTCCGGGCATAACCATTTCCACTCCTTCAGCTAAAGTGACATCGCCTGTAACATCCGTGGTGCGAATATAAAATTGAGGCTTGTAACCTTTGAAAAATGGAGTATGACGTCCGCCTTCTTCTTTCTTCAAAACATATATTTCGCAGGTAAAGTGGTCGTGCGGAGTAACTGTGCCAGGCTTTGCCAAGACTTGTCCTCGAGTGACATCTTCTTTCTTCAAACCGCGAAGCAATACACCGGCATTGTCTCCGGCCATACCTTCTTTAAGATTCTTGTTGAACATTTCAATACCCGTGACGGTTGATTTCTGGGTAGGCTTTATTCCGACGATTTCCACTTCTTCATCAACTTTTATCACGCCTCTTTCAATCTTTCCGGTGACAACTGTGCCGCGGCCTTCAATCGAAAATATGTCTTCAACAGGCATAAGGAAAGGCTTGGAAATATCTCGCACTGGAATCGGAATATAAGTATCAAGGGCATCAGTAAGTTCAAGAATTTTCTTTGCCCACGGGTCATCGATAGACTTTGATTCAAGAGCTTTAAGGGCGGAACCACGGATAACCGGGGCGCCTGCGCCGTCAAAACCTTGTTTTGTCAAAAGTTCACGAATCTCCTCCTCAACCAAGTCAATCATTTCTTTATCATCAACCATATCGCACTTGTTTAGGAATACGATTATCTTTGGCACACCGACTTGCTTCGCAAGCAGGACGTGTTCGCGGGTCTGAGGCATAGCCCCGTCAGTCGCGGCAACCACAAGAATAGCGCCATCCATCTGGGCGGCACCGGTAATCATATTTTTGATGTAGTCAGCGTGTCCGGGAGCATCAATGTGCGCGTAGTGTCTTGCATCCGTTGAATACTCGTTGTGGGAAATGTTAATGGTGATTCCACGGGCTTTCTCTTCAGGAGCATTGTCGATTTGGTCAACGCCGCGAAGTCTGACTGTTTTACCAGCCATATTAAGCACATGAAGTATTGCCGCAGTTAAAGTGGTCTTACCATGGTCAACGTGACCGATAGTACCGACGTTTATGTGCGGTCTGTCTCTTTTAAATTCTTCTGCCATAAAACTTGTACGATTAATAGTTAAAACTTAACATACGAGAACCAGTTGCTAAGGCTTAATTACTAACTTGTCCGCCTTTCTGGCGGATTAAATTAAACTAATAATAAAAATGCAATATAAAAACTGCAGAAAGTGCAGTTGTTAGTATAGTAGCAAATTATAAAACATTGTCAAATTTTAAGGGATTTTTCTATCGCCTCAGAAAGTTGATTTACAGAGAAGGGTTTTGCAAGGTACACGGCGCCTGAATCATCAACGATTTTCTTGTTTCTAATTTCGTTGCTAATATCTCCCGAATACACAATTACGTGTAATTGTTTAAGATTATTATCTGCGCGAATCTTGGCAAGCGCTTGCATACCATCCATTTTAGGCATTTCTATGTCAGTAATCACAAGACCAAACTCCCCAGGTTTTGCAGTAGCTAATCTATCCATAAGTTCTTGTCCATTCTCTACCGTCTCTACAGTACAGCCTAAAATTTTTAGAATCGTGGCAGTCATAGACAACATTGCCTTTGTGTCATCAGCCACGAGAACATTTTTGTTCCACGTTTCTTCTGTTTCTGTCCTCTTTCCTATTTGTGGCGGTCCTGATTCTCCCATAATCTATATTCTATCATAATTATCTATATTTCTCTATTTCTTCATAAAGCTTTTTTGCTTCCTCCTTTGGACTACTGCCAAAAATTATGCCGCGAGAAGAATTCATGATGAGTCCCAAACCCTCTTTATTTAGGCCTGCTTTCATAACAGATTTAATATCCCCTCCTTGCGCGCCTATACCAGGAACCAGAAAAGTCATATCCCCAACGATAGAGCGAATTTTCTTCATTTCTTCCGGATAAGTCGCGCCTACGACAAGCATGCAATTTTTATTTTTATTCCAATTCTTGAAAACTTTTTCAGCCACAATTTGCCAGATTGTTTTTCCTTTTATTTTTAAATCCTGCAATTCTCCCGCCCCGATGTTTGAAGTCCGGCAAAGAATAATGCAGCTCTTATCTTTTCTGTCTAAAAATGGCTGCAGGGCTTCTTTTCCCAAGTATGGATGCAGAGTAATTGCATCAAAATTTAGCCAATCAAAAATTGCTGAT
The DNA here is from genome assembly GCA_964408725.1 of uncultured Candidatus Saccharibacteria bacterium. Lineage (GTDB taxonomy): Bacteria > Patescibacteriota > Minisyncoccia > Phycocordibacterales > UBA9973 > UBA9973. The sequence goes on from CAYPAN010000002.1 coordinate 29,693, forward strand.
ACATAACCATTGTTCGTATTGCCAATGTCCGCTCTTTTGGCGTCAAGAATCGTAAAAATATCCGGATGATTTTTATTTAAATATTCCATTGTCATTTTCAGCTCTTTTATGCCTTTGTCGCCGCGAGCTTCATAAAAGGCGCTATTTGGCTTATAAGCGGCTGTATATTCATTCGTTTCTTTGATAATCCATTTATTAAATTCAAACTGCGGAAATTTGAGTTTCAAAAATCGTTTTGGAATTTTGGCAAAATCGGAATCCAAACCCACGCAAAGAAGTGAATTTATTTTATTGGCTCTTTTATTGTACTTATCTATAATCATTTTTATTTATTTTTCTCTAAAAATTTCTTTCCCGTGCCCGACTTTGGTATTTATTGGCACATTTTTTTTACAAAATGGACAATTTTGGGCTTCATAAGTAGTGACGTAAAGCTCGGAAAGAAAATCAAAAGGGATATCAAGCGTGTCGGAATTCAAATCTTTATTCTTATTCACCATCGCGCAAGCGGATATTAAAATTCCTCCCGCATTTTCCACCGCTTTCGCGCTTTTTAACATTGAGCCGCCGGTCGTGACAATATCTTCCACGATAAGCGCTCTTTTTCCTTTTACAAAATTTTCATACCCGCGGGTAAAAATTTGGCCGCCATCCTCGGATTTTTCAGTGTAAACTCCCAACACTTCCCTGCCGCAAAGATTGCTTAAGTGAAAAGCCGTCCACTGCGATAGAATGATTCCGCCCAAAGCGGGACCGACCACGACTTCAATATTTTTATCCTTATATTTTTCCGCCAACAGCCTGCACACACGAGATGTTTCTTCCGTATGCGGATATAAAAAATCCTTGTTCACGTATGTGTCAAAATGCAATCCTGAAGTACCCACAAAGTGTCCGTTTTGCAATATCGCGCCGACTTTTTTCAATATATCAATAACCTCATTATTCATATCGTTATCTTAGCTTTTCCTTTATCTCCTTGGCAAGATAAGGGTTCCACATCGCTCCGGTAGCCGACATTACAAAGTCCGCTCCGGCACTTTTGTACTCAAAAAAATCCTCTGGTGTCATAACCCCTCCGACTCCGATAATTTTAAAATCTGCCCCGATTTTTTCCCTGATTTTATTTAATTTTTTTACCATTTCAAGACCCGCCCACTTTATGGATGCTCCGCATACACCGGAACGCAGTCTATTTTTCCCCGGCAGAGCTTGGTTGCCCTCTTTATCCACCACTTCCACAGAGATTGTATTGATAGCGGAAATCGCCTGCGCATATCTTGATGCAATATTTGCCAACTTTTCTATATCCGCGTCATTTTTATAATAACCAACCTTTAGAATAAGCGGAGTGTTTCCGATTTCTTTCCTGATAGCCCGACAAATTCTTTCCGTCATATCCAGGTTATAGCAAACCAATCCTTCATTGCCGATATTCGGACAAGATAAATTTGTCTCCAATACTTTTGCTCCTGTTTTTAAGGCTTGGCCTGCCGCCAACACGTAATCGGCTATAAATTCTTCCGCTGTTTGATTTTCTTTAACCGTGCCCATAAAACTTAAAATCAAAACTTGTCCGGATCCGGCATAAGAAACAGCTTTTTTCACGTCTTCCTGCCAAACTTTCGGGTCTTTGGAAGGCACTCCGAAAGAATTGGTAATGGAAATCGGTTCGGAATAATTATTGTCCGCAACCAATTTACTTTGCGCCTTTTCGTAAGTTAAATCTCCTTCTACTTTTACAGAGAGAACATTCGGATACGGATGACACGGGAACGACGCAGACCGGACGGTCTTGTAAACGCAAATATCAAAACCTTTTTGAAAAGCGCCTCGGCAAAAGTTGGAATTCAAAAGCGGTCCGGCCGGAATGCCAAAAGGAGAATTTATTTTTAAATCAAGAAAATCATATTTAAGGGAAGGGCTTTTCTTCTCCGAAGGAGAAGGAGAGTCCTTGCCCTTTGGTATTTCGGCAAAAGCGCCGAACGGTCCATCCTTAAAATTCTCTTCATATGATTTCTCTGGGTTATAAAATGGCGTGTTCATATTTTTTTAAGCAATTATTTTACCATTCTCTAAAATTTTCTTACCTTTTACAACTACCGTCTTGGGTCTGCCATAAAGGGTCATACCATCAAACGGCGACCAGCCACATTTTGTCTCATACCCATTCTCTCCCGCCACATAGGCCAAATCAGGGTCAACTTCCATATAAGTATCAGGTTGTTCCAGAACATTGAAAATATTTTTTGGGTTTGTATATAAAAATTTTAGCACGTCATCTTTTGTAATATGTCCGTCTTTCACTGCTCTATACATAAGCCCTAAGGCGGTCTCAAGCCCGGGCACGCCAAAAGCCAGCGGGGTTTTTTCTTTTTCTTCTTTAGTATGCGGAGCGTGGTCGGTTTCAACAATATCAATAGTGCCGTCTTTAAGTCCTGCCCATAATGCTTCTCTGTCGGATTCCGCGCCAAGCGGCGGCTTCATCATGGCATACCCTTTCATTTTCAAAACGGCATCTTCGGTAAAATACAAATGGTGCGGTGTGACACCGGCAGTCACTTTCTGTCCTTTTTTCTTGGCTTCTCTTACTAATTCTACCTCAGTAGCTTGTGATATATGGCATACGTGGATTCTTCTATCGTATTTCTGCGCAAGAAAAAGCGCCGTTACTAATTGTGGACCTTCGGCGTGAACTAAAATTGGTTTTGCCGAATTCCAAGCGGAAAAAACTTTATCAAGCAAGGTTTCGTATTCAATAAGCATCTCTCCGGTAGTGTGGTTGCAATAAATTTTTAGGCCATATACATAGGGTGATTCCCAAGCATTTTTAAACTCGCTTATATTTTTACCATCGGTGCCAAAATGAAAACCAATATCACAAAGTGCTTTTTTTGAGAGTCTTATTTTTTCATCCAATCGCTCTTTGGAGATGGTCGGCAAAGGGTTATTGGGCATATCAATAATGAAAGTGAACCCGCCGGCGATAGCCGCGCGGCTTCCGGTATAAAAATCTTCTTTATGCGTAGCTCCCGGCTCGCGCAAATGCACATGGACATCAATAAGCCCGGGAATTCTTTGAAGCGACATATAAAAAAGCTTATCACTTTTGCAAAATTAGGGCAAAAAACCTTTTATTTATTTTCTCGCGGCAATAATAGTCTCGGCAACATTGTTAGGCACAATGTCGTAGCGTAAAAATTCCATAGTGAAAGACGCGCGGCCTTCGGTCATAGAGCGAAGCCCCGTCATGTACCCGAACATTTCGGAAAGAGGAACGATAGCGCGCAATACTTTATTCATTCCACGGTCTTCCATTCCTTCTATCAGTCCACGCTTGGAAGAAAGGTTGCCTGTGACGTCTCCCATGAATTTCTCCGGAGTGACAACTTCAACTTTCATCATAGGTTCCAAAATTACCGGTTTCGCGCGTCTACAGGCATCCTGCACAGCCATAGAAGCTGCGATTTTGAAAGCCATTTCGTTTGAGTCAACTTCGTGATAACTACCATCCCAAAGTTCGACCGAAACATTAACCATTTTAAATCCGGCCAATACTCCGCGGTCCAGCCCTTCTCTGAAACCCTTTTCACAGGGCGCGATATATTCCTGCGGAATTACGCCTCCCTTGATTGTGTTTATAAATTCAAATCCATTGGCTCTCTTTGTATTCTTAGGCAAATCTTCCAACTCTTCCTTGGACAACACTGCCATGGGTTTAACGTTGATTTTGACATGACCATAGTTTCCGCGTCCGCCGGATTGTTTTATATATTTTCCTTCTGCTTCCGACGTACCGGTAATAGTCTCTCTGTAAGCTACTTGCGGTTTGCCGACATTGGCCTCCACGGTAAATTCTCTTTTCATACGGTCAACTATAATTTCAAGATGAAGCTCTCCCATTCCGGCGATAATCGTTTCCCCGGTTTCCTGGTCGGTGGAAACCCTGAAAGTAGGGTCTTCCTGGGCCAGGCGGTTCAAAGCCATACCCATTTTTTCCTGATCCGCTTTTGTCTTTGGCTCAATACGCAGCTGAATAACAGGTTCAGGGAAAATTATTCTATCTAATTCAATAGGGTGTTCTTCGTCGCAGATAGTATCAGACGTAATGGTATCTTTCAGTCCGACGGCGGCCGCGATTTCTCCGGCAAAAACTTTTTTCATTTCTTCCCTGTCGTTGGCATGCATACGCAATATTCTGCCAATACGTTCTTTGTTTCTGGTCCTGGGATTATAAATATAAGAACCGGCGGTTAGTGTGCCGGAATAAACTCTGAAGAAAATAAGTTGGCCGACAAACGGGTCGGTGGCGACTTTGAATGCGAGAGCGGAAAAAGGTTCATCGTCTGAAGCGTGCCTGACAATGGGCTCATCATTATTGTCCGGGTCCGTGCCTGTTATAGGAGGAATATCAAGAGGTGAAGGTAGGTAATCCACCACGCCGTCAAGCACCAACTGCACTCCTTTATTTTTTAAAGCGGAACCGGCATAAACCGGGAAAATTTCATTGGCTATGACTCCTTTTCTTAAAAGTTTTTTCAGTGTAGCCATATCAGGGATTTTTCCTTCCAAATATTCATTCAAGGTGATATCATCCTGCTCCACAATTTTTTCAATCAATTCACTGTGATATTTCAGGGCTTCCGCTTTTAAATTTTCCGGAATTTCTTTTTCAATAACTTTATTTCCCATCTCTCCTTCAAAGTAAAATGCTTTCATGGTAAGCAAATCCACCACGCCTTCGTGTTTCTCTTCCAGTCCGACGGGAATCTGCATACGAACGGCATTCTTTGTAAGACGGTCCAAAATTGTGGCATAAGAATGTTCAAAAGAGGCGCCAGTCCTGTCTAATTTATTGACAAAACAAATGCGTGGAACTTTAGCTTCATCGGCATAACGCCAGTTTGTCTCGGATTGTGGCTCTACTCCTGCAACTCCATCAAAAACAACAACCGCGCCGTCAAGCACGCGAAGGGAACGTTTCACTTCAACTGTAAAATCAATGTGCCCCGGAGTATCTATTATATTGAAACGGCATTTCTTGCTCTTATCTATACCTGCGTAAGTCGGCGTCCAAAAACAAGTGACTGCGGCAGAAGTTATGGTAATGCCGCGTTCACGTTCTTGTTCCATCCAGTCAGTGGTAGTGTCGCCGTCGTGCACTTCCCCAATTTTGTGCGACACACCGGTATAAAAAAGCACACGCTCCGTGGTAGTCGTTTTGCCCGCATCTATATGCGCAATAATTCCAATATTCCTGACCTTTTCCAGTGGGTAATCTCTTTCCATATATTTCTATTACCAGGCAAAATGGGCAAAAGCTTTGTTTGCTTCAGCCATCTTATGAGTATCTTCTTTCTTTTTAATAGCCGAACCTTCGTTTTTTGAAGCGGCAATTAATTCATCAGCGAGTTTTAAATGCATTGGGCGTCCTTTACTTTTGCGGGCGGCATCGCGAATCCAGCGCATAGCGAGCGCAAGTCTTCGTTCAGGTCGGACTTCTCTTGGCACCTGATAATTCGCTCCTCCGATACGCTTTGAACGCACTTCGGTGAGAGGCCCGGCGTTTTTCATCGCCAAGTCAAAAATCTCAAGCGGATTCGGGTTACCTGTCTTTTCTTTAATAATATCAAAAGCTTTATACATTACTTTCCTGGCCGTTTCTTTTTTCCCGGACCACATAATGTAATTAATAAATTTCTCCAATTTTTGGGAATTGTAAATAAAATCGGGCTTGACTATGTTTCTGTTGTTTATTTTGCGTCGCATAAATTTTTATTTCTTGGCTTCTTTCGGTCGCTTGTTTCCATAGAGAGACCTGCCTTGTCTCCTCTTCTCAACTCCCTGGGTATCGAGCACTCCGCGCACGATGTGATATCTGACTCCGATTAAGTCTTTCACGCGTCCGCCACGAAGCATCACTACTGAGTGTTCCTGTAAATTGTGCCCTTCTCCCGGAATATAAGCTGTAACCTCCATACCGTTGGTCAAACGCACTCTGGCGATTTTTCGGAGAGCGGAGTTTGGTTTCTTGGGTGTAGTGGTTGAAACTTTGGTGCAAACGCCGCGTTTAAACGGAGCCGGGAAAAAAACCGGTCTGTTCTTTAGGACATTGAATCCTCGCGCTAAAGCCACTGTTTTTGATTTCGGGTGAGCTTTAACTCTATTTTTCTTGATTAATTGGTTGATTGTCGGCATATCTAAACAAAATAGCCCCCATAAGGACCATTAGAACTATTGCAATAATATAATATAAACCGGTAAAAATTGCAAATATACGCTTTTTCGTAAAACGTCAAAGCGCAAGTCCGGTAATCAGGTGAAACAGAAAAGTCAGTATTGGGTACAGATAATCAGCGAAAAAAACTATGAAAATAACAATTAAAACAAGCTGATATTGTTCCAAGAAAGAGATGGTTCTATAAAGATAATTAGGCAGAAGCGAAAAAAGTATTTTGGAGCCGTCAAGCGGCGGTATGGGCACCAGATTGAAAATCGCCAACCCCAAATTAACCAGAATAATTGAAGAAATTATAGAAACAAAATTGACTGAAACGGCGCTGTTTATGGAAAAACGCAAGATAAGTCCGAAGAAAACAGCAATAAAGAGATTGGCTAAAATTCCGGCTGAAGCGACAGCCACGGTTCCCCATTTTTTGTTGGTAAGATTATTCGGATTATACGGCACGGGTTTTGCCCAGCCGAATAAAAAAGGAGAATGAGTTAAAACTAAAAACGCCGGTAAAATTATAGAACCAAAAATATCCAGATGCTTAAGAGGATTAAGAGTCAGACGTCCGGCATAAAGGGCTGTTTTGTCGCCGAAACGGAGCGCGACAAAACCGTGAGACACTTCGTGAATCACCACGGACATTATAAGTATGACTATATAAAATATTGTATCCATATAAATTAAAAGTTGCGAATGGGCCTCTTCTATGATAGCATAAAAAAACTATGGTAAAAGTATGCGCAATAACAAAAAAAGGTTCAATCATTGGAGGCGGATACTCCAATAGAACCCGCGCCACCAAATTCAACCCGACCGGACAGGTGCGAAAATACCCAAATCTTCAGAAGAAGAAGATTTTTGTGCCCGAACTTAACAAATCCGTCAATATAGAAGTTTCCACCCGCGGTATGCGCACCATCAAAAAAAACGGCATCTACAAAACTCTCCTTAAGGCCGGACTAGTAAAAGCAAAATAAAAACTCTCAAAAAATCCCCTTATGGGGATTTTTTATATTATTATAATCCCATCATATTGCTTGAATTCTGAGGATTTATTTTATTCACAATACCATTTAATATATTGTTCAGTTCTTCCGCTTTTTCTTTTGGCTGCCAAACGATAGATATACCAGACTCAACAACCGTACCCCTTCCACGAGAAGATTGAACCATTTGCTGTGCAGCATTTTGAATCACTACCGTCCCCAATCCAAGTATTCTGTCTAAAACAGACTGTTTATTTAAAATGTTCTGTATGGACTTATATGGCAAGTGGTTTTCTTGCCTACTGAAAACTCCAGTACGTAGTAATACATAATCAGGTAAAAATTCAAAATAGTAATTTTTTTTCCAAACAAACGTAACAACAATTTTTATAAAAAATATCACCAAGAACAATAATAGAAGTAAGGGAAAAATCGCGTAATTTATATTAGATGAATCAACTATTATCCTTATAAAAAATATCGCTAAAAAAATCACAATAAAAATAGAAAAAAATATTGCTGAAATAAAAGAAGACCATACCCATTTTTTACTTATTGGATAAGTATCACTAGAAATTTTTTGATTAAATTGTGCCACATTTGATTGTGGCTTCTGTGGAGTTGATGAAGAAACCTGAGGTTGATTAGAAACGTTACTTGCGCCGTGAATTTTTGCAAGAATTATATTTTTCAAATTTTCAGCAACTTCTGCGTTAACCCCGTCAATATGAGCTTCTATCCCAGATGTTACTGTTGCGCTGGCAATATGGACATCGTATAGACCCATCATGCGATCAAGAATGTCTTGATCTACATAAACATCTTGAATTTTTTGATATTGAACATGAATCTCCGTTGGAGCAAAAACACCTTTTTTGATAGTAATAAACTGGTCTCCACAATCGTAATAATACCTTTTAATGTAAGTTTTTACATAAAAAGGATATAAAAGTAAAAAAACAACAATTAAACCAAGTATTGCAATAGCAATGGTTTGCAAACCTCCAATATCATTAAGATTAGAGGAGCTATTGTAATATGATATCAAGAAAAATACCGCCACTATTAAATAAACAAAAATAGCTCTGGAAAAAATCGCCCCAAATATTTTCTTCCAAAATTTCCTTGGACTTAATGGGTATTGCGCTTGAAAAATAGATGGCTGATTCATTCCTTTATATTCGTTTAAACTAATAATGTTTTTATTATATGATTCACCTTTATACAAAGCAAGTTGTATCTATACAAACGTCAATGCAATTCCCTTTTTGCCGGAACGGCCGGTGCGGCCGATGCGGTGCACGTAGGTATCATAGGTTTGGGGAACATCATAGTTGATGACATGGGTGACATCCGGAATATCCAATCCGCGGGCGGCGACATCCGTGGCTATCAATATATTGATATGGTCTTTCTTGAATAAATCCAAGGTGCGAATGCGTTCCCGGCTTCTCTTATCGCCATGAATACAACCCACCTTAAACCCCAAACGGGTCAGGTCTTTAGTAAGAGCATCCACACTGTGTTTCATTTCTCTAAAAATTAAAACTTTGTTTGAACCTTCCCTCTTTAAAACTTCATAAAGTTTATCAAGTTTTTCCTCTTTGCTTCTGGTACGGATAATGTCTTGGTCTATATTTTTTGCCGTCTCGCCGGAAATCACAGAAATAAATACAGGGTCTTTTAAAAATTCTGTGGTTAATTTTTTAACTTCCGGAGAAAGCGTGGCCGAGAAGAAAAGAGTCTGGCGTTTTTCTTTTGGAACTTTTCCTAGAATAAAAACCATATCATCCCGGAATCCCATATCCAGCATTCTGTCC
>CAYPAN010000003.1:0-2941 GCA_964408725.1 uncultured Candidatus Saccharibacteria bacterium
CCTTTAAACGATGACAAGTGCTTCCTGACTGTATTCATCTCATCTATTGTTTTGCCAGATTTCAAAAAACCATCATAAAGTTTTATCTCTTCTCCTAATTCTTCTTCTCCATAACAAAGAAGCGCAGAACCTCCCCCGGAAACAAGAACAATAATCAAGTCGTCTTCGGCTGAACTTTTTATAATTTCATATATTTTCTTGCCGGCTTTTACATTAGCTTCAGATGGTTTTGGATGCGTGCCGGCAAAAGTTTCAATATATTTGGTGGGAACTTTGTGAAGTCCGATAACCGCTCCGCTCTTAATTCTAGCCCCTAAAATATTCTCTAAAGCCAATGCCGCATCGCAAGAAGATTTGCCAAAACCGACAACCTTTATATTTTTATGTTTAACCAGATTGAAGGGCTTCCCTTTCACAAATAAAATATTCCCCACAACAGACACTGAAGAATCAACAACTTTCTCCGTATTGATAGCATTAAGCCCGGATTCCATTATTTGGAGCGTAATTTTACGATTCGGAGTAGTCGCAAGTTCATCAAAATTTTTAATCAGTCCTCCATTCATTTTATTTAACTAAATTTATTGGATTACCGGATATAAATCCACTAATGTTGTCAATCGTGGTTTGTATAATCCTAGCTTCAGCTTCTTTAGTATTAAAGGCAATATGAGGAGTCATAATAACATTTGGCATGTCAAGCATAGGAATATCATCACCTTTTTTGAATCCCCTTTCCCCCTCCAAAACATCCAAACCCGCTCCGGCAATCACTCCGTCACGCAGAGCAGAAACAAGTGCTTCAGTCTCAACAAGCTCTCCACGGGCTGTATTAATAAAATAAATGCCTTTTTTCATTTTTGAAATATTATCTTTATTTATCAAATGATGATTTTCCTTGGTATAAGGAGCATGCAAAGTGACAATATCAGACTGTGATAAAACTTCCGTCAGACTTTTATATATAAAATTATTCGCTTTAGCAAACTCTAAATCCGGATACAAATCATAAGCTATTACATTCATACCGAAACCGCGAGCAATATGAACTACATTTTTACAGATTTTACCGGTACCTATGACTCCCAATGTTTTATTATTTAAGTCAAAACCCTGCACACCTTTGGGTATAGAAAAATCTCCATTTTCTTTCAAAGCACTAGCTGCTTCCCGGACTTTTCTTGATAAAGTTAAAATCAAAGCAAATACGAATTCCGCCACCGTCTCCGAGCCGTAAGCCGGCACATTGCAAACTTTTATACCTTTAGTATTAGCATAAGCTACATCAATATGGTCAAAACCTGTAGAGCTTGTGTTTATAAATTTTAGATTCGGCAATAAATCAATAACATCTTTTTTAATCAGCGAATCAGTAAAAACAGAAATAATTTCAGCTTCTCTTGCCTGATAAATATTTTTATCATTCAATTTTTCTTTAAAATAAAATGCGTCATTATTTGGTAAAAACTTCTCAAGAATTTCTTGTTCAGAATCAAACACTTCAAAAAATGCTATTTTCATAATTTAATTATATCACATTATTTAAATAAATTTTTAAAAAAAGAAAAAAAGCCCGAAGAATTTTCACTTTTAGTTGGTGTACTGGTATTGTCATCCGTAATCATAATCATACTTTCTCCTTCTTTGGCCAAACCGAATTTTTCCCTGATATCTTCTTCCACTCCTTTTTGTGTTTGGAGGCTAGTGATATCCGAACTCAATTTTTCTTTTGATTTTTGGAGTTCGGCGACTTTATCTTCCACTATTTTCTTATTTCTGCCAGTTTCTTCCATCTTACTAACAAAACCAAACATACTATAAATAAAAGCCAATATCACAATTCCTAAAAATATCAAAAAAACTTTTGACTGGACAATATTCTTCAACTTTCCTTTTTGTTGAAAACTTCTCATAATATGGTATTATTATCGCATGTTTTTCAATAAAAAACACCAAAAGAAAATACAGGTAATTTGGATGATAATTTCCATTTTAATGGTCTTGGGTATGATTCTGCTTTACTTGCCGTCTTTCCAGCCAAGATAAATCAGTTATTTCCTCCGCGCATCATTTTTAAGAAAACATCTTGCGGAATATTTACTCTTCCGCGTTCTTTCATTTTCTTTTTGCCTTTCTTTTGCTTTTCGCGAAGCTTCATTTTACGGGTTATATCGCCCCCATACATATGCTGGGTAACGTCCTTTTTCATACCGGAGATGGTGCGGGAAGAGATGATACGCCCCAAGGCTTTACCTTGTATTTTTAAAGTGAACATTTGCCTGGGTAATATGCTTTCCAATTTTACAACCGCCTTCTCCGCTTCCTCTTCCACTCTCTTTTTAGCTACAACTCTGGAAAAAGCCGGCACAATTTCATCAGCCACTAAAAGGTCCAGCCGGGTAACATTTGCCTCACGCATACCTTCTATTTCATAAGATATTGACCCATAACCGGAGGAGACACTTTTTAATTCATCAAAAAAATTGCGCATAAGCTCGCGAAGCGGCATTTTGACGGACATAGATGAACGATTATTGCCAAAATTGTCCGTCTCGCCTATTTCCGCTTCATGGTCAAAAAGAAGCTGCATAATGCCGCCCAGATATTTTGCCGGAGAAATTATTTTCAGTTTAACCCAGGGTTCAAGAACGGTTTCTATGTTGCCGTCATCCGGGAAAAAATATGGCGAATAGATTTTTTCTCTTTTTCCGTTTCGCATCTTCACTTCGTAAGTGATAGAAGGGGTGGTTATAACCAACTTCAAATTAAATTCCCGCTTCAATCTTTCTGTGATAATTTCCAAATGGAGCATTCCCAGGAAACCGCAGCGGAAACCACGCCCCAAGGAGCCGCTTGATTCTTCTTCATAAGAAAAAGACGAATCGGAAAGCTTCAATTTGCCCAAGGATAATTTGAGTTCCAGAAAATCATCCGCGTCTTC
>CAYPAN010000003.1:3041-37137 GCA_964408725.1 uncultured Candidatus Saccharibacteria bacterium
AAAAGTATTTCATCAGGAGCGCAATTTAAAAGTTCTATGACTTCCTTTTTTACCTCATCTACCCTAGCCAGCGGCGAATCTATCTTGGAAAGCACAGGGATGATTTTAAGGCCTCCTTCACGCGCCATATTAAGCGTAGTAAGCGTTTGCGCCTGCACCCCCTGTGTTGCATCAACCAGTAAAATAGAGCCCTCTACGGCCTTTAGAGCCCTTGAAACCTCATAAGAGAAGTCTATGTGGCCGGGAGTATCAATAAGGTTCAAGACGAAGGTCGGACCTCCTCCAAGCTTGGAGGAGGTCCGACCTTCGTCACTCGGCGTATATTCCATCCTGACAGGCTGCATTTTGATGGTAATTCCGCGTTCACGTTCAAGCTCCATAGAATCAAGCACTTGGTCGCGCATTTTACGCTCCGGAATAGTATGCGTAATTTCAAGCATCCTGTCCGCCAAAGTGCTTTTGCCGTGGTCAATATGAGCAATTATAGAAAAGTTTCTGATATGTTTTAAATCCATCGTTTAAATATAACAGAACTCTTTCCCTCACACCAGGTGTGGGGGAAGTTATTAAAGCTGTTCCTGCGGAGAAATAATAATTTTTGTGCGCCAGAATTTGGTTTTAAGGGTTTCTATAATTTCTTTCAACTCTTCATTTTTCAAAAGATATAATATCAAGATAGCAGCGCAAATACCCAAGATTCCGGAAATAAATCCCTGCAAAAATACTCCCCAGAAAGTGGTAGTGCCGAAAATTGGAGAAAGAACATTCAGGCTAAGATAGGAAACAAGACCGAGGAAGAAAGAAGCGCCCACGCTTTGAAAAAAAGTTTTGGCGATGAATGATTCTTTGGGCATAAAATCTCTTTTCACATAAACCCAATGCAAGACAAAGTTAAGAATAGTGCCCAGAGAATAAGCAAGCGGTAGCATTAAAACTTCCGTACCGGGTATGTCATTCACTTTAAGCAAGGATTCCATAAAATATCGAAAAAAGGGAAAGTTTTCAAAAATTCTCATAAGTAAGTAGGCAAAAAGGATAATTAAAATAGAACATATAAAATTAAGAATGAGCGGACGCTTGGTATCCCCTTTGGCATAATAAGCGCGCGAGACAAGCAGTATCATTCCTTGGGCTAAGACTGAGACGGAGAAAATAGCCAAGCAAGCTGCAGCCAAACGGGTGTCGTTCCAGGAAAAAGAACCGGAGCCTAAGATGACACGCACAATCTGCGCCCGAAGCACAATAAAAAGAAAAGTGGCCGGAATAGACCAAAAAACTATGGACCGGGCGGAAGCTTTTAAGTGTTCATTAAAGTGGTCATGTCTGCCCTCCGAAATAGACCGCGCCAGAGTCGGAAAGGCCGCCACCGCGTAAGAAACGCCGATGATACCAAGCGGGACGGATTGAAGATTGAAAGAAAAATTAAATATAGAAACGGAACCTATGGCTAAAAAAGAAGCAAAAAAGGTCATAGATATCTCAGCCATATTGTTAAAAGCAAGACCTAAAGTTCTCGGAAGCGAAGTGATGGTTACCCTTTTAATATCGTTAAAATTGATAGCGAAAGAAAATTTAGGAGTGAAACCGCAGCCATGCGATGCTATCGCTTGTATGCTAAAATGCATAAAAGCGCCAAATACTACACCAAAAGCTACTCCGGAAATTCCCCAAATGGGATAAAGAAATATAACACCAATAATAATGCCGATATTATAAAGAATCGGACTTAAAGAATAAATAAAAAATTTATGAAAAAGCTGAGTAATCGTGCCAAAAAGATTTGATAGGCCCATTAAAATTGGCGAGAGCAGCATTATGCGGGAAAGTTCAACTGTTTTTAATTGCAATTCAGGGGTAAAACCTGGAGCAATAAAGAAAATCAAGTGAGGCATCAGAAAAAAAAGGACAACAGAAACAAGCACCATCCCGCCGAAAAAAACAGTAAAGACGTCGCTCAAAAGATTCTCCGCTTCTTTAGTCACTTTTTCTCCGGACATTTTGGCTGAAATAAAAGGAATTAAAACAGTAATAGAAGCCAGAGACGCAATACAAACAAAAACAAGGTCCGGTACCCGAAAAGCGGCATAATAAGCGTCAAGTTGCGGCGAGGGACCTATAAAGTGCGCAATATTTCTATCACGAAAAAGCGCTAGCACTTGAGAGAGCACGGTAAAGAGAGCCATCAGAAAAGCCGCTTGATTTACATTTCCATATTCTTTACTGAAAATTCTCAAGATTTTCTGCATCTTTATTTAATTAGCCTCTATTATTTCTTTTTAGTACTTGTGGAAGTAGAAGGATTAGAAGGAGCAATTGAGCTTCCGCTTTTTAGAGAATTAACGTATTGTATTAAATCTTTATTGTCCGGAGCGAGAGAAAGAGCCGTTTGGGCGTAAGATAGAGCATCAGTGTTGTTGCCAGCGCTCTTTTCTATCTGAGAAAGAGTGACTAACCCGTCTAAATAATCCGATTTCAGAGAAAGAGCTTGTTTTGCGTAATCCATTGCGTTAGCTGTATCCCCTTGCGCAAAATAAACACGCGCCGTATCAAGCTTAATACCCGGATTTAATGGATTCAAAACCGAAGCTTGTTTGTACGCTTCAATTGCTTTACTATAAGCATCTTTCACGCCAAGCAATCCGACTGTATTGTATACAACCCCTAATGAATTGTAATTTAAATAATTCGTATTATCATAGGACACGGCCAATTGAGCACCATTTACGGCTTGATTGAAATCCGTCTGTAAATTAGCCTTATCAGCGTCAGATAAAGAAGTGGACCCTTTGGCAACTATGGAATTAATATCCGCAAGATAAACCTGCGCATAAGTGCGTAAATATAAATCATTCTGATACAGTGAAATAGCTTTATTGATGGAATCTTCCGCAGCCGGAACAGTCGAAGCAGAAAGCGCTTTACCGAAATATGAAACGGAAGCCAAACGTTCTATATACTTGAATCCTGTAGCCGCGGAAACAATCATTAATACCACAAGGAGAAGTATGGAGAAAAAGCTTTTTCTAGGGTCATCCAAGAACGAAAATGAAATTTCCCTGTTGGGATGATTGAAAGATAAACCTATAAACACTCCGAGAAAAGCAAAAGCTAACAGGAATATGACCCCGCCTGTGGAGTAAAAAAGAGACGAAACAAATAAATAGAGAGAAGCCACGAAAAACGCCACTACTTCCCAATTCATATTGTTTTTGATACTGGAAAAAAGATATTTTGCGCCGGTAACCACGAATAAGAAGAAAAATATAATCCAAGCCAGAATTCCTAAAATTCCGGTAGTAGAAGCAAAAGTCAGCAGTAGACTCGAACCGGAACTAAAAGAACTATCCCAAAACTGAGTACTGTTAATGACACCCGACTTGTACATCGCCCATACATCTGCAAATTTGTTTGGTCCAACACCCAAAATAGGGCTTTTCATAATGGCTCCCTTCGTCACCGACATCGTGGCTGAAAGAGAAGGCATAATTTCAATATTTGATAAACCTAAACGGCTTGGCAAAATCCCCCCGATGAATTGGCCGGACATAAAAAATAATAGCGAGACCATAACCACGGCAAAAGAAAATGCCGGAAAATCCTTCTTTTCACCGCCTTCTTCCTGTTTCTTGCCAAAAGAAAAAGAAACCTTGTAAACAAAAATAATTAAGGCAAATATTCCAAGGAGTTCCCAGACCAACGGAAAGTTGACCGCGGCAGACAATATGATTGAAAATAGAATCAAAATTCCTAACAGCCATTTAATCATTTTTGAAACTGAAAAGAATTCAAGCACAAAGAGAGACATAACAGAAACAAACCCGGCAAAAATTCCAAATGCGTTCCAGGAACCCAAAAGATTATCAGTTTGCGCGCCTAAAACTCCGAATGATAATAAATTAGGCATAAATAGACGCAAGGCCTGAAACACAAACAAGACCAAGGAGGATATTATTATTCCCAAGAAAACTTTCTTCGCGTTTTTTACATCTTTAAAAATAATGGAGGAAAATAGCATCAAAAGAAACGCCCCAAACATAAAATAGAAAGTGCCGGTATCAAGCATTGTGCCGAAAAGAGAAACTTGTACGGTGGAAGAAAATAAAGCAGAAAGAAGGAATATTAAAGTTATGACAAAACCGGAAAGTAAAAGCGGAGACCTCGGCAAGGTAATTTTGCCATCTGAAAATCTAGCCGCCACCCAAAAAATAATAGAAACTACCAAGCCTATAACCAAAAGCAGACCTTTGGAAGTCTCAACCGGAATTTGAGTGAAAGGCAAAAAGAAAATAGGCAACAATACAATTACTAAAAAAAGCGACCAAAAGGAAATCCTATCCAAAATATTTGATAACATATTATTTGTTATTACAAAAATTAATACTAATAAAAGCTTTAACGACTTTGTTTATCCCAATATCATACTACAAGAGTATTGTATTTAACAATACATAAACTAGCTTAATATGTTGATAACCCTATTTTTAATATAGATTATTTTTTTAGGCTGTCCGGCCGCCATATATCTCAAAACAGTCTCATTCCCAAGGGCTTTTTTCTTTACTTCTTCTTCTCCGTCATCCGCCTGAATTAAAATTTCAGTTCTCACCTTCCCGTTTATTTGCACCGCAATTTTTATTTCCTTGTCTTTTACCAAACTCTCATCCCATTTGGGCCAATTTGAAAGATGGATGGATTCTTTGTTGCCTAAGTTAGACCATATCTCCTCCGTGATATGCGGAGCAAAAGGAGCCAAAATTTGCAAGAATTTTTCATATGCAACTTGCGAAATAAATTCTAATTTTCCAACATCATTTGTAAAAATCATTAATGTTGAAATAGCCGTGTTAAATTTCATTTCCTCAATATCTTCCGTTACTTTCTTTACCGCTTTTTCAATTTCAAATTCAGTATATTTTTTATTTTTTTGCACCCTATATTGCATATTCCAAACCCGTTCTATAAATCTTCTTGAACCGATAATACTCTCAGTGCTCCAGGCTACCGATTCTTCAAACGGTCCCATAAACATTTCATAAATACGCAACGTGTCCGCGCCGTAAGTTTTTACAATGTCATCAGGATTCACAACATTACCGACCGATTTTGACATTTTCACTCCTCCTTCCCCTAAAATCATTCCGTGAGAAGTTCTTTTTTTATATGGCTCCGGTGTCGGCACAAGCTTCAAGTCGTATAAAAATTTGTGCCAAAAACGCGAGTACAATAAATGAAGAGTGGTGTGTTCCATTCCTCCGTTATACCAATCAACAGGTGTCCAATATTTTAAATTTTTATTACTTGCAAATTCTTTGTTATTTTTAGGGTCTGTATATCTTAGATAATACCAAGAACTCCCGGCCCAGTTCGGCATTGTGTCCGTTTCCCTTTTTGCTTTACCGCCGCATTTCGGACATTTGGTATTTACCCATTTTGAAATGCCTGCCAGTGGAGACTCCCCAGTATCTGTGGGCCTATAACTTTTTACTTCCGGTAATTTCACCGGCAAATCTTTATCCGGCACCGGCACAAGCCCGCATTTATCGCAGTTTACAAGCGGTATCGGTTCACCCCAGTATCTCTGCCTAGAAAAAACCCAATCTCGCAATTTAAACTTGGTAACAATTTTCCCGCCGACAAATTCGGTGATTTTTTTAATTGCTTCTTCGGAATGTAATCCATTAAATTTTTCAGAGTTTATTAAAATACCTTCTAGTGTATGTGGACCATAAAAAGTTAAATTGGCTGAATTATCTGGTCTCACAACATATTTGATTAATAATTTATATTTTTCGGCAAATTGATAATCTCTTTCATCATGCGCCGGCACTGCAATCACTACCCCCGTACCGTATTCCGCAAGCACATAATCGGCAATCCAGATTGGTATTTCTTCTTTGGTAGCCGGATTGATCGCTTTAACGCCCTGGAGTTCTACTCCTGTTTTTTCTTTATCCTCTGCCGTTCTTTCAATCTCGGATTTTTTCCTGGCATTTTTTATATATTCTTCAACTTCATCTTTGTTTGTAATTTTTAATTTTAAATCATTAACCAAAAAATGCTCCGGCGCCAGCACAATATAGGTAGCGCCAAAAAGGGTGTCGGCACGAGTGGTAAAAACTTTTATGGAGGAGGTCGGACCTCCGACAACTTTAAATTCAATTTCACTTCCCTCAGATTTTCCTATCCAATTTCTTTGTTGTGTTTTTACCCGTTCCGGATAATCAACCAGGTCTAAATCTTTATCTAACCTATCGGCATATTTTGTAATAGCGAGCATCCATTGTTCTTTCTCCCTTTTTTCCGTCTTGCTTCCGCAACGGTCGCAAATGCCACCTACCGCTTCTTCATTTGCTAAACCGATTTTGTCTTTTGGGCACCAATTTATATAAGACTTGGCTTTATACGCCAAACCTTTTTTAAAAAATTGCAAAAATATCCATTGAGTCCATTTATAATATTTCGGGTCGGTAGTATTCACTTCGCGAGACCAATCAAAAGAAAAACCGATTTCTTTCAGCTGTTTTCGAAACGTATCAGTGTTTTTCTTTGTGACAACAGCCGGTTTTTTACCGGTTTTAATGGCATAATTTTCCGTCGGAAGACCGAAGGCGTCCCAGCCGATAGGATAAAGCACATTGTACCCTTCCATTCTCCGTTTGCGGGAAATGATATCCATAGCGGTATTGCTGCGGATATGCCCCACGTGAAGTCCGTCACCGGACGGATATGGAAATTCAATCAAAGAATAGAATTTTTTCCCTTTACCATCTTTCGCCTGATAAATCTTTTTCTTTTCCCATTCCCTCTGAACCTTTTTTTCAATTTTTTTGTGGTCGTAATTTTTCATTTCTAAATTATTATTTTCTAAATGTTTTGCTTCCGTACCGGAATATTATAGCAAAAAGGGGACAAAAAATAAACGCCGGTTGTGTTACAACCGACGTTAAAAGTTTAGTGAAAAATATTAATAAATTTTAGAGGATCTACAGCAGAACCGCCTGAATGAACTTCAAAATGCAAGTGAGGAGCATCTGAATTTCCGGTTGACCCCGAATACCCTATCATTTGTCCTGCACTGACTGTGTCTCCTGTTTTGACTAAAACTTCCGACAAATGAAGGTAATAAAATCGTATATTTCCCCCCACATCAATGACGATCGTTACTCCATTCGCAGGAAGCGTATCCTGTTCTGCCCAAATAACTTTTCCATACCCCACTGAAAAAACTTCTGTGTGGAGCGTCGCGTGCAAATCGTTTCCCTTGTGTATACTTATTTTATTATTGGTGTAAATTCTTTTTTTACCAAAAGGACTAGTGACAACCATCCGGGAAAGCGGGTCCGTAAGTATCTCAATGTGAGCATACTTCTCCCCTGAAGAGGATGCGAGCAACTTCTCATACTTCTTCCATAATTTTTGAGCAATAGTGTCGTTGGGGGAAGTTTTGCTTTTATACTCGCTTTTGTAATATTTTAAGGGAAATTTAACCTTTTTTACTTCTACCTGAAACGAATCAATAGGCTCGTTCCCTGAATATAGTCTCAGTGTGTAATTACCTTTCTTCATACTTAAGTTCACTGAGACTAAAACAAATAAGGAATCATGTCTTAAAACCAATGGCATATCAAAAGTATTTAATTTGGCTTTTAGAGAATCTTTAAAATATTCCACATTGATAGGTACTAATATCGACCCTCCCTGCGAAACTACAACAACCTCCCTACTGTAGAATAAACCAAGGAACAAAATTATATAAAACATAATATCCTCCGATTTTCAGTTTTAAAAGAATTATTTACTTGTATTATGACACTTTCTATAGCGCGTTCCAAATGGCAGTATTAGAAAGTGGAATTTCTCGTTTATTGGATTTTTCGAGTAGACAAAGTTCTCCTGATACTACCTTTCCGCTCAGTCCGGACATAGCATCTTCCAAAGCATAACCAAGTGAGAGTGAAAACGAATCTATAGCGTAAGAATTTAAAATAATAAAAAGCGGTTTATCACTTAAAATTTTACGTGCTGATTCAAGAAGCTTCGGCAAGTCTTTTTCTATTTCCCAAGTTTCTCCTTTCGGTCCACGACCGAATTTAGGCGGGTCCATTATAACGGCATCGTATTTATTCCCTCTTTTTTCTTCGCGTTCTATGAATTTCATAACATCATCGCAAATAATTCTTATGGGCATATTGTCCAGACCGGAAACTTTCTGATTTTCTTTTGCCCATTCTATTGTTTGTTTTGATGCGTCTATATGAGTGACTTCTGCCCCCGCTCTTAATGCAAACAAACTGGCAACTCCCGTATAGCCGAATAAATTTAAAAATTTTACGGGTCGCTGTGTTTCTTTTTTGGCTTCTTTTATTTTACTCTCTATAAAATCCCAATGGCTGGCCTGTTCCGGGAAAAATCCCAAATGTCTGAAGGGTGTAGGAGAAACCAAAAATCTGATTCCCTTGTAAGACAACTCCCATCTGGGTGAAATTTTATTTTTCATCTTCCACCCTTTTACAGCTCCAGTTTTAGAACTCCAAAATTTGCCGTCGGCTTTTGTCCATTCCTTCCCGCTTAAAGTTTTTTTCCAAACAGCTTCCTCATACGGACGCACAAAAGTGTACGGACCGAATTTTTCCAATTTTTCCCCTCCTCCGGTATCTAAAAGTTCATAATCAACCCAATCTTTCGCGCAAAAAATTTTAATTTCCATAATTTTTATATTAAAAATTCTATTACATCGCCATCCTTCACAATATACTCTTTGCCTTCAGTCCGCACCAACCCTTTCGCCCGGGCGTTCGCGTAAGACCCGGCATCCAATAAATCTTTCCAATTAATTACCTCTGCGCGGATAAATTTCTCTTTGAAATCATTATGTATAGCCCTGCCCGCAACCGGCGCGGTCGAATCGCGTTTTGTCGTCCAAGCGCGGGATTCATCTTTGCCTGTGGTAAAAAAAGTAATCAGATTTAATAAATCATAACTGGCTTTAATCAATTTATCCAATCCCGTGCCAAAAATAGGGTCGACTTCTATGTAAGGTCCGGGTAATTTGGAAATAAAATCTTTTTTTACGTTTTCTGCCACCTCGGAAGTATTCAAAACATAAAGAGTCGGTTTTTTAATGCCTCCTTGCTCCAGTTCAAAATTTATAACCTCTATATCAAACATAGGGTCAATTTTGTCGTGAACGTGAATCATAGCTTTATCTTCAAAAATTCTTACTACTTCAATGATAGCGTCCACTTCTCTGATGTGTGAGAGAAATTTATTGCCAAGCCCCGCGCCCTCCGACGCGCCCTTCACCAACCCCGCAATATCCACAAATTCAACCACAGCAGGTATGGTTTTTTCTGATTTGGACATTTCGGAAAGTTTGGTTAAACGTTCATCCGGCACCGGCACAATGCCTACCGACGGGTCAATAGTACAGAAAGGATAATTCTCCGCCGGCACGCTTTTTTTTGTCAGCGCGTTAAAAAGCGTCGATTTTCCGACGTTTGGCAAACCTACGATTCCTATACTTAGAGACATAGTAAACTGAATATAGCAAAATAAATATAAAAAGTCATTTAGAACTATGAACTATTGAGAAAGCCGTTCTCTGATTTTTCCCACCAATTCGTCGATAGTATAATTTGATTTCACTAAATAATACGCGGGCTCATTTTCTAAAATTGCCTTATTGATATTCTCATCATCAGCGCTCAAATTCGTCAAGAGTATAATCGGAACTTTTTTGCCCCATTCATTGGTCGTACGTAACTTTTTCATCATTGTTATGCCATCCATCTTGGGCATAAGAATATCGAGCAAAATTAAATCCGGATGTTCCCGCAGGGCCATTTCCAATCCTTCTTCACCGTTTTTCGCTTCAATAACTTTAAAACCCTCAAGAGAGAATTTATCCCGAATAACTTCGCGAAGCGAAGTTTCATCTTCAACTTCTTCTATGACGAGTAATTTTTTATTATTTACATTTTCGTTGGCCATACATTTACTATTATAACATATAATACCTAATATTATACCACATATTATTTTTTTAAAGTATCAAGGACCTTTTTTACTCGCTCAATAAAATCTTCATTACTCGCACTCTTGTGTATATAATCTGTAACTCCAAATTCTTTCATCCAGTTGATCGCTTCAATGGAAAGGTCTTCATTTGTAAGAAACACAATAGGAATATCAGCCGCTGGAGAACCAGGTTCATTTTTAAGTCTATCGGCTGTTTTCAAACCACCTTCACCTGGCATGTTCATATCCATTAAAATTAGATCGGGATGAAGCCTGCGGGCTGTTTCTCGCCCTTCTTCGCCGTTTTTAGCATAAATAACTTCATAACCGACCTTCCCAAGCAAACCACCAAAAAGTCGGCGCATTACCTCGTCATCATCAATAAGTAAAATATGGAATTTTTTCTCTATTACGTCCATTATATTTTATGTTATAGCAATTTTTTCTCCAAGAGCTTCTCTAACTTTTTTTACAACATCCCGATACTCCCATTCACTCTTAATCATAAAATCTAAAATTCCAAATTTCTGCGCTCGAGCAATCGTCGTGGAATCGTGGGAATTACTCCACATAATAACTTTAGCATTTTTACCCCACTCATCCTTGCGAAGATTTTCTAAGAAATAAAAACCATCAGTATCGGGCATAAGATTATCAACAAGAGTAAAATCTGGATGATCCTTAAGCGCGATATCTAAGCCTCCTCGGCCGCTAGTTGCCTTGAATACAGAGAAACCTTCGTGCGTAAATTTGTCTGAGATGCCATTTAATATAGAAAGTTCGTCCTCAATAATTAATACTTTTTGTTGTGGTGTATCCATATAATTTTTTTATTTTAATTCTAATCTTTTTGTACCTTCTTTCTTCTTCATTCCCTCTAAAGGTATTGTAACATAAAATGTCGAACCCTTATCTTCCCCTAGCGATTCAAACCAAATTTTCCCGCCGGTTTTTTCTATGGTTGCTTTGATTATATATAATCCCAAACCCGTGCCTTCTGGATCTTTTATGCGCGCATTGTCAGCCCGAAACATTTTTGTAAAAATTTTGGACTGAACATTTTCGGGAATCCCATAGCCGGTGTCAGCAACTGAAATAAGGATATTATGGCCATCTTTTTTTATACTAAACGTTATCTTTCCTTCTGTCGGCGTATATTTCATCGCATTTGAAAGCAAATTCTGAAATATCATCCGCATAATATTCAAATCTGCATTAATTGATGGGAGATCCTTTTCAAAATTCGTGGTCACAACAAACTTTTTATTATTGATCCTTGCTTCACTTTCCTTGAGCACACTTTCCGCGACCTCTGCAAAATTCACGGGTTCCGGCTCAACAACGAAAACACCTAAGTCAACTCTCGAAACATTCAAAAGCGCATTAATAAGACCGATCATGCGGTCGTTGGCGTTCTTTATTTCTATAAGATACTCATGTTGCTTGTCATTGATAGGACCGGCATCACCGTCTATGAGCATACCCGTAAATCCCTTCAGAGCGGTAAGAGGCGTACGGAGCTGGTGTGAAGCGATAGAAACGAATTCGTCTTTGGCTAAGTCTAGTGTCTTTAATTCTTTATTTGCTTTTAGAATTTCTTCCATAAGAGGCTTTTGTACAATTTCTCCAATTACAAATTTATTTATAATATAATTTACCAGCAGATAAAATAAAAATCCGATAACGCTTCCCCAGATAATTATTGATTCTGCCATTGAGTTCACCTCTGCCAAATCTTTTGTGCGCACTTGCAGTAAACCCGCTTCCTCTGTTTGCATGTTTATTACAATTGCTCTTATGGAATCCATTATTTGCTTACCTTTGTCCGTGCTCACGTCAGCCATGGCCACAGTAAATCCCGAATTTGTTCTTAACGAAATGCTATTCTCTAGATCCGCAATCTTTGCATCAAGAAGGGGCTTTATCAAAGACAAATTTTTCTGTTGTACAGCATTATCTGACGTCAGGTTTTGCAGTATTTGTAATTCTTTATTAACGTCGGCAAGACCGGCATTATACGGCTGAAGAAAACTCTCTTGTCCTGTTATAACATACCCGCGTTGGCCAGTTTCCATGTTTTCTAAATCTGAAAGAAAAACATTAATATTTGAAGAAACCTGGTAAGAATGAATTTCCCAATATTCATCTGTATCGATTTTCAGCATTGACTGGTAACAAACAAAAGCGACCACTAAAAACACCAGTACAACTGAAAAAATTGAAACCGCGTTGATAAATTTTACCGAAAGTTTTTTTAATAAATTCATGTTATTTTTTATTCCCGTGGATAAAATGTCAGATAATTTAAAGTTAATTATTGTTGCTTTATATAATTATACCACAAAATAATCATGCTATTCCCTTTTCCCCTTCATGCTTTTTCATACCCGATATAGGTATCGCTAGGTAAAAAGTTGTACCATAACCTGCCTCTTTTTCTTTTATTTTCTTAAATAATGTCGGCGATTCAAACCATAGTTTTGCGCCGGATACATCCGCTATAGATTTGGAAATGTACATACCAATACCCGAACCTTCCCCCTCTACTTCGCGCGCATTATCCGCCCGAAAGAATTTTTCAAAAATTCGCCCTTGCGCTTCTTTTGGAATACCAATACCTTCGTCAGAAACGCGCACAACATATTCCACATCTTTCTTTTCAAGAACTACACTTATACTGCTTTTTTCCGGCGAATACCGAACAGCATTATTGATTATATTATGTATAACCTGACGCATTAGTATTTTATCAACGTTTATTTTGGGTAATGAAACTTCCGTTTTTTTGAAAATAATTTCATGATTTAAAGCTGTACTCCATGGTTCTATTTCATGTATAATATCTTTAATAAGCAATACAAGGTCGACGGGTTCCGGCTCAACTTTTAATCCTCCGGTTTCTATACGGGAAATGTTCAGCAAGTCATTAACAAGTTTTACCATGCGTTCACTTCCTTTATAAATTTCTTCCAGATATTTTTTCTGACTTTTATTCAGTTCACCCGCATCACCGGACTTCAACATCTCCACATACCAGTTTATGGCTGTGAGCGGAGTACGAAGCTGGTGCGAAGCCAGCGAAACGAATTCCGTTTTGGCTTTATCAATTTCTTTTTCTTTGGTAATATCGCGGAAAACTTCAATTGCCCCGATTATTTTTTTGTCCAGAATAATCGGAGATACAGTGATGGCAACCGGAAATTTTATTTTATTCTTACTGATAAGATAAAAATTGGTGGTGGTGGTGGTGGTGAGAGATGCGAAAGCTTTATTAAGCTGTCTATCATTGACCGGAACAAGATTCCCTTTTTCATCTTCCAATAAAACAACCTCTTCATAAAGTTTTCCGATTGCCTCTTTGATTTTCCAGCCCAACAGCTTTTCAGCTATTTTATTCATAACAATTATCCTTTTATTTGAGTCTATGGCGATCACTCCGTCACCGATACTCGAAAGAATCGCTTCATCTTTAGCTTTGGCTGTTTCCACTTTCGACTTTTCAATACTTAAATCTTCATTAATATTGATTATTGCTTTATGGGCATCTTCGAGATCTAAAATGCGCTTGTTTAATTCCTGAGTGCGTTTTACAACTTTAACTTCCAACTCATCATGAGCTTTTTTTAGTGATTCTAATGTTTTCTTGCGTTCAGTAATATCTTCGACAATACCGTCAAAATATACAACACCATTTCTGTCTGTTTTCATCACGGCTGTCACGGAAGCCGTAATTTTTTTACCTTTTAATGTAACTAAATCCAACTCTTCATTTCTGACAAATTTGTATTTCTCTAGTTTTTTTGAAAATAAAGCCCTTTTTTGTGAATCCTTATATAAATCACTCACGTTATGCTTTAGAAGTTCATTTTTTGAATCGGCTTCAAATATAGAAATCATGGCAGGATTTACCTCCAAAAAATGTCCCTCGGGACCAGGTGTATTGCGGTATACCCCAACCGATAAATTATTTATTAGGTCTTCATATTTTTTAGAATCTTCTATATGTTCTTTGTCTGTAAACTTCTGGTTTATTTCCATTTAGTCTATGTATTTATTATGAATTTTTATGATTGCCATTACCATTCTTACTGTTTCCATTCTTTTTTAATTTATTTAAGTACTCAATTTCCTTTTTAAGTTCCACCATTCTTAATTCCCTGCCTACCATAGTTTTATTGAGTATTTCCAATTCTTTAATTCTGTCGGAAAGATCTTTTGTCCGCTCAGTTACTTTGGCTTCAAGTCCTTTGGTATAATCCGATAATTTTAGACTTAAATCTTTTTTTTCTGTAACATCTTCCATGGCTAAAATAATCAACTGTACAGAATCTATCTGTTTGGCATTAAGCAATATTGTTTTTTCTCCGATTTTTTCAAAAACATGCGTAACCTCATAATCCCTAACATCTTTTTTGTCCGGCAAAATTTCTTTAAGTAAGTGTTTTAATTCAAGAATGTCCCATTGGCCATTTCCCAGTTTAAAAAGAAGCACATTCTCTGTTTCTTTAGGTGTTACTTTAAAATTACTATAAAAAGTCGGGTTCGCTTCAACCACCCGCAGATCAGCATCAAGAATCAAGAATGATTCTCGGGCTACATCTACCAGTGTTTTCATATAATGCAAAGCAAGGTCTTTTGACTCTTTTTGTGTATTTTGTTTTTTATCGTTTTTCATATTTTTTATATACCCCATAGTGAGATATGCTCTGCTACTGGGATATCACTCACGAAATTAAGTTAATTACGACCTAGGGCTTCATGAGTCTCTAAAAAAATTAAATTTTCAAATATCTTTTTTAAAGATAACTCCGATGGCGCCACAACGGGCGCATTTTATCTCAAAACATTCGGAAGGTAAATGTTTTGCAAGGAGCTTGTTGCACTTACTGCAACGAATGTGATTTTTATTCTCTTGTGTTTTTTGGGGAGTATCTTTCATATTTAATATTCATCGACCAAAGAACTTCAAAGAGTTTCTATTTAAATTATTATACCACAACTGCCGTTTACTATACAACATTATTAGGAAAGTAATTTGTATTTGCGGGAAATTTTCAATTTCTGGGCAGCCTATCTGGGTTTCAGGGCGATATTCTTCACTTTTTCTATAATTTCCTTGATAGGATGATTGGCTTTTACGAAATAATCCACCGCCCCAAGAGAAAGGCAAATTTTAATGTCGTCATCAGAGTCCAAATTGGATAGTATCACCACCGGAATCGTTTTGAGTTCTGGGTCGGCTTTGAGCTCTTTAAGAATTTCTTTTCCTCCTTTTTTGGGCAATAATAAATCAAGCAGTATGATGTTCGGCTTCCAAGTTTCTACTGCCGGTAAAGCCAAATCGCCACTCTCCACGACTTTTACCTCGAAACCTTCATTTTCAAATTTTACTGAAAGGGCCGATGACAATACTTTTTCATCTTCCACTATTAATATTTTTGATATTTTCATTGTAATTATAATTAGCTATTAATACGTAATAATTGCTTTACCTTAGTAATTAAGGAGTGAAAAAAGTGTCTGCTATTGCTTATATCTCCCACATCTCCTTCAACATATTTCTTCATTTTTTCAATTTGAGACAATAATTTTTCCAATAAATATTTTGCGTCAAGTGCGCTTCCGGGTTCTAATCCTTTATCAGTATATTTAGAGAGAATCGTATTGATATCTTTGGTGAACATATTAAATACATTCTCAATATCGCGCCCAGCCATTGTGGAATCCAAACTTCTTTCATTGTCGGCAAATTTAATTGATGCTAGCCCTAAACCGAACGCCCCCAAGACTATCAGTACAAAAAATATGAAAAACCATGTTAGGGTAATTTCCATACCGCCAATAACCAATATTGGCCGATCACGGACGGTTATCAATTCTGATTTTACAACATTACTGACGGCTCCCCGCGTATCCACCGTGGCAACTTCAAATTGATAAGTGTCTTTTTTCACCGGCGTATCCAGACTGGCATTCCAGTTACCCTTCTCGTCCGGCGTTTTAAGGTCGGTATAAATGGCATTACCTGATTGGTCTTTCAGCACCACTCTCACTTTATATTTAGAATCGGCTGTTCCGGAAATAAAGAATCCTCCCTCGCCGGTAAAAACATTTTTATTTACAAGGGTAATTACGGGCGGCTCTATTGAAATGATTTCATAATTGAGGCTGCTTTGTGTGGAATTTCCCGCATTGTCATAAACACTGATTTTCAAGGTATGTTTGCCGGGAGCCTGAAGCGGAAGAGTATAAGAACTGTCGGGAATAGTGACGGAATTATTATTATCAATTCCGATATCGTAACGCGCTATGCCGGACAATGAATCAGCTGATTTATAATTTACGACCGGCGCAGGATTATCTGTCGGCTGCCCATCCGGAAAAACAATCGAAAACTTTGTCGGCGGAGTCGTGTCTAGCGCTATCTTGTAATGTTCCAACGGTCCCCAGCCTATATTATTCTTGTAGCGCGCATGGATGAAATAAATGCCGTCCTCTAGCGCTCCAAATTGTTTCGATTCAAACAATCCTTCGGACGCTGTTGGTATTGTGTTTGGAAATTTATCCAATATCATTGCCACACCGGAAACATCCTGCGGCAATTTCCAACTGGCAAAAAAATTAGCCGAAACATCGTTCCATTTAGTGGGGTCAGGATAAAGCGGAACTGATATTGCAGGTTGTACCGGAGAACCTGTGGCAAAAGCCGGCGCACGATTTATCTGAGCCGGCGTTGTTTTGCCGACGGAGGACGCTAAAGTGATCGTAAGATTATTGCTCTCCGATAAAACATTGGAACCGCTTCCATCGGCTACGGTAATGGCTGCATCACTCAAAACAAAATTTCCGGTTCCGGCGCCTTTCACTTTAAAAGTAATCTTCAGCGCCTGAAGCGATTTGCCGTTAAAGCCAGAAGTCGAGGCGGCTATAAAACTAACTTGACCGGCAGAAACAGCCGGGTCGGTCAGCCAAAAATCAAAAATTGAATCTGTTTTGTCGACGCTAACCGCATTGAGAAGCGTATTGTCGAATTTGATTGTTGCTTGCGCGCCGTTGATACTATCGCTTTCGGAATCAATTTTCACATTAACATCAAAAGTGTCGCCAATCTTATATGTGTCTTGGTTGGATACCAGATTAAGGGTCGCAGCATTGACCTGCCTCACAAAAAACAGCGAAAGAAAAACTGCTGAAAGGATGTAAAAAAGTTTTTTCATATATACGACATTATATTATACCATATTTTAATATACTATAACATTTCTAATGCTTAAGCGCTTGTGTAAAGATACTCACATCTTGCAAATCGACTTTTCCATCGCCATTGAAATCAAGTTTGATTCTAACGGCCGGATCGGTTGATGCCCAGTCTGTATTGAAGATGTTGATATCGCGCACATCCACTATTCCATCATCATTTAGGTCCACTATTGGACGGAAAATATTTGAAAGCGTAAACGAACGGGTAAGGGAGAAATCAGTCGATTTGCCATTTGTCACAGATTTCACGCGGACTGTATGTTTTCCCAATGCCAGATTGGCTGTGGAAATAAGAAGTTTGTATGTGCCATCACTTGCCGTCGCAACCGTCTCTTTTGCGCTCGTCGTTCCGTCAAATTGCGCTTGCACAACACTGCCAGGATTTGCGTAACCATAGACATTCAGGAAATCGGTCTTTCTTATGGCAGAACGCAGTAGGTTTATTGTCGGAGCAAAAACGATATTATTTAAAGTCGCAACATCCGGAATATTTGGGAAAAATTTAACTTGACCGGAAACATGATTTTCATCAGTCAGGGTGACTGCATAAGAAGAAGATTTAGTGTCCGGATTGTTTAATCCCAGCGTAAATGAACCATCCAATTTAGAAACCACGTCTTGACCCAGGCTTACCGCTCCCGCCAAACTTCCGCCAGATGGAATACCGAGAACATTAATGAGCGACCCAAGAGAAGCTTTGCCAGAGAATTTTATCGCAAAATTCGGCGGGATTGCAATTTCGCCACCACTACCGCCAAGGACCAAAACGGAATTGAAGTTTATGGTTTGTGTTGAACTAACATCGAGACCCGTGCTAGAAGTGTCTAAAATAGAAAAGGTCGAAGTCTCAGCCACATTGTCAGAAATGTCAATCGTGCCAATACCGTGAACAAGATGCACTACTCCTTCGCCCGTAACTGAACCGGTAGCTGCCAGGGTCACATTGCCCGTAAAGGTCGTATCGGTATTGCCATTATTATCTTCCGCATTGATTGTTACGGTTGCCGTGGCGCCAATCAAAACATCAGGCGCGGCATTAATTACAAATTTCGTTGCCACTATCGGAGCATTGTTTACAATCACGCTGTCGGCCGCATCGGCTATGCCGGCCGCGCCATCGGGCGAAGATGAATTATCCGAAGCGGTAATGATAAATGTTCCCGCTGTGTCATCAAAATACCAAAAGTTTATCGAGCTCGCGCCGTCCGGAATTGTCACGAAATTTATCGCGCTTCCGCCCGTCACCGCGCCGAAGAAAGCCTTGTTCACACTCGTGGATGAGCTATAGAGGTAAACATTCTCTGGTCCGTTTGTAACCAAATTTCCAAATAAGTCTTCGCGAGTTACCGTGTAATTCAAACGCGTGCCAGCGGTCATATTGCCGGGATCATTTAAGGTAAAATCATGAGTCACTGCAGGACTAATGAGTATCGGGTCGTTGACGTCTGCGATACCAGTGTTGCCATCAGGGGCAGTATTGTTGTCGGAAACCGTAACAGTCCAAGAACCGGCAGTTCCCTCTTCATACCAGAAGGAAGAGCTCGACTGGCCATCAACTATATTTGTTGAAACAATAATATTTCCACCACTTCCCGCATCGTAAAACTTACCCAGAATTCCCAAAGAATTAGTGTAAAGATAAACAGTATTAATACCGGAGGTCACTAAATTTCCGAATTGGTCCTTTCGAGTCACCATATAACTGGAACGAAAGCCCGCTGTATTATTTCCTGGGTCATTGATTGTATATTGTGTGACCGGACCGGGAGAAAAAATCACGTCTTGGGTTGAAGAAACATCTAAAGCAGTTCCACCTGTATCAGATAGAGACAAATTAACCGTCTCGGCAGAATTGTCATTTATATTCACAGTTCCAATTCCACCCAAGATAGTGATAATACCGCCGCCCAATGTAGAGCCGGAAGTATTAAGAGTAACCGTGTTGTCGAAAGAGGTATCCAAGGCACCTGTATCATCAACCGCTTTAACAGTGACTGCAGTTGGAGATCCAGCTATGCTATCGGTAGGGTTAAGAATTATAATTTTGGTTGGAATTACTGGAATCGCATTGACCGTAACATTATCGGTCCCGTCAGTAATGCCTGTGACTCCATCGGGAGCAACCGCATTATCCGAGGCCGTTATTATCCAAGTTCCGGTTGTATCATCAAAGTACCAAAAGTTTGCCGATGAAACCCCGTTCAAAATATTAATTGAAGTAATAACATTCCCGGCTATTCCCGCATTGTAAAATTCTTTGGTCGGACTACTTCCATTGCTATACAAATAAACCGTATCACTGCCAGTAGTTACTAAATTATTAAAAGCATCTTCGCGCGTCGCCGTGTAAGCTAGACGATCCCCTGCGGTCATATCTCCTGGATCATTCAAGATAAAAAGACTCGTTGGTCCGGAAGAAATTGCGATAGAGTCGCTGGCGTCTTCCACACCGGTAGAGCCGTCCGGTGCGGCGCTGTTGTCGGAAACAGTAATGGAATACGAACCAACTCTTCCTTCCCCATACCAAAAATTAGCCGAGGAAGCGCCGTCCGGAATAGTAATTGATGTAATGACACTGCCTAAAGTAGCGGCGTCATAGAAAAATCCCAAGCCGGAGATTGAATTTGTGTAAAGATAAACAATACTTCCGCCATTTGTAATTATATTTCCAAATTGATCTTTACGCGTAACGGTGTAAGAAGACCTTGTCCCGGCGGTGGTGTCTCCAGGATTATTAATCGTAAACTGAAAAAGAGGACCGGCGGCGAAAATCACATCCTGACTTGAAGAGACATCGAGACCTGTCGCTTGCGTGTCGGAGAGTGTGAGATTAATCGTTTCGGCTGTCTGGTCACTTATGTCTAAGGTGCCCACGCCATTTACGATATTTACAAGTCCCGCCCCTGTGGTATTACCAGATGCGACAAGCGTGACATTATTGTTGTAAGTCGTGATTACATTATTTCCGGCATCTTCCGCCTGCACAGTCACTGTGACCGTATTGCCTACCACATTATCCGTCGGATTTAATATCACAAACTTCGTAGCTACCGGCATAACCGTGACCGAATCCGTAGCATCCGCGATACCAGCAGCGCCGTCGGGGGCAATTGCATTATCGGAAGCAGTGATAATGTAAGTTCCAACAGCATCATCATAATACCAAAAGTTCGCGGTGCTGTTTCCATCGGTAATATCAACCGAAGTAATAATATTCCCACCGGACGAAGCATCGTAGAATTTTTTATTGGCACTCAAAGAAGATGAAAACAGATAAGCCGTGGTGACCCCGAAGGTGGCGGGATCGCCGAATTGATTTTTCCTGGTTACCGTATAAGGAAGTCTGGTATTGGCAAACATATCACCCGGATTATCCAAACTAAATTGTGTGGCCGGAAAATTAGGTTCTCCTAATTGAAAATCACCAAAAGATGTAAGTCCAGTGGCAGAAGTTGAGGTGGACAATGCAGAACCGAGTGTAGGATAGGACCATACACCAGAACTGAATAAAGCTGGCACAAAATTTGCGGTATTGGCACTTACATCAACATCAGTCGGGACAAAATTGAAAGTGGCATCATATGTGCTAAAACTGACTCCACTATTGCTAACGCTCCAGAAACGATTGGCGGTTTTATTTGTAAAAAGAGCCGAGGTGGCAATATTCGGATGGTCGGTCGGCGTCGTATTCACCAGTACATCGCCGGAAGCCGTAACTCCATGAAAATTCAGAAGGACCGGAGTGTAATCCGTTCCGGAACCGATTTCAAAGATGGGAGTCGGCGACCCGGATGAAACATTTTTTTGTAGACTTCCAATCACATAACCTGTTGCTCGAGACAAACTAGCACCTGCCGGTAAAATAATTTTATTTGAAGCGGTTGAAAGTTTAGCTCCCCCTACTATAAGAGATGTACTCACTGTTGTATCGGAAATTACAGTATCACTAATATTATAAATGAAAATCACTCCACCTGAACCATATAAACTACTTGAACCTGTTTTACTTAAATTAGCACCGGTTGGTAATGCAATAATTGTCCCTATATCCGTATCACCCAAAGCGACAGTTGAACCAGCAGTAAAACCAAGTCCTGAGAAAGTTGCGTTACCAATAGCAACACGAATATCGCCAGGAGTAACTGTATAGGTATTATCAGTATCTATATAAGCTCCATCTATACCATAAATAAATGTCACGTTACCTGAGCCAGTCTTTTTTAAATTAGCATGACCGGTTGGTAATGCAATAATTGTCCCTATATCCGTATCACCCAAAGCGACAGTTGAACCAGCAGTAAAACCAAGTCCTGAGAAAGTTGCGTTACCAATAGCAACACGAATATCGCCAGGAGTAACTGTACCGGAGTTGTCGGCATCTATATAGGCACCATTTTTAAATTTACCAGTACTTACATCGAGAGTAGTATTGCCACTAACATCAAGAGTTCTATATGTAGTAGCTTTAACATTCTGAGCAACTGATCCATTATAATTAACAACATTTCCACTAGCTGTTGCCGTGAGGGTATTAATAGATGTCGTACCCCCAATATTCAAAACTGCATTTGTACCCTGAATAAATTCGCCTGTACCAGAAAGTGACAATCCAGAACTAACAGAAGATGTATTATTGTTGGTTAATTGAATTCCATTAACAATAATATTTTCTATTAAAATATGTGACGATCCAGTAATACTTTGATTATTTGTAAGAAAATAAAAGAAACCATCGCCAGGAACGAAACTTGTGCCGTCAAATCTTAATCCATTTAAGAAATTAAAATCGCAAACTTCACCTGCAACTCCCAACCAACTGCTCGCAGAGTGCATTGTCAATAAACCACCAAATGTAACCACTCCGCCATTATTCTGATCTTTCAATACGCCAAAAATATCCGTCGTGCCAGTTATTACTACTGTGCTAGATAAAAAATCAGTTATTGTGGCAGTTGATGAGAAGTTGCCTAAAATATTGGTTGTTCCATTCATCGTCCCTGTCTGTCCTGCTTTATCCAAAAACAAATTATAATAAGTGGTTGCTTTAACAGTTTGTCCGGCAGTAGCAGAAGTATAGTGAACATCATTTGGATTTACCGAAGCATCAAGCGTCGTAATTCCAACCGTTCCACCGAGGTTAAGCACCGTATTGATATTCTGAGTGAATGTCCCCACTCCAGATAGCGCAGTATTGACCGTCACCGTGCCGGCATTTGTTTCATTTATCCCTATGCTGACACTCAATGTATTTACGATAAAAGTCGGAGGCAGAGAATACTGTGTGGCGAAGGTAACCGCTCCAGGAATAGAGAGTGAAGAGGCGCTTCCATTTATGGAACCGCCTCCCAGTTTTTGGAAAGTAATTACACCGGTCGTAGTTGTGGCGGTAATAGCTCCGGTGCCGTTGGCCGTCAGATTTCCATTGACCGCCATATTTTCGGCAACACTGAAATTTATTGATGAACCATTATTGATGGTTATATCGCCAAAATTATGCGTTCCAGTCGTACTGGTAATATTCAGTATTTGTGAAGCAGCAATATTAGTCGCGCCATTAACCGTTACTGAAGTCGTAAACGCTCCTAAAGATAATGCTCCTGTTGTTATGGTTAATGTTCCGCTCACTGTCGTGATTCCCGTGCCGCTCCATGCCGCGCCGTTTGAATCATCAAGTTCAACATTACCGAAAGTACTCGTTGCGCCACTAATAGTATGTGA
Organism: uncultured Candidatus Saccharibacteria bacterium; assembly: GCA_964408725.1. GTDB lineage: Bacteria > Patescibacteriota > Minisyncoccia > Phycocordibacterales > UBA9973 > UBA9973. The sequence goes on from CAYPAN010000003.1 coordinate 26,037, forward strand.
ACCTGCACCACCATTGAGATATAGTTTCCCGGCGCCGCTAATCGTTCCATTATTTGTTACATTTCCTTTTGCCGTGACAATAAATCCGCCATCAGCCAAAGTATTATTAACGCCGTTCGCAATATTGCCGTTAACCGTTATTGCTCCATCAGCTGTTTTAGCGACCGCGCCGGTTGCAGTCGTCGTCAAGTTGCCGTAAACCGGAACACTGGAAATCGTTTGAGTTACATTTGAATTATAGTTGACGATGCTAGTGGTATTTAAAGAAATATTTCCTCTAATAAATGAAATCGGAAAATTGGTCGCAGTTGCCGCCGTTCCCAATGTGAGCATCGAACCGGCAGGCAGAGTAAATGTTCCTGTTCCATTGCCGGTAATTTGAAAACCGCCGTCGACTAAATTTCCGGCTGTCACGGTCAAATTGCCGTTGACCATAATGGCACCGCCAAGCGTTCCCGCTATGCCGGCTGTCTTATCCAGAAAAAGATGATGATAGGTGCCCGCATGAATTATCTGCGCCAACAGACTGGTGTAGTGCACTTCATTAGATAAAGCTGATGCGTCAAGAACAGTGATAGTACTCGTTCCTCCAATATTTAAAATCGAACTTGAGCTTTGGGTAAAAGTACCTGTTCCGGATAAGGCAGTAGTGGCAGTGACGGTCTTTGACGCATTGTTGGTGAAAGTTCCGGGACTTGTGACGGTTAATAAGGTGGGAATTGTCAAAGTTGAAATATCGTTTGCGATAGTGCCTGTAGCGGTAAGATTTGGAATAGACAAAGATGCGATAGTTCCGCCGATGGTTTTTGTCACTCCGCTAAAAGTATACAATCCGGTTCCTGCCGTAAATACAGCTCCGGCATTTACCGTTAAATTACCCGATATCCCAATAATTTCATTTATTGAATTACTCCATGTGCCGTTTACAATCACATCGCCGAAGGTATGTGTTCCAGTCGTGGCAGTTATAGCCAAAGTGCCAGAAATTGAAGTCGCACCAGTAACTGCGAGAGTGTTGATTGATGTCCATGTTCCACCGGTTATGGTGAAAGTGCCTCCGATGGTCGTGGAAGAGGATTGAGTCACACCCAGAGTATCATTCAATTCCACATTGTTATAACCGGCCCCGGAAACAGTATGCGCCGTTCCGCCTCCGGTAAATAAAATTTTTCCCGTACCTGTATGCGTGCCTGTCATAGTACTGTTGCCTTTCACTGTCACAGTAAATCCGCCATCGGCAAATGTGCCTGCAGTAACATTCAAATTCCCATTTACTGTAAGCACCCCATCAGCAGTCTTGGTTGTTGCTCCAGTTGTAGTTAGGTTGCCATAATTTGGGATACTCGAAATAGTTTGGGCAGCGGTGGAATTATAGTTGACTGTGCTTGATACATTAAGTGATATGTTTCCATTTATAAACGCTGTTGGAAAGCTAGTTGCAGATGCGCCTGAACCGAGAGTTAAAGTCGAACCGGCCGGCAGAGTAAATGTTCCTGTTCCATTGCCGGTAATTTGAAAACCACCATCAGACAAATTACCTGCGGTCACATTCAGATTTCCATTTACGGCAATACCGGGAGTACCCACGGTTGCCGTCTGGCCGGATTTATCAATAAAAAGATTATAGTAAGTTGCATTTTTAATTGTCTGCGCTCCAGTCGTGCTAATATAATGCACCTCATTTGTATTCACCGAAGCATTAAGAGTCGTCACGGTAGTCGTGCCTTTAAGATTTAAAATACTGCCTGACCCTTGAGTGAAAGTGCCTGTTCCAGCAAGCGCAGTGGAGACCGTAAAACCAGCTGTACTATTATTGGTCACGATGCCGGGACTGGTGACAGTCACGCTGGGAAAAGATAAAGAAGATGCAGAAGTAATAGTTTTCGCGCCTGTATTTATAGTCACGACTCCGGTCGGAACATAAGAGCCATTTCCATCAATAGTTGTCCCAGAACCGGTCAATGTTAACTTTCCGGTAGTTCCCGTTAAGGCTCCATTATTCGTAAAATTTCCGCTATCGGTAATAGTAAACGTTACTTCGTTAAGAATTCCGCCATTATTGACGGTAATTCCGGCAATGGTTGTCGTGGCAACCAATGTCACGGTGTCACCATTCAAAATGGTAATAGAGTCTGTTATTTGAGGGGTGGTTGCCCCGCAATTAGTCCAAGTTGCGGGAACATTAAAATTGCCACCGCCAGTTCCATTTGATTGACAAACATTCGCGGCCTGCGCTTTAAAAGAAGGTATAGCAAAAAATAAAAACGAAAAAACAAACAAAGATAATATTCCTGACCTGCCAATAACTATTATTTTATTTTTATAATGCGTCAACTATTATTATTATATCATACCGCAACTTTGCATTACAACACAAAATTATTCATCTATTATTTCAAAATCATCCCCTGCTCCTTTTGGAACAACTCTTCTGTTACGACTGCGGATAAAATATGCTGCACTCGCGCTAACTCCAAGAAAAATCAGCAATCCAATTTCATATATAAAATTATTTTTGGTATTTGTATTGTTTGTGTTTGGATTGCTTTTTACCGCTTCCGCCACTAGATTACTGACTGGAATTTCAGTGGTATTGACATCCGGTTCTACTATAGATATTTTAACTGGAGCAATATTTTTTACTAAAATTTTAGCCGGCAAAACAGGAGGCAAATAATTAAATACCGTTTTACCTTCCGCATTTACCAATTTTAAAGTATCTTTATCTAAAACGGAAAAACCGGTAATTTTGGGAGATAAAATAATTTTCTTTTTCGATTCCAAAATCGTATTCTGGGGCAAAGTAAAACTTTTTCCGCCACTTACGAGGCTCCACCTTGAAAGGTCGGCACTGTAATCGGTATTATTGTATATCTCCACGAAAAAATCATTTTCATCTCCAACATTAGATATGGAAATATCCGCCGGCACAACCCTGACAGTTACACTATCGGAAGCATCCGGATTTTGAGAATAATAGTTCTGATAATATTCCAAGAGAACATTATATTCTCCGGCATAGTAAAAAGTATGCGTGAATTTTGCTGCATCACTGACTCTAATTTCTTTTGAATCACCATCGCCGAAATTCCAAAAATATTTGCCGGAAAAAAGCTGCTCATTGGAATATCCTGTGGCATTCGCGCTAAAGTCAGTGGGCATTCCAACAAAAGCAATCATATGGGCTGTTATCTCTGTTTTTATTTTTGGAACCTCGGTGATTTTTGTTTTTGTTTCGGCTGTGTTCTGAGAAGAAGAACCGGCAACAAAAACGCCGGGGTTATCGGAATCATTACCAGAATCTTGCGTAGCAGTATTGGTATCATTAGAAGAAGTATAATTCTGCGCGCCCGGTGTAAGTATGGCTCCGATAGTCCATAAACCATTTTGATTTCTTTGAATGCTCTGACCTTCAGCGGGGTTAGATGTTTTTGAATCCCCACAATCGTTTATATCTCCCCAACAAACTTTATCAACCACTCCTCCATTTGAATTTTTGATTTGAATAATATTTGACTCGGTTAATGAAAAAGAATCCAAAACTATGTCGGCGTTGGCTCTCCCTTTTGAGATTAATAAGTATTTACCTGAACCTATAGTTTTATTTTGAAAATTTGTTTTCGTGACCAAAGAACTAAAAGTGTCCGAATTCTCCGTTCTCCTTTGGATGTACCAGCCTGTCAGGTCTACCGCTGAATTTCCCGAATTATAAAGTTCAATAAACCTGTCTTCTATGGGATTTATCTGAACCTCATTTATAACCACATCTGCCTTTGCAATATTGCACCCAAAAAATAAAAAAATTCCTGCCAAAACAAGGATTACTTTTTTATGCATAAGATTGTTTTAAAAATTAAATAATATGGTATGATTATATCATGAGAAAGATAGATTTCCTGGCAATAGGAGATATTGTCATAGACGCGTTTATAAAAATAAAAGACGCTCACGTGCATTGCAAGCTGGATACAGAAGCCTGCGAGCTATGTTTGAGTTTCGGAGATAAAATACCTTATGAGTCGTTAAATGTAATTCCAGCCGTCGGCAACAGTCCAAACGCCGCCGTGGCCGCCGCGCGCTTGGGGTTAAACGTAGCTTTGGTCACAAATATAGGAAATGATAAAAACGGCAAAGACTGCCTATCTTCTTTGAAGAAAGACGGAGTCATAACCAAATATGTTGCCGAGGAGAAAAATAAAATCACAAACTATCATTTTGTTCTCTGGTACGATGTTGACCGCACAATTTTAATCAAACATACTGATTTTACTTATAAATTTCCAAAATTAAAAAATATTTCCTGGGTTTATTTGAGTTCTCTTGCCGAAAGTTCGTTGCCGTACCATCAGGAAATACTGGAATTTTTGAAAAACAATCCTGAAACAAAACTCGCTTTCCAACCGGGAACTTTCCAAATAAAATTCGGTACGGAAAATCTGAAGGAAATTTACAAAAGAACAGAAATATTTTTTTGCAACCTTGATGAAGCTCAAAGAATTTTAAAAATAGAAAATGAAGACCCTTTGGTTTTATCAAAAGGGATAGCCGGCCTAGGGCCGAAAATAGTTGTGATAAGCGACGGGCCAAATGGAGCTTATCTTTATCTAAATGGAGAATTGTGGCATAGCCCGATTTATCCGGATATCGCGCCCCCGTTTGAACGCACCGGCGCAGGTGATGCTTTTTCTTCAACTTTTACAGCGGCTCTCGCTTTGGGTAAATCCCCCCTTGAAGCTTTTTCTTGGGGACCGATAAATTCAATGTCCGTAGTTCAAAAAATAGGCGCCCAGGCAGGATTGCTTAGCCGGGAAAAATTGGAAGGATATTTAAAAAATGCTCCGGCAGATTATAAAGTTAAAAAAATCAATTAGATTTTTCTTTTTAATACTTTTTCTACCGCTTCTTTTATATCTTTCACCCCCATTTTATAATGTTCTATCAATTCGTCCGGCGTACCGGATTGACCAAAAAGATTTTGAACACCGATAAATTCCATTAGCACAGGATAATTTTGCGCCAAAACTTCCGAGATAGCCCCACCCATTCCCCCTCTTACCTGATGTTCTTCCACCGTGACTATGGCTTTTGTTTCTTTAGCAAGGGCTACAATGGCTTCCACATCTATCGGTGCGATTGCGGATAAATTCATCACTTTGGTTTTTACTCCTTTTGTCTCCAACTCTTTGGCTGCAACTATAGCCCGATAAGTAAGGCTGCCTGTGACAATAATACCCACTTGGGCCAAGCCGACATCCGGCATCCAATAAATTTGGGCTTTACCCATTTCATACGGAGTTTCTTCGGTAGTTATGATGGGCGTTTTTTCTCGGGCTAGACGCAGATATGCCGGTTTGCCGCTTTTCACCAATGCCAATGTGGCTTTTTTTGCTTCTATCGCGTCGCAGGGAGAAATCACATCCATATTTGGCATTACCCGCATTAAAGCAATATCTTCCAGCGCCTGATGCGTGCCTCCGTCTGGTCCAACTGAAATACCAGCGTGCGAGCCGACTATCTTCACAGGTTTATCGTTGTAAGCTATCGTCGTCCTTATTTGTTCCCAATTGCGCCCTGGAGAGAACATAGCGTAAGAAGAACAAAAAGGCATCTTGCCCATTGCGGCCATACCGGAAGAAACAGTTACTAAATTTTGTTCAGCCACTCCCACTTCAATAAATCTTTCAGGAAATTTATCGGCAAATAAATTCATCTGCGTTGATTCAGTCAAATCCGCGCAAAGAGCCACGACATTCTTATCCGCTTCTCCGGCTAAAAGCAACCCTTGTCCAAAACCTTTCCGGATCGGTATTTGTTCCACATCTTCGTTAAAAATTTTAGGATTTAATTTTAAGTTTGGGTTTAACATAATATTTATACCGGTCTATGGTCTCTTAGTTCTTTGAGGGCCATCTCACCTTCTTCTTTGGAGGGCGCTTTACCGTGCCATTTATAATCTCTTTCAAATTCTTTCACACCCTTGCCAGGAATAGTATGAGCAATAATCACAATCGGTTTTTCGAAAATTCCCTGCGCTTCTTCCACGGCTTCATTTAAAGATTTAAAATCGTGCCCTCCCACTTCTATCACATGCCAGCCAAAAGCCCGCCATTTATCCGGCAGTGGTTCAAGCGGCATTATGTTTTCGGTATAACCGTCTATCTGAATATTATTTCTATCCACCACGGCAATCAAATTTCTTAATTTATGTTTTCCGGCAAGCATAACTCCCTCCCAAGTATTCCCTTCATCGTGTTCTCCATCGGACATAAAACAATAAATGTATCTGTTTCTATCTTTTCCGTCTATTTTATCGGCAAGCGCCATACCCACTGCTTGGGAAAGCCCTTCACCTAAGGGTCCTGAAGAATTCTCAACAAATGGCAAATATTCGCGATGCGGATGTCCCTGTAAACGAGTGCCGAATTTGCGCAAGGTTTTTAATTCGGGAACTGGGAAATATCCGCTATGCGCCATAGCGGCGTAAAGCACTGGACAAATGTGACCATTAGAAAGTACCAACCTATCCCGTTCTTCCCAAAACGGGTCCTTGGGATTGTGTTTCAAAATGTGGAAATAAAAAAGGGTAAAAATATCCGCCATACCGAGCGGTCCGGCCGTGTGTCCGCTTTTCGCTTCCACTAGCATTTCAATAATACTCTGGCGAATATCATTCGCTTTTATTTCCAGTTCTTTTATTTTTGAATCATTTAACATATTATAAATTCCTGAACTCCTCTATGGTTCCAATTATATCATCCGTATTAAAAATCGCCGAACCGATGATTAGGCGTGTTGCGCCTGCGTTTATAAGGATTGGGGCAGTTTCAAAATTTACTCCGCCATCAACGGATATGGGGAGGTCCGGAAACTTTCCTTTGAGTATCTTTATATTCTCTAAAACTTTTTTATCAAATTCTTGTCCCTGAAAACCGACTTTATCTATACCCATACATTGCACAAAATCAACTTTATCTACTAGAGGGAAAATTTTCTCTATTGGCGTTTTTATATCTATAGCTATACCCATTTCAATAGCTTCTCTTATATACATATCAATACCTTCCAAAAAATCTTTAAAATTTTCTAGGTTGCCAACCGCTTCAATATGAAAAATTATTTTTTTAGGCCCCAATTTAGTGTATACATCAAAATTTTCAACAGCATCCATTACCATAAGGTCAAGTTCAAAATCAATATCTTCCCAAAAAGGCATCCCCTCTTCCTCGTTCAAAATTTTGTGAAAATTATAATCATCGGCTCCCCCGGTCGTGAAAGGCCAAGTCTTGGAGGGCACAAACACCCCATCGCAAATATCTATCTGGACTAAATTAACCATTCCACGCACAAGCGCGATTTTATTTTTCAAATCCTCATAATTTTTCGGCAGTATTGCGGGAATTATTTCAGCCATTTTTTTAATCTATTTTTATTTGGTCTATCTTTGCTAAACGACGAATGTGCCTCTCGTCGCCACTAAAAGTAGTATTGAGCCAGAGGTTCACTGCTTCCATCATAGTTTCTTCCGTTAAATATCTGGCGCCAAGAGAAAGAATGTTTGAATTATTATGCTGTCTTGACCTGACTATAATATCCGATTCATTGTCTATGACCGGCTTCGCTTTACCGTAGTAAACCACAACCCGAACATGCGGAAATCTGTCTGCCGCAATGGCTTCCCCTTGACCGGTAGACCCAAGAATAATTCCTTTAACATTGTCGGAATCTTTTGAAACTTCACGCGCGACCGGAACAACAAAATCCGGATAATCATCGTCTTCGTTGTATTCATACGCGCCTTCATCTATGACTTCATACCCCTGAAGTTTTAAACAAGAAACAAGTTTTTCTTTTAAAACATAACCAGCATGGTCTGTCCCGATAAAAATTTTCATAATAGCATTATACCATTTTAAAAATATAGTATACTGTGGATATGACTATATTTCATAAATACCACGGCGCCGGGAATGACTTTATTTTAATGGATAACCGCGACAAAAGTTTTGACACTAAAAACGTAAATAATATAAGACTATTATGCGACCGGCATTTTGGCATTGGCGCGGACGGCATAATACTATTGGAAAAACACGAGGGTTACGATTTTAAAATGGTTTTTATAAACAATGACGGCAGTATGGGCTCAATGTGTGGAAACGGCGGGAGGTGTATAGTGCATTTCGCGCATAATATTTTGAAAATTATAAAAGACCCTAAAAATGTAAATTTTATAGCCGTGGATGGAACACACAAAGCGGAAATACTAAAAAACGGAGAAATAAAGTTAAAGATGCAGGATATAAACAAAATAGCTGAAAGAAACAATTTGCCATTTGTGTTATGTGGCACTACTCCGCACAATATTATGTTCGTGGAAAATTTGCAAAGTTTCCCTGTTGTTTCAGAAGGCAAAAAAATCAGATATTCCGACCCGGAAGGAGTAAATATAAATTTTGTTGAAATAAAAAACAATATTGTAAATATCCGCACTTATGAGCGCGGTGTGGAAGATGAGACTCTGGCTTGCGGCACAGGAGCCACGTCCGTAGCTATCGCTTGTTCGTGTTTAAATAAAATTAAATCAAATATTTGCCATATCAAAATGCCCGGCGGAAAACTCATTGTAGAATTTAAGAAAAATAAAGACGGCTCATACGAAAACATCTGGCTAACAGGCCCCGCTGTTTGTGTATTTAAAGGAGAAATAAAATAAATTATTTTATACTTTTGCCCGTTTTAATAACGTGGTCTACCAGAGTATAGGTATACCCCATTTCGTTATCATACCAGCCCAAAACTTTTACTAGATTTCCATCCACAACACGGGTCATTTTTAAGTCTGCAATAGAACCGTATTTACTCCCTAAAATATCGCTTGAAACAAGTTCTTCGTCGGTGACTGAAAAAATTCCTTCCCATCTTTTGTCTTTTGACGCTTTTTCCAAAATCGCATTTACCTCTTCTTTACTTGTTTTCTTTTTTGAAATAAAAGTCACATCCACGATTGACCCGGCAGGCACCGGCACACGGATGGAAATGCCGTCAAATAAACCTTTCAATTCCGGAAAAGCTTCTGTAACAGCAATAGCGGCGCCAGTGGAAGACGGCACTATGTTTTGCGCTGCAGCGCGTCCTTCACGCAAATCTTTTTTGCTTGGTCCGTCAACAAGGGCTTGTGAAGCTGTATATCCGTGAACAGTATTTAAAATCGCTTTCTCTATACCTAGGGCTTCGTGAAGAATGGAGATAAGTGGTGATGCTGCGTTTGTGGTACAAGATGCATTTGAAGTAATATCGCAAGTGCCAAATTTATTTTCATTAATGCCAAGCAGTATTGTCTCGCCTTTTACAGAACCGTCTCCGCCTTTGGACGGAGCGCTTATGACAACTTTTTTAGCGCCTTGGTCAAGATGAAACTTCGCTTTGTCGTAAGAAGTAAATAGTCCGGTTGATTCAACTACCACATCAATATTCAAATTTTTCCAAGGAAGTTTCGTGGTATCTTTTTCCGAAATAAATTTAACCACTTTTCCATCGATTAACAAATCAGAGCCAGAAACATCCACTTTGTGATTCCAATTTTTATAAACAGTGTCATGACGCAATAAATAAGCAAAATTTTCTACAGCACCCAAATCATTTACTGCCACTATTTCAAGTTCGGGACGTTCCCACGCTATTTTTAGAAATGCCCTGCCTATCCTGCCAAAACCATTTATACTAACTCTAATTTTATTCATATTATAAGTATATCAAAAACATAAAAAAGTGCTATTATAGGAAAAATGGAAAAGACAGAAGCAAACTTTATACACCTGCATACCCATAGCCATTATTCCCTTTTGGACGGACTTTCCAAACTCAAAGATTTGGTGGAACTTGCCAAAAAATTCAAAATGCCCGCTATTGCCATCACCGACCACGGTAATATGTATGGAGCCATTGAATTTTACAAACTGGCTAAAAAAGAAGGCATAAAACCAATCATTGGAGTGGAAGCATATATCGCCGAACGCTCACGACTTGATAAAGAATACGGCATAGACAATAAACGCTATCATTTGACTCTTCTGGCAAAAAATTTGGAAGGATATAAAAATTTGATACGGCTTGTGACAATCTCAAATCTGGAGGGATATTATTACAAACCTAGAATGGATAAAGAAATATTGCGAAAGTATGCGGGCGGATTAATATGCCTCTCCGGATGTTTAGGTGGTGAACTTTCCCGGGCAGTTGCCAATAAAGATGAGGAAAAAGCCGAAATGATAATAAAAGAACATTTGGAAATATTCGGCAAAGAAAATTATTTTATTGAAATTCAATCTCATCCGAATGTGGAAAATGATAAATACGTACGGGAATCGCTTATTGCTTTGGCAAAAAAGCGTGACATTCCGCTTGTTGCCACACAAGATTCTCACTATCCGTGCACGGAAGACCACGAAGCACATCACACCTTGCTTCAGATAAATACCCAGGGCGACAATAAGGAAGCGTCAAAGTTTGAATTTTCAGATGATGATTTTTCTTTTCTCAGCGCCGATAAAATGACGGAAATTTTTAAAGACACTCCGGAAGCTGTTACGAATACGATAAAAATTGCGGAAATGTGCAATCTCAAATTGGAATTAGGCAGTTGGGTCTTCCCGAATTTTAAAATTGAGGAAGGAAAAACTTACGACGAAAAATTACGAGAGCTTGCTTATGCCGGTTTTAAAAATCTTGGATTAGCGCAAACGCCTGAGATTATTGATAGAGTCGAATATGAATTAAAAATCATTTTTGAAAAAGGCTATTCGCCGTATTTCTTGGTAGTAGACGATTTATTGGATTACGCGAAAGATAATGGAATTCTAACCACCATCAGAGGTTCGGTGGCAGGCTCTATGGTCACTTATCTTCTGGGTATCACCAATGTAAACCCGATAGAATACAAACTCCCCTTTGAAAGATTCTTAAACCCGTTCCGTCCGTCTCCTCCGGATATCGATATGGATTATGCCGATAACAGACGGGATGAAATGATAGAATATGCCAAGAAAAAATACGGGGAAGACAAAGTAGCGCAAATCGGAACCTTCGGCACAATGATGGCGCG
>CAYPAN010000003.1:37237-38647 GCA_964408725.1 uncultured Candidatus Saccharibacteria bacterium
GGGCTTTTGAAATTCGATTTCTTGGGCATCAGAAACTTATCTATTTTGGCCGATAGTATAAGCCTAGTAAAAAGATTTTATAATATAAATATAGATATAGAGCGTATACCGCTTGACGATAAAAAAACTTTCGCTCTCTTGGCCTCCGGCCAGACGGAAGGATTGTTTCAGCTGAATGGAGCCGGTATGACAAGATTTTTGAAAGAATTAAAACCTTCATCAATCCACGACATCAATGCCATGGTCGCGCTTTATCGCCCGGGACCGATGGAATCAATACCGGAATATATAAAACGTAAACACGACAGAAAACTCGTAAAATATTTGGACCCCAGAATGAAAAAATTCTTAGGCGAATCATACGGGCTGATTGTTTATCAGGATGACCTTCTTTTTTGCGCTATTGAACTAGCCGGTTATAACTGGGAAGAAGCGGATAAATTCCGTAAGGCTGTCGGCAAGAAAATTCCAAAAGAAATGGCGGCCCAGAGAGAAAAATTCACCAAAGGGGTAATCTCAAACGGACAGACTCCGGAATTTGCCGAAAAACTTTGGAAACTTTTCGAACCTTTTCAGGCTTACGGTTTCAATAAAGCGCATGCCGCAAGTTACGGGCGGGTAGCTTACCAAACTGCCTATATGAAAGCAAATTACCCTATTGAATATATGACAGCTATATTGACGGCTGAATCGGGAGACGTGGAAAAAATAGCGGAGATAATCAACGAATGCAAGCATATGAATATTCCGGTTCTGCCTCCGAACATCAACGAGAGCTATGGAGGGTTTACTGTCGTCAGAGAGCAAGACCCGTCCTCTACCAACCCGGAAAAGAAAATAAGCAAGGAAATAAGATTCGGACTTTACACCATTAAAAACTTGGGCACTGATATCGCTGACGCTATTATAGCCGAGAGAAAAGCAAACGGAAAATTCAAATCAATCACCGATTTCTTAAGCAGAATAAAACATAAAAATTTGAACAAAAAATCGATGGAGGCGCTTATTAAATCAGGCTCTATGGATGAATGGGGCGACAGAGGAATTTTCCTTTACAACCTTGAAGATATGCTTTTATACAATAAGGAATCTTCCAATCAAAACGAGAACCAGACTTCTCTCTTCGGCGGGCTGCCGCAATCTGAAATTCCCGCTTTTAACTTAAAAAAGGCTTCGGCGGCGACTCAAGCGGAAAAATTGTTATGGGAAAAAGAATTACTTGGACTTTATATTTCCGGACACCCGCTTGACCGCATACGCGATAAATTGGAAAGCCGGAATATGAATATTAAAAAAATAAAAGAAGAAGTCGGAAACGGCATTCCTGTCACCATCGCCGGTATAATTGAAACATCCAGAATTATAATTACCAAAAGCAATGACCGGATGGCATTTTTGAAAATTTCCGAC
>CAYPAN010000004.1:0-27256 GCA_964408725.1 uncultured Candidatus Saccharibacteria bacterium
CCGCTTTCAGACACGGATGACGAAAAAATAATAAATAAACTTTCGCACTCGGTTAACGGCATTATCAAAGGATACCTCCTGGTCGCTCTTATTCAAGGAGCACTAGTAAGTGTAGGGTTTGCCATATTCGGCATACCGAACCCTGCTCTTTGGGGATTGTTGGCTATGATAACTTCCCTTATACCTATGATAGGCAGCGGATTTGTTTCCGTACCGGCTGTGATATTTCTTTTTGCCACAGGAAAATCACTAGAAGCTTTGGGCCTTCTGCTTTGGGCTGTAGTAATGGTGGTTATTATAGATAATTTATTAAATCCGGTTATAATCGGCAATAAAATAAATCTACCCCCTCTTATAATTCTGTTCTCCGTTTTAGGCGGAATCGCTCTTTTGGGCCCCGTTGGCATACTGGTAGGACCTTTGACCATAAGCCTGCTTTATACTTTGATATCAATATATAGAAATGAATTTAAGCAAAGTATGCTTAAATAACAATTTGTAATTTTTAATTAGTAATTTACTTACATGCCTTTAAAATTTTACAACACACTCTCAAGAGAAAAGGAAAATTTCGTCCCAATCAATCCTCCCAATGTGACTTTTTATTCCTGCGGGCCGACTGTTTACAATTATCCGCACATCGGAAATTACCGAGCTTACATTTTTGCCGACACATTAAAGCGTGTTTTGCTCTATGAAGGCTTCAAGGTGCATCACATAATGAACCTGACCGACATAGACGATAAAACTATAAGAGATTCGCAAAAAACAAACAAAACACTGAAGGAGTTCACGGAATTTTATTCCGAAGAATTTTTTAAGGATGAAAAAACCTTAAATATTTTAAGTCCGGATAAATTCACCAAAGCGACGGATTATATTCCGCAAATGGTTGATATTATAAAAAAATTGATGAAAAACGGCTTGGCTTACAAAAGCACGGACAATAGTATTTACTTTGATATCAAAAAATTTAAAAATTACGGAAAACTTTCTCACCTTGTGATAGAAAACCAAAAAGAAACAACGAGCTTAACGCCACAATATTATGGCAGAATAAAAACGGACGAATACGAAAAAGACAATGTCCAGGACTTCGCCTTGTGGAAAGCGTGGGATGAAAAAGACGGGGATGTTTTTTGGGATACGGAGTTAGGTCGTGGCCGCCCGGGCTGGCATATAGAGTGTTCGGCTATGTCTATGTCAAACCTGGGAGAACAAATAGACTTACATACCGGAGGCGTGGATAATATATTTCCACACCACGAAAATGAGATTGCCCAGTCCGAAGGAGCAACGGGTAAGCCGTTCGTAAAATACTGGATGCACAATGAATGGGTTTTGGTGGACCAGAAAAAAATGGCTAAATCATATAACAATTTTTATACCTTGAGAGATGTTATAGAAAGAGGCATAAGTCCTATTTCTTACAGATTTTGGCTTTTAATGGCTAATTACAGGACTAGAGTAAACTTTGTGTGGGATGCCCTGGAAGGCGCTAATATAGCCCTAAAACGGCTTTATAAGCTCTATATTGAGCTTGGGAATAAGACGGGAAAAGTTAGCGCTTCATATCAAAAAAGGTTTAAAGAATATCTGGAAGATGACCTGGATACACCAAGGGCATTATCCGTGCTCTGGGATGTAATAAAAGACGAAAGTATCTCCCCTGCTGACAAAAAAGCGACAATTCTAGATTTTGATAAAGTTTTTGGACTTGGTTTTGAAAATGTAAAAGAAGAAAAAATTCCTACGGAAATCATAAAACTGGCGGAAGAACGCGAACAAGCCCGTAAAAATAAAGATTTCAAAAAGTCAGATGTATTGCGAGAAAAAATAAATTCTTTAGGATACGAAATTAAAGATAGCGAAAGTGGATATAAGATAAATAAAATTTAAATATACTAGTTGCCCAAAATAGGGACAAAGTTATCAGTGAATATAATTCCTTTACTTGAATCTACTTTTACCGCAGTACAAGATGAATTTTGGGGAACGGAATCTAGATTGAGAGCTGTGTCTCCGGCCACAAAAACATAGAGTGACGAGCAATTAAAAGAGTATACGTGCGTAAAAACGCTTTGCAATGTGCGAAATTCCGAAGGAACGAAATTTTTCGGGTAATCAATTGCCATCATAACAAAGGTTCCGTCTTTTTTAAGATGATTTTTTGATTCGTTAAAAAATTCGCTGGTAGTCAGTTGCGGCGGAATACTATATATACCATTATTGTATTTGAATGCATCCATTTCAATAACGTCATATTGTTTATCTGTTTTCTTAAGGAACACACGCGCATCTTCATTGTATAAATTCAAATTATTCAAACTGTTAAGTCCGAAATACATTTGAGCCGCGTCCAGAACATCTTTATTAATATCTACGGCGTCAACTTTTAAACCGTCTTTTTCTGACAGGCGTGAAGCGATTAAACCCGGACCAACGCCTAAATTTAAAACATCCTGTCCGTTTTTTAGAAGCGCAATAATTTCAAACAAATCATCGTATGACCAGTTCGGAAGAGATTTAAACCTGTCTTTCATATCCACCGCCCCCATTATGCCGTTATCTATATACATAGACCGTATGCTTCCCTTTTCCCTAACTATCACATCTCCATAAAGCGACTGTTTGGAAAACAGCGTTTTGAATGTGTCTTCCACGGGATGAGTTTTAGCCCCTAGAAAAATTGCTCCGATAATGAAAACTATAATGCAGATAAGGTAGAATAATTTCCTGTACAAGAGCATTATTGAAATGAGCAACAGGCATATTCCCAAATATGAAAATATCATATTTAAGGGCAACCAAATTATAAGTCCGAATGCGCTCAAAAAAGTTCCTGCCACGCTTCCCAAAGTCGCGACAGCGTATAAACTGCCTGATTCCCCTCCTATGGTTTCAATTTTTTTAATTTTTAACTTTATGGCAAATGGAGAAATAGTGCCCAGCAAAACGCTCGGAATGAGAAAAAGTATTGAAGTAGTAATAAGAGAAGAATATGCTTGAGAACAATTCACACAGTCGGGAGTGATATTGTTATAAAGAAAAGGAATAAGTACTATCCAAAATCCAGCCAATGACACAAAAAATCCTAAGAGGACATCATCAGGTCTTTTATCCGCCATATATCCACCCAAAAAGTACCCTATTACCAAACCTATCAAGATAATTCCTATAATGGACCCCCATACTTCTGTTCCATTTCCGTAATTTGACGCGAGAAATCTTCCAGCTGTTATTTCCAAAGCCATAGACACAGCGCCACAAAAGAAAACTATAAGATATAACCGCAAATTATTCATAAAAAATAAATTAATACCTTGGTTGTTGTAACATAATATTTTGCTCACTTATCCCAATTAAATCCCCTGCCGAAATGACCCCATAGGGCGGTCTCGGAAAATTTAACGTTTTCCAGATGGAGCATTTTCTTGATTCCTTTCGGAGTCAAATCATATCCTTCAACCGGAATTTCTTTACCATCTAAAATAGCTATAGCCATCACTGGTAGGGCTCTGCCAATGGCATAAGCAAGCTTCACAAAGGCCTCTTTAGCAATGCCCTCTTTTACATAGTCCACCGCTATTTTACGGGCGATATATGCCCCGCTTCTGTCCACTTTCGTATAATCTTTTCCTGAAAATGAACCGCCTCCGACCGGAACTTCCGGTCCGTAATTATCTATAACAATTTTCCTGCCGGATAACCCCGTGTCTGCGTCAAAACCGCCGAGCACCCACTCGCCGGCCGGGTTGATTAGATATTCCTCTGATTTGATTATATTTTTTACCAATGGTAATAATTCTGCATTCTTAGAATTTTGAAAACTTGCCACAACTGTTTTCACTTTATCTCCGTCTAAAGTCACCTGCACTTTTCCGTCGTACGGATATTTTTCATAAATTTTCATACAAAGATTTCTGGCTAATTCATATTCATTAGGCATCATACTTTCTGTCTCCGCTACGGCATATCCTTTCATTATTCCCTGGTCGCCGGCTCCGCCGGTATCTACCCCGGAGGCAATGCTCTCGCTTTGTTTGGATAAGTTTATAATGATTTTATAATTTTCGCCAACAATTTTTTTTACCAAAAGCTCTAAATCAGGCGTTGCTTTACTGGTGACTTCTCCGTTAATGGTAATAAGATTATGCCCGCCCATAACTTCCACAGCCACTCTGCTTTCCGTGTCTTTTTCCAAGTATGCGTCTAAAATAGAATCCGCGATAAAATCGCATATTTTGTCCGGATGACTAGGACTTACAAATTCTGCTGTTTTTTTATTTTCATTCATAAAACTATAATGCCGGTTCTTGCTGAGTAATGCAATGGAGCGCCCCGCCACCATAGATAAGGTCACGGCAGTTTATGCCGATAATATTTCTGTCAGGGAAACAGGACTTGATTATTGATAATGCTTTTTCATCATTTTTATCGCCGAAAATAGAAACCAAAACCGTTTTATTGCCAATATAAAAATTAGTATAAGAAACCGGAGCTTTTTTATTATTAAAATTTTTTTCCCCCGCATCATAATACATATGCGGCATTGGAAGTTTTATAATTTCAAATTTATTTCCATCTTGGTCAAGCGAATTTTCTAAAATTTTATAATTCTCCAGCAACCTTTCATAATTCTCATCTCTAATATTATCTTCGTAAGCGCAAACAATTTTTGACGGACCAACAAAACGGGCCACTTCGTCAATGTGCCCATCCGTGTGGTCATTTAATAAACCTTTTTTAAGCCAAATTATATTAGATGCTCCTATCATATTTTTTAAAATAGATTCCGTGTCTTGTTTTGTATTTTTAATATTGCGGTTTAAAATTAAACATTCTTCCGTAGTTAGCATAGTCCCCAAACCATTCACATCTATCGCTCCGCCTTCCATATCCATATTCACTTCTTGCATATCCAAACCGATTTTGTGTTTAAAATCCAAAAAAACATTGTTATCTCTAGCTAATTCCGGAAATTTCCTTACAAAAGCACCATAGCTCCATTTAACCCAGGCTTTTTCTTTGTTATTTTTTACGAAAGTCGGCCCGTAATCACGAATCCACACGTCCACGTATTCTGTCCGGTAAAAAATTATTTTTGACAAATCAATGCTGTTTTCTTTTAGTAAATCACTGACCTTATCTTCCATTTCCTGATTTAAAACTATCAACTTAATCAGTTCATCTTTATATAAAGCCGAGATTATTTTCAAATATATTTCTTCTATATTTTTTATTCTGTCTCCAAAATAATCATCGTCATTAGGCCAAGCAAGCCAAGTGGCGTTATGATTCTCCCATTCGGCAGGCATTAAAAATTGATTTTTATTTTCTTTTTCGGACATTATTTTTTTCACTAATTGATTTGTACGTGTCAATGCGGCGATTACGCATAAAACCCCAGTCTTCAGCTATTGTTTTGTTTTTAGCCAAGTTAATTTTAGAAATTAAAATTTCATCTTTAGACTCTCCTGCTTTTTTGATTATTTTGCCGAAAGCGTCACAAATAAAAGATTGCCCCCAAAATTTCAGTTTATTTTCCGTGCCCACACGGTTTACAGCCACCACATATAAGCTGTTGGCAATAGCGTGCCCACGCATAATTGTCTCCCAGGCATTATGCCAGTCTCCTTCCTTTTGTTTTTCTCCAAAAATATTTCCTATAGCCGTGGGATAAAATATGATATCCGCTCCGGCAAGTTTCACGGCGCGCGCCGCTTCCGGGAACCATTGGTCGTAGCAGATTAAAACGGCAAAACTGCCATATTTTGTTCTATAAATTTTATATCCTGTATCTCCTTCTTCAAAATAATTTTTCTCGTAAAAAAGCGGGTCTTGCGGTATGTGAATTTTCCTGTAAGTCGACATCAACTTTCCGTCGGCATTTACAACCGCCGCAGAATTATGATAATGTCCTTTTTTATCTTTTTCAAAAATTGGAACAATAATCACTACTTTATATTTCTTTGCGATATTAGAAAAAACTCTTGTAGATTCACCCGGAATTGTTTCTGAAAAATTGTCTTTCTTCGCATTTTTATACTGGGGAAAATAAGGGGTTTTAAAAAGCTCTTGCAGACAAATAATCTGAGCGCCATTTTTCGCCGCTTGTTCCGTCAATTCGACAGCTTTATTTAAATTATTTTTCAGGTCTGCCGACACTCTATTTTGTATAGCCGCAACCGTGACAAATTTATTTTTCATAGTTAAAATTTAACACTTTTTTATGTTTTATGCAAAAAACTATTGTAAAATTCACTATTATAAAATATATACTAAAAGAATAAATTGAGAAAATCCAATTTTTTATAATGAGCAAAGCCAAAATATTATTAAAGATACCTGTTAAATAAGGAGCAGCTGTTTCAGTTTCAGGAAATTTCCAAGATTTTATGATAGTTGGTATGGCTGCCAATCCGTCACTCATGATTGCAAAAATAATTGATACTCCTAGATTGTGAGTAAACACATAAAGTATCAAGGCAAGAAGAGAAAATATACCGCAAATTATATCCAATTTAACTATTTTCCAATAAGCATTTTTATTCCATAAGGAAAAAACTATAACCAAAAAAGGTCCAAAACCTGCCATAAATACCGGCACAACAGAAAGACCAGCGCCAGCTTTTAATTGGAAAAATACACCAATAAAAGGTGCCAGCATCCAAATAAACCAAGAAATCAAATTCGGTTTAGTGCCTCCATAAAAAATGTTTTTAATATATAAAAAGGAAGCTATTAGACTTAATACGACTCCAACAAAAATGATATTTTCAGGAAGCATAAATTAAATTCCCTCTTTTTTAAGTTCTTCTAGAAGTTCGCGAGCCCTCTTGGAAATTTTGTTAGGTACTCTAAAATTTATTTTTATATACAAGTCACCTGTTTTGCCGTTCTTTATTGTCTCACCATAACCCGTCATTTTAAGAGTCTGCCCATTCTCTATGCCAGCCGGAATTTTGATTGTTATTTCTCTATTACCGCCTACTGTAATTTTTTTTTCTACTCCCAAAAGAGAATCAATTAAAGAAATATAAATTTCCATTTGCACATCCCGTCCGCGAGGAGTTCGCGTAAAACCTCCTCTGCCTCCGGTAAAAAAATCACTGAAGATATCATTTAAATTGCCAAAATCAAATTCCACGCCGGAGCCATTTTGAAAACCGCCGCCAAAATTACTGAAATCGAAGCCCTCAAAACCTCCAAACCCGCCTTGTCTTTGACCACCATATCCCTGCCCCATATTTTCAAAACCGGACCCGAATTGGTCGTATTTTGAACGCTTTGCATCGTCAGAAAGCACCTGATAGGCTTCGTTTACTTCCTTGAATTTTGCCTCATTGCCTTCTTTTTTATCAGGATGATATTTATGTGCCAACTTATAAAAGGCCTTCTTTATTTCATCCTTAGAAGCGCCTTTACTTACCCCTAGAACATTATAATAATCCTTGCTCATAAGGATATTATATCATAGGTTCAGCCTCTCCTGAAGCTTTACTTTTTTCCTCTTTTTTTACCTCTATAATTTCTTCCCCGCCTGCTCCCGAACCATCGTGAGGGCGGGCAGGTTCATTTTCTTTTTTCTTTCCTTTGCCTTCAATTATTGCTTTTTCTTCCGCGCTTCTGATAATCGTGGCTTCTTCTTCAGCAATAAGTTTGGCAGCGTCATCCCTTGATATTGAATATTTTCTGCGGGATGCCGCAATAATTTCTTTTCTGTACGAGGGATGCGTTGGGGGCAAAACTCTCAAAGTTTCCGCTGAAAATGGGTCATAGGATTCCCCATCAATTGTCATTTTTATATAGAATTCCGTAACAGCGAGGTTAATCATATCTTTTACGCCGAAAAGCGGTTCGAATTCCGGTTTTAATTTTACGGCGTCTTCCCCACCGACTCTGAAACAAATAATACTTCCGGTATTTCCTAGCACCGCGTGCTGGACTTGAGGAATAAGTTGGCCGATATATTGGTGCGCCATTGTTAGATTCAGCGCGTATTTTCTGGCTTCCGACAAAATATTCTCAAATGTCTGGGTGACAATGTTATGGAACTCGTCTATGTACAAATAAAAATCCCTGCGGTCTTCTTCGGGAATGCTTGCTCGTTCCATTCCCGCCTGTTTTATTTTAGTCAGGAACATCGAACCGAAGAAGGACGAATTTTCCTCTCCGATGCGTCCCTTGGAAAGGTTAATGAAAATTA
This sequence comes from uncultured Candidatus Saccharibacteria bacterium, assembly GCA_964408725.1. Taxonomy (GTDB): domain Bacteria; phylum Patescibacteriota; class Minisyncoccia; order Phycocordibacterales; family UBA9973; genus UBA9973. Next base: position 8,210 of record CAYPAN010000004.1, read on the forward strand.
TTTTTCCCCGATTCATCAATTCGCTTATATCTATTTTATTTTGTTTCTGACCGAAAATATTTCGAAGCAACGGGTCGGACAAAAATTGTCCCAATTTGTTTACGAGAGGAATAATAGCATCCGTATCGAATTTTTCCGACCAATCAGCGAATTCTATAGCGAAGAATCTTTTAACCATGTCGTCGGTAATGTACTCTACCACTTTCTGTCTGTAATTTCTGTCGGTCAGCATTGAAATCATCCCGCGCATTGTAGCGTGCGGATAATCAAGCAAGGCAAGACAAGTGAAACGGAAAACGTGTTCAAGACGAGGGGTCCAGTTGGCTCCGAATTGTTTCTGCAAAACTTCAATCAAACCCTGGGTCAATTGAAATTTAAACATCGGGTCCACATTTGCCAGCGGATTGAAAGATGCCGGAAAATCAACGTCTCCAGGGTCTATGACACAGACATCTTCTATGCGTTCTTTCGGTATATAGTCAAGCATCGCTTCTATAACATCTCCGTGCGGGTCAATCAGGCACAAACCGTGATTGTATGTGACGTCCTGGCGTATAAAAAGTTCCAACAGTTTAGTCTTGCCGACGCCGGACTTTCCGACAATATAAAGATGTCGCCTGCGGTCTATGCGCTTGATGCCAAAAATGAATTTCTTTTCTTCAAGAGAAGCGACGTAATTGGTGCGCCCAATAAAAGAAACCTCCTCGGGTTTCACTTTTCCGAACACCGGCAATTCCGGCGGCGGCGGACCATATTTGATTATTTGTACCCGATTTGCCTTAGGCATATGGCTATTTTAGCACATTTTAAGCTTATTTTCAGTAAACTTCTTTGTTATAACAACTCGCGCAGTAAATTATTTCCGGCCTATCTGGGGCATAGCTTGTTTCAAATTCGTTATTGCATCCTTTATTCATGCATTTTCGGTGCCAGAGATCCGACGGAGTGCGTAATAAAAAACGCTTTTTGAGACGGCAGAAAAAGCAATTTCTTGGAATAGGAATCTGCCACTTTTTGTAAAAAGAAAGTTCATTTCTTGCTATTTTATAATTTCTTTCACACTTATTACATTCCAATATCTCATTAATTATATTATCTTCAACATCTTCAATACTATCTGGTATCTTCCTTAAAGTGGTCTTCCCTCTTGTTTGTTGTAAATTTTCTTGGAAACGAAGTCCCAATTTTAGTATCTCATTTTTTGTCATCGGAAAAGATAAATTTGCCATTGTTTCATTGTAGGCAAATGGTGAATATTTAATCGGAAAAAATTCACCATATTCCCCTGTCTTTTTCATGTGTTCTATTATTTTTTCTTCCAATTTTTTATATTCTCCATTTGAATATTGTTTGTTAAAAATTAAATATTCCCCATGCTTTAAAGCAACACAACCAAAGCAATTATTTGAAGATTGGCAAGATTCCGAATACAAAATATTCATGCATTTCCAAGTATAGATGCAGAACAAGGCCCTGTTTGAATTATCCGGCGTTAATCCCTCATAGCATTCCGACAGTTCTCCGCCCACGGATAAATCATAACTGTCTTTCTGTGTATCGCCATTTTCTACATATTTATCATTTTCGGATCTTCGGTTATGAAAAACATATTTTGAATTTTTACTATTGGTTAGATTATTTCCGATGCAATTTAGGCAATTTTTAAAAGATGCATACTTTCTAGGCTTGGTTAATATGAAATTTTCAAATTCAACTCTAGCTTTTTCACTTCCTCTAAAAGTCTCAAGTTTATAAGACTCCAATATTTTTTCATATTCTTTTTTTGTATATTGTTTATTTTTTATGCAATATTTTTTACTTCGCAAATTTATACACAGGAAACAATTTTCACATCCGCTACAATCATAACAAAAGGCACAATTTACAAGCCCTGAAGAATAATAAACGTTCCTGCAACCAAAGCACTTTTCACTATACATTGTTTCATAAAGCCCTTCCCCTGTTCCCCAAATACCCATTGAATCAACAGTATCTTTTGCATCAGAGGCATAGCACATATACATGCAGTCTTGGATATGCCAGGCAACCATGCACATATAGCAATTTTTTCCGTAAGCGAAATCCTGGGTGTATTCACAATTTTCACTGCCAATACCATTATCATTAAACAGAGCAAGCGCCGGAACTTTTAAACGAAATTCAGCAAACTGTTCAAAAAACGGACGGGAAAAATCAAAATCCCGGCCATATGATTTCGGATCCCATTTATCGCTCCACCAGCATTTATTGCAATAAATTATTTGAGGGTTATCGGGCGAATAAACAGAAATAATATTTCTTTCGCATAAATCACATCTTCTATTATAAAAAATAAAATCATTCCGCCAGGCTAATCTTCTTTGTCTTCTACAATTAGGACAAAAAGTCGGTGGCGGAACATCTATTTTTTCATAAAAGCCAAAATCATCCGGCTCAATTATAAAGTCTTTTTTGCAGTTCTGACATTGTCTGGTTTCGGCTTGCATAATTCTAACTCTTTCCCCCACACCAGGTGTGTGGGAAATCCCACACACCTGGTGTGGGGGTTTAATAGACTTCCTTGTTATAACAACTTTCGCAATAAATAATTTCCGGCCTGCCGAGAGCATAGCTAGTCTCAAATTCGTTTGAACATTTTCCTGCATGTTCGTGATTTTTCTTATCGCACATACAAGCTCTGTGCCAGAGTTTCATCGGGTTACGCTTCCTTAGTCTCTCTTCGTGACGACAAATAAAACAAAGACGGGGTAAAGGCACTCCAAGCTGGCGATACAGATTGAGTTCACCTTCCGTTATTTTATAGGCTCCCAAACAGCGGTCCTGACATTCCCCTTTATGTAAACAACTAATGATTTCCTCAGTAATGGAATTAGGCACATCTTCCAAACTGTCCGGAAGATTTTCAGCTTGTACGGTAGTCACATATTCATTTACTTTTCTATCCCGCCATTTATACCCCCTTTTCAAAGCTTCTTCTTTGGTCAAAGGGAAATAATCCTGGGCTTGAGTTTCGTTATAGCAAAATGGAGAAATTTCAGCCGGAAAAAATTCTCCATATTTATATACCCTACCATTTTTATCCAAATATGGAACATTCATCATCTGCTCTTTAATTTTTGGCACTAATTCCTCGTATTCTTCCTTGGAATATTGTTTATTTAAAATACAATACTTCTTATTTCGTAATCCTATACAGCCAAATAAGTCTGAACCACCAAAACAATAGATTGAATACTCAACATTATTGGCGGTGTATACTATGCCGGTAAAAAGATTGCGAAAATTACCAAGTCCGGTATCGTATGATTCATATATAAGCTCCGCTGAACCTATCCCAGGACCGGAATCATATCCATCTTTCATCATCTCAGCAATCCAGTGCACATATTTTGAATCTTCCACTTTGCCTATTGCGTCAAAAGCAAACTTACAATTCTTAACCCCATCTAAATTATCTCCGAAAGAGTTTATCACTCTGGTTTGGTTAGCGAATTTATGGATTGATTTTAAACATAAATCATCAAATTTTTCCTTTAACTCATAAACAGTTCTATAACTTTTTAAATTTATTTCCTTTAATCTTTTTATATATTCTTCCCTTCCTAATTCTTTGTTCCACATACAATATGATTTATTACGCAGATTGGTACAACCAAAACAATTTACACAACCGTGACAATCATATAAGAAATAAGAGTCAACGCATGCTTTACAGTTAGCCGAATAAGAAACATGATAGCAGTCAGTACAAAGAACGTCTTCGTAACAAAGTTCCGAATTGTGAACTATATATAGGTCAGATGAATCCTTATCTTTTTTAACCCGGTTGGCATAAAAAACTCTTTCCAATCCCCAAGACCCAGAGCACATATAACTATCCTTGCTGTCCAAGGCAACATTACAATAATCACTGTTGACCGCATTTGCATTAGACATAGTTTGCTGAGGAACAGCATCTCTTAATTCTTTCCATTGCTGGAAAAAAGATTTGGAAAAGTTATATTCTTTACCGTATGACATAGCATCCCAACCGTCTCCCCACCAAGATTTTATGTCATATACTGTAAGCTTTTCGTCTGGATGATAAATGGTGATAATATTTTCACTATGCCCGGGAGCATCACATTTTCTTTTAAAAAGAGACATCTCATTGCGCCAGCATAAACGACGTACCGTCCGGCAATCCGGACAAAATGTCGGCGGTGGAACTTTGATTTTTTGATAGAAATTGAAGTCCTCTTCCTCAATAGTGAAGTCTTTCTTGCAGTTTTGGCAAATTTTTATTTCGCTTTTCATCTCACTCTAAGATTTTTCTCAAAACATCTTCCGGCACTTCCTTAACTTTTCCTTGCGCTCCGGATATATTCGTTGTCTCTATAAGATTCTTCAATTTATCCATATCTTCGGCTTTTGCCGCGCGGTCCTTTGACGGCTTAGCATTATTTATGCTGTTTTCGTTTTTTAAAGTATTAAGTGAAACAGGTTCCACCGCTTTTAGCGGGGTCCCGCCAACGGCGGTGACCGGCATGGATGATTCAGAAAGCGCTTTATTTAAAACTTCCTTTAGTGCTGAATTATCCCTGACGATTTTAGTCGGGGTAAAAACTTTTTTAATGGTGGAAAATATTTTCGGACTCGTAGACACAGGAGAATTCTTAACCGGAACTTTTTTATCCAAGTCTCCAGACATCGGTTTATTGACCCTTTCCGTATACCTTTCCTCTTCTATATTATTCTTATCTTTTTGCTCAAATTCTATACCTAAATCTGCCAAGGGTTTATAAAACTTGGTTTCATCTTGCTTAATCTGTTTTATTGAGCCGGCAATGGGCTTTAATTCTCCGGATTTCATTTTTGCTATACAGTCCCTGCAATATACCGGTCTGCCCGGCTCCGGCTTGAAAGGCACCACCGTTTCTTTTCCGCAAATAGAACATATAGCCTTAAATTTTTCCACGTTGCCGGTACCGCTATCATCGCCGATGGACATACCGCTCCAGTCATTTATTTCCCTTTCCACCACTTCTTTTGTTCTACAATACAATTCGCGGGAAGACTTGATAACTTCTTCTTCAATATCTTTATTGCCGGATTTAACCATAGGCGGAAGAGTCCTAGCCGAAAATGGGCGGGAAGAAACGCCGTCTATCATTAATTTCAAGTAGACTTTGAAGTTCGGCAAATTCACAATATCTTGAGGAGTAAATTCCGGTTCAAATTCTTTTTCCAAGAATTCCGCGTCATCGGCGCCAACTCTGAAGACTATCATCGTACCCACGTTGCCGAAGATGGCGTCTCTGACGCTGGAACTTTTGTCCGTGACAAGCTGGGCTGTGTACTGATGAGCCACGGTAAGATTTAACCTGTATTTCCTAGCCTCGGACAAAATACCGGCAAATGCGTCCGTCACAAAGTTTTGAAATTCGTCCACATAAAGATAAAAATCTTTTCTGTCATCTTCGGGAATGCGCACACGCTCCATTGCTGCCAGCTGAATTTTAGTGATTATCATTCCGCCCAAAAGCGAAGAGTTGTCTTCTCCAATACGCCCTTTGGAAACGTTCACCAAGAAAATCTTGCCTTCATTCATAATGTCAAAAATATTTATAGTGCTTATAGATTGACCGACAATATTGCGGATGATAGAGGTGGAAAGGAATTGTCCAACTTTGTTTTGAATTGGGGCAATAGCTTCATTTCTGAATTTATCCTGCCAGGCCTCATATTCGTGCACCCAGAAAGCTTTAATCACCGGGTCTTTCAAATTAGTGATTATTTTCTGGCGGTAATCTTTATCCACCAGCATTCGGGGAATACCCAAAAGCGTGGAACCCGGAGTGTCGAGCAACGCCAAAATCGCATTATTTAAAATATATTCCATTCTGGCGCTCCAGGCATTGGCCCAGATTTTGGTAAAAATTCCCATCAGTCCGGAAGCCACCAGATGCTTGTATTTCGGGTCAATGAGTTCCAAGACATTAAATCCGATATGATAGTCAGTATCCGCGGGATTAAAATAAACAACATCTTTCATACGGTGCGGAGGGATAGCCGACAAAATAGCTTCCACGTTTTCTCCGTGCGGGTCAACCATACAAACGCCGTCGCCGTTTTCTATGTTCTGGATAATCATATTGAACATCAGCGCGGATTTACCGGTGCCGGACTTTCCCAAAATATAAACATGCTGGCGCCTGTCTTTGCGCTTGATGCCAAAGAGCACATTTTTATCCCTGTAAGTGGTATTGCCAATATATGTTATTTCCTTATTTTTAGGCAGTTCTTTCAAATCCATATTTATATTATACAATAAAATAAAACACTTTACTAACCCCGTCGCTCGCGAGCGACAGGGCTAATAAACTTCAGCCTGATAACACTTTTCACAGTACACTATTTCCGGCCTTTCCGGCGCGTAACTAGTTTCAAATTCCACTTCACACTTCCCTTTATGATTATGATTTTCTTTCTCACACATACAAGTCCTGTGCCAGAGCTTTAAAGGATTAAGACGCGCCAGACGGGCGGCATAACGACAATAAAAACATCTCCTCGGAATTGGAATTCCCATTTTTTTATAAAAGATGAGTTCGTTTTTGACGATTTTATAATTTCTCTGGCAATTTATACAAGCCAGCACCTCGTCCAAGATTGAATCTCCAATATCGTTAATACTTTCCGGTATATCTTCCATTTTTAAGGTTTCTTTGCCTGTTGTCCGCTGAATATTTTCTTGCCATTTATATCCCGCTTCTTCCGCCTTTTTCTTTTCAAGCGGAACCACTTCCATTGCGCAAGATTCATTGTAGCCGAAATACGAAAGCTCTATCGGAAAATATTCCCCGTATCTATATTTATTTCCCTTTTTATCCACATAAGGAACCTCTTCCATTTGTTTTATAATTTTTGGCAATAGTTCTTCGTACTCTTCTTTTGTATATTGTTTGTTAAAAATACAATAACTGCTATCACGTAGTCCTACGCAACCAAAACAATGCTTACAATTGTGACAGTGTTGGGTATATCTCATATCCTGGCTTTTCACAGAAAAAAGTCCGAACAAATTAAGCTGTGAATGGTCCACAACTACCCCTTCATAGTTTTCTTGAGTTTCTCCGGACATTATTATGTCATAACACTCTTTATCTCCCGTAAAAAAATCACAATATCTGCAATTTTCGCATTTTCTGGCAACAAAACAATTTTTTACATTCTTGCAACGTGAAATAACATCTCCGTAACAATTTAAGCTGTTTAATACATAAGCATATCTTCTGGGATTTTCAACAATAAAATTATCATATTCTTCTTGCGCCTTTTCAACTCCATTAAAAGTATCAAGCTTATAATTTTTAAAAATTTCCAAATATTTCTCCTTTTTATATTCTTTATTTTTAAAACAATATTTTTTGCCAACAAGCCCCGTACACATAAAACAGTCTGTACAATTTACGCAATTATAGAGAAAAGCCGAATCAATACACGCTTTACAAAATTGAGAATATTTAAGTTGGTACGATGTTCCACAATTAATACATTCATACATCCATTCTGCTTTATTCATAATGTTCATACAGTCCACCATGTCTTTTCCAGCAAGCATAAAGAAGCTATACATAACATTTTCAATGTACCAGCCAGAAAATAACATATAGCAATTCTTGGCAAACCAAGTGTCTTGCGTATATTCACAATTTAAACTCGCAATTCCATCATCATTCACAATAGATATATGCGGAACTTTTCCTATAAGCTCTCTAAATTGTGTAAAGAATGGTTTTGAAAAATCATAGTCTGTCCCATAACTTTTTGGGTTCCATTTATCATTCCACCAACATTTGTTGCAATAAATAATTATTCCGGAATCCGGAGCGTAAAGAGAAATAACTGATTTTCCGCATGAATCACATTTTCTGGAATATAAAGTAAAGGTATTTCGCCAAGCATTCCTGCGTTGCCTTCTGCATTCAGGGCAAAACGTCGGCGGTGGAACCTTTACCTTTTCATAAAATCCAAAATCATCGGGCTCAATAATGAAATCCTTCTTGCAATTTTGACAGATTCTAGTTTCGGATTGCATAGTTTTATTATACTAAAAATTACCCAGCACAAAAAGCCCCCAAGATTGAGGGCCTTTTGGTATTCCAGAAACCGGGTTTCCGGGAAAATTATTGTTTTGGTGCTTCACCGTCTTTTACTTCTGGACCCTGCTCTTCAGGGGCTCCTGCGCCCGGAGGAGGCGTCCCACCGGCTTTGCTCATTGCTTCGCCGATTTTGGACATTTCGGCAGATAATTCTTCGGTAGCTTTTTTGATTGCTTCAGCATCCACGCCGTCTTTCACTCCGCGCAAAGCTGTTATCTTTGTATTAACGCTACCTTTGACATCAGCCGGGATTTTCGCGTCATTGTCTTTCAACGCTTTTTCGGCGGTGTAAATAATCATCTCGGCTGTATTTTTTATATCAACAACTTCCCTTTTCTTTTTATCTTCTTCGGCATGAAGCTCGGCATCTTGCTGCATTTTCTTGATATCTTCGTCTTTGAGTCCGGAGCTTGCCTCTATTTTTATTGACTGAACTTTTTGGGAAGCTTTATCCATAGCCTTAACATTCAATATACCATTCACATCAATATCAAAAGTAACTTCCACTTGAGGAATACCACGAGGCGATGGCGGGATTCCATCTAGAATAAACCTACCTAGGGATTTATTATCGGATGCCATAGGACGTTCTCCTTGCACTATGTGAATCTCGACAGAAGTCTGATTGTCAGCCGCAGTTGAAAATACCTGAGATTTTGAAGCCGGAATAGTGGTATTTCTGTCGATTAACTTCGTAGCCACTCCTCCCAAGGTTTCAATACCAAGCGAAAGCGGGATAACATCCAAGAGCAACACATCACGCACATCTCCGGCCAACACTCCCGCTTGCACGGCAGCGCCTAAAGCCACCACTTCGTCAGGATTGATGGACATATTCGGCATTTTGCCAAAGAGATTTTTAACAGCTTCAACCATCATCGGCATTCTGGTCTGTCCGCCAACCATAACGATTTCATTTATTTCGTTCATCTTAAACGGTGATGCTTCCAAAGCTCTTTTGGTTATAGCGATAGAACGGTCCACGTATTCTTTCGCCAGTGATTCAAGCGTGGCTCGGGACATTTTCATAAGCAAATGTTTCGGCCCAGTGGCATCGGAAGTGATGAATGGGATATTTATTTCCGCTTCCATCGTGGTAGAAAGTTCGTGTTTCGCTTTCTCTGCCGCTTCTCTTAAACGCTGGTGAGCCAGAGGGTCTTTTCTGATATCAATTCCCGATTCTTTTTTATATTCCTCGGCAATCCAATCTATCACTTTGCGGTCAATATCGCCTCCACCCATATGGCTGTCACCATCAGTGGACTTCACTTCAATAACATCATCTCCAATCTCAAGCACCGAGACATCAAAAGTTCCTCCGCCGAAATCATACACAACTATCTTTTCATTCTTCTTTTTGTTGAATCCATAAGCGAGTGCCGCGGCCGTAGGTTCGTTGATAATGCGTTTTACGTCCAGCCCCGCTATCTGTCCGGCGTCTTTGGTGGCTTTTCTTTGCGCATCATTGAAATAGGCCGGTACAGTGATAACAGCTTCGGTTATTTTTTCTCCCAACTTTGCCTCAACGTCGGATTTTATTTTCTGTAGAATCATCGCGGAGATTTCTTCCGGACGGTAAAACTTATCCGACATTTTCACTTTTACTCCGCCATCTTCTCCAGCTTCAATTTTAAAAGGGGCCGTAGTTTTATCCTTCTGCACTCCGGGGTCATCATATCTATGACCCATATATCGTTTTATCTCGGAAATTGTATTTTCCGGGTTAGTAACTGCTTGTCTCTTGGCTAGTAATCCAACGATACGGTCTCCATTCTTCGTAATAGCAACGACAGAAGGCGTGGTGCGATTGCCCTCCACATTTTCAATAATCTTCGGCACGCCTCCTTCAATGATAGCTACCGCCGAATTTGTTGTACCCAAATCTATACCTATTATTTTTGACATGATTTTTTGTTTTTATTTAAACTAATAATTAAATTTATAGACCTACTATATATCAAGCAAAAACCTTTTGCAAGTTTTTTGCGACCGCTAAATACTTGTCAAATGACAGTATATATTATAATATATGGGTATGTCAAGAAAAATAGAATATTCCAATAAAATATTGAGGATTTTGGCCGAAAAACCGGCTATCCCTCTGGATGAAATAATTAAAAAAGCAAACCCCTCCCAACCTCCCCTTATCAAGGGAGGTGAAGTAAAAAATCCCCCTGACAAGGGGGATAAAGGGGGTTATAAAACAGGCTATGCCCTCACTCGTTCCATAAAGAATTTAGTTGAATCTGGCTGTGTTGAGATGGTTCAATCTGATAATAAAAGTTATTTAAAACTCACAAAAAAAGGCAGAAATAAATTAAATTCCATAAAGCTTGAAGGAGAGGGTGCGCTTGTATCAACTGCTTGGGATGGATTATGGAGAATCATAATTCTGGACATTCCGGAAGAAAGGAAGAGTGAACGTGAGGCGTTGCGTTATCTTTTGAAAAAAGCGAACTTCACTTGTGTAAAAAATACGGTTTGGATATCCCCTCTTCCATATGAACATCTTTTCGCGAATATAAAAAAAGATTTGAGCTTGGGAACAGAGTTGATGATTATCGTTGCCGATAAATTAGACGAAGAAACAAAACTCGCTTTTCTTAAAAGCGTAAAAAATTAAATCACATTCCTAAATCCCCCAGCCTGCAGGTCCCATAATTTTTTATAAATGCCATTTTTCTTGATGACAAGTTCATCGTGAACTCCATCCTCGGTAATTTTTCCATTTTTTATGACTATAATCCTGTCCATTTGCCTTATTGTGGAAAGCCTGTGGGCTATGACAATAGTTGTTTTCCCCTTTATAAGTTTTACGAGGGCATCTTGAATAAGAAATTCTGAATGAGAATCAAGCGAGGACGTGGCTTCATCTAAAATAAGAATAGGAACATCTTTAAGTATAGCCCGGGCAATAGCCACACGCTGACGTTCTCCGCCGGAAAGTTTTATGCCACGCTCCCCCACATAAGTCTCATAACCATACGGCAATGAATCTATAAATTCGTCGCAATGCGCTAGCGTTGCCGCTTTTAACACTTCTTCATCCGTGGCGTTTCGTCTGCCGTAACGAATATTTTCCATTAAAGTGCGGTGAAAAAGCACCGGCTCCTGCGGAACAAAGGCTATCTGTTCACGTAGATTTTGCTGGGAAACTTTACTAATATCAACTCCGTCAATTGTAATCTTGCCTGAAGTCACATCGAATAATCTCATAAGCAGACGCACAAATGTTGTCTTGCCCGCGCCGGAAGAACCGACTATGGCCACTTTCTGTCCGGGAGGTATTGTTAAAGAAAAATTATCCAGTATTTTATTTTTATTGTTCTTGTAAATATAATTCACGTTATCAAAAACAACTTCTCCTTTTACATTTTTAAGAATTTGCGTCGGGTTGTCAATAATTTCATAAGGAGTATCAAGGACATCAGCCATTTCTTGAGCATCGGCAAAACTTTCATAGAATGCGCGGGTAATTCCGCCGAAACTCCACAGATTATCATTAAGGCGAACCAAATAACTCTGCAGTAATACGATAATAGGCAAAGAAATGAGACCAAGTTTCCAATCACCTAAGGCAAACCAGAATATAATAAATTCAATAGTAAGAGAATAAAAACTTTGAATTGCCCCAAGACCTTCCCATAAATACCAATTAAACGAGGTGGCTTTTCTTTGTTTCTCTGTTATATTTTTGAAACGATTTTCTTCGTTCTTATGACCGGTAAATAATTGGATTGAAGAATGGTTGCCTATGGAATCGGATAACACTCCGGTGGATTCAGTGTCATATTCGGCCGCTATGATATCATATTTGAGTTTATAACGAATATAGATGAAAGCTGTAACCAAAAATACAAAGCAGAATATTCCCATTATGTAAGCGTATTTGGGCAATAAAGTATAAATAGCGATAACCGTACCTATACTACGTACAATAAGCGGCAACCCGTCAGAAACCATTCTGTCGGCCAACTTTTCAAAAGCGTTTGCATATTTATTTATTTTTCTTGTGAGTGAACCGCCAAAATTGTTCGCGAAGAATGAATGAGAATGTCCTATCATATAAGAAAAAGATTGCTTGCGGAGCCCAATCATAACACTAGATTCAAAATATGAGAGACAAAATCCGGAAATTCTGCGTATAATCCAACGAATTAAATTTAATATTAAAACCAAAATAATCACTGACTTGGCGAGTGATACCACATTGAAATTGTTGGCGCTTAAAATATCCCAGAGTTTTAAATACTGAAGAGGTATGTAAACATCCAAAGCCGATGCTGTTACTGTAGAAATGATAACGATAAAAAAAGACACTTTGAAAAGTCTCATAACCTGCCAAAAATATTTAAGCACCAGCTTGCGGTGTATGTTTGAATAATCTCTTTCCATATAAAATAAAATAAGGCGCAATTGCCTTGTTTTTACTATACCACGTTAAATAAAAATTACCAATTTAATATATTTCCTGCTGATAGCAGCGTTCACAGTAAATAATTTCCGGCCTATCGGGAGCATAAGCCGTTTCAAATTCTATTTCACAATGTTTTTCGCCGTGAAAATGCCCCTTTTTGTCGCACATGCAATCCCTGTGCCAAAGTTTGAAGGGCAGTCTCATTTTACGGCGAGCAGCCATACGGCACTGTGGACATTCACGTGGTAATGGTAATATGAACAATCTAAGATATTGCAATTCTTCCAAAGTAATACGATAATTTCTTTGACATTTAACGCAGGCAAAAACTTCTTTTAAAATGTCATTACTGACATTCTCTATATTATCTGGCATATCTTTTAGCTGTATAGTTTCCTGACCGGAAGTTGCAGGAAAATCATCTTGCCAACTATATCCCTGTTTGGAAATTTCTTCTTTAGATAGAGGATAATAATCATAAGCAGCGGTCTCATTATAGCCAAAAGTGCTGAAACGTGGAGTCATAAACATAGATAAATCTCCTTTTTCTTCAATATATTTTTTCAACCTTATATATTCCTCTTTTGAGTATTGCTTATTTAAAATGCAATATTCTTTTTTCTTTAGCCCAACGCAAGCAATACAGTTGTTACAGGAAATCAGACTGTCGCACCAATCACAGAAACTGGAATTAAAAAGATTAAAAGAATTTTTCACCATTGAGCCTCCTTTTATCACTGCAGACCCGAAAATATTTTCCGTAGGCTGAGTTCCTATCGCGTAACTCCATTCAGCATTCTTGGAATGAAGAATACTGGCCACATTACGCACGTCTTGATTGTCTACTCCGTCAAAACACCAGAAATTCCTGTTGCAATTTTCAAGATAGTTACCAACACATCCACTTGATTTTAAAAAGAAAGCAAACCGATGAATAGCCGATTTCTTAAGTTCTTCATATTCCGCTATAGATTTAAGTAATGTGGTGTAACTGCCATTAAAAACTTTCTCATACTCTCTCAGATATTCTTCCTTGCCGAATTCCTTATTTCTGACACAATAAGATTTATTTCTAAGGTTATAACAAAAAAGACAGTTAGTGCAACCACGCAAATCATAACTAAAATAGCAATCGGAACAATCAGAGGAATCTTGGATATAAGCACAGTGGTAAGAATTGGTCACATTTACCGAATAAAGCGTCAACTCACTACCAGTTATCTTGTGACAGTCCATACAATCTTTGCTTACAATCCACATAGAATACAAAACATTCTCCGAATTTGAAACTAAAAAAGAAAAATAGCAATTTTTGGAGTCACGTACATTATTGCCATAAGCGCAATTGGTGGAATTTAAAATAATGACTGATTCGCGAGGAACTGTCTTCTGTAACTTAACTACTTGCTCAATTATAGGACTATTGGGGTCGTAATCAATACCGTAATCCAAACCATCCCAACCATCACTAAACCAACAGTCGTGACAATATACTTTATACAAAGAATTAGGATGATAAAGGGACATTGTTTTCTTCGCACATTTGGCACACTCTCCCCAATATACTACCCGTTCGTTACGTAAAACTTCAACCCGACTAATACCACACTGGTAACAGAATTCAGGTGGTTTCACTTTCATTTTCTCGTAAAAATTAAAATCATCCGGCTCAACTGTGAAATCTTTTTTGCAATTTTGGCATATTCTTTTTTCCTGTTTGTATTCCATATTATTTCATTTGTCAAAAGACTCTGCTATCGCTAAGTTTTTTGACATTTAATTTATATTCCGCTTATAACACTCTTCGCAGGCGATTTTTTGATAATTCCACTCGGGCAAATAAAAGGCCTCAATATCTTTTTTACAATAACAACAAGTGTATGGATAAGCTTCTAAAACAGTTAAATACTTCAAACGATCTTTAGTCCGCACATCAAAATGATAACGCGGAAGCGGAATATTATTTTCTTTATAAAAAGAAAGTTCATTTTTGGCAATATTAAAACGCCAACCAGTTTCCGGACAAATAAGAGCCTGAGTGATAATAGAATCTTCCACATCTTTTATGTCATCAGGTAATTCACTAGTCGGCATACCCTCTATATGACTTTCGTCAATGTCTTCCCAATATCCACCAAGTTTTAAAATATCTTCTTTTTTAGTCTCTAAAAAATAAAAAAATCCGGTGGATAAATTGAATGGCCCAGCCCCCATAGAATAAGGTAGAAACTTTCCATATTCTTCTTTTTTCCTCATGTCAGAAACAATTTTTTCTTTTAGAGTTTTATATTCATCTTTTGTATATTGCTTATTCAAAATGCAATACTGCTTTTTCTTCAGTCCCACGCAACCGAAACAATTTTCGCATTCTATACATAGGTCCAGATATTCGGAATATCTTGAAGGAGACCAAACCGAATATTTAAGAGCATAACTTCCTCCTACACAAGGACCACAATTTCCACACAGCTCCAGATACCATCCTCCATCTGTATCAATGGTTGTTTTTTGATGAATCGCCCTAATGGTATTGTAGCAGTCTTCCGAATCGCTAAGCGTATTGCAATTGTGACAATTTTTAACATTCAATAAAAAGTTTCCGTCTGAATTGTATGTTTTAAAATTAAAATTTTGTCTATGTACGACTTCTTCTCGAATAATCTCATTAAAGCGTTCTTTCAAATACTGAATAGATTGATATGATCCGAGCTTAAATGATTTCAATTTTTCTTCATAGGTATCTTTAGAATACTGAACATTTTCTATGCAATATTGCTTATTACGCAGATTCCAACTCATAAAACAATTTTGACAGTTGCGACAATCATATAAAAAATAAGAATCTATGCAGTCGCGGGAATGTTTTGAGTAAAAAATTTTAAATGAATTATAGCAATCACTTGAATCGTAAGACTTTTCGGAATCAAAGCAGACAGTCATATCTATAGAATTATTGACAGAAAGATTGCGATACGAGTAATAAAGATTCTCGCATCCTTCCATAGAACGAGATAAGTAGCAATTTTTGCAATTCCAAACATCATCACACCAATCGCATCCTGTATTCTTGCTGCCGTTTTGATGTGGATGGGGAACTTTTTCTTGAAGGTCTTGTAGTTGTTTTAAAAACGGCACAGTAGAATTATAATCCATCCCGTAATCCATAGCGCCCCATTTATCACTATACCATTCGGTAAGAGTGTAAATGGGATATCTGGTTTTTTCCGGCAAAACAGTAATCAGGCTTTCTCCCGAGAGGTCAGATTTGCCTTTACGGAATTTCCCGAACATCCAAAAAGACAAATGTAATTTTATCCGGCAAAAAAAGCAAAGTGTGGGCAACTCAACATCAACTTTTTCATACAAAGAAAATTCTCCCTCCGAAAGGGTAAACTCTTTTCCGCAATGCTCACATATTTTATTCTCCTCCCTTTTCATTATATTCAAAAACGTTCACCCGGGCGGCACGGATTACTCTGTCGCCCAATTTATATCCTTTTTGAACAACTTCTGAAATTTTATGGTTATTTTCTTTATTCTCGGTTGGAGTAATCTCTATGGATTGATGAATATTCGGGTCAAAATTCTCCCCGACAACGCCTACCTCTTTTACGCCATATTCTTCAAATATAGTGTTCAGCTGTGAATAAATATATTCCACTCCTTTGCGCCAATTTTCATCTACTTTACTCCAAGCATCTTTATTGGCGAAAGCCATATTGAAACTATCGAGCACGCTCAGAAACCTCGTAAGGATACGTTCGCGCACCGATTCCGAAAAATTGGTTCTTCGGTCGTCTTCCTGTTTGCGATAATTGGCAAAATCCGCCCGCTCCTTTTGCCAACCAGTTAAGTATTCCTCTTTCTCGGCTTTGCACGCTTTTAAATCGGCCCTGAATTTTTTAAGAGTCTTTTTTAAATCTTCTTCGCCGTCTTCATTGAATTCAAATTCAAGAACCTCAGATTTATCATCTGCCGGGTCTACGATTTCATCTTTTTTTTCTTCTTCATCTGCCACAAATATATTTTAGCATAAAAATACCCCTATTTTCAAGGGGTATTTTTTACAACTAACGTTTAGACCATTGCGGAGCCTTGCGGGCTTTTTTGAGACCGAATTTTCTGCGTTCTTTGGCTCTAGGGTCGCGTTTCAGATAGCCCAACGTTTTCATTTTATGCCGCAATTCAAGGTCAAAAGAGACCAAGGCCCGGGCAAGGCCGTGACGGACGGCTTCCGCTTGAGAATGAACTCCTCCGCCCGATACTCTTGCCTCCACTTTCCATTTGTAATCTTTTTTATCCGCGTCAATACCTTTTATTAACGGGTCTCCTACCAAACGACGCTGTTCTTCCGTCTTAAAATATTCCTTTGCATCTTTGCCGTTAATGACAAAACCGGCTTTTGTCGATTGCCAAATTCGGACTCTGGCGGTTGAAGTTTTTCTTCTTCCTGTTGCTTCAAAGTATGTTTCTTTTGTCGTTTTATTTTCCATAATAAATATTAATCTTCAATTTTTAAATTCTTCATCATTTCCCTTCTTAACTTATTCCCCGGAAGCATATGATACACGGCGAGCTTTATAAGTTCCTTAAGGCCTTTTTTTTCCATTGTTTCGGTGCCCTTTAATACTCTAAGTCCGCCTCTGTATCCTGAATACCTGGTGTGATAAATTTCCTCCAATTTCTTGGTGGTAATTTTGAGTTTCGAAGCATTTATCACTTTAACCGGACTGCCGGAATAAATGTGTCTTTCATATGAGGCGCTGTTCTTGCCCATAAGGGAAACCGCCACTTCACTTGCCACTCTGCCTAATGTTCTTCCGCTCGCGTCTATTGTTTTTGTATCAATCTTTTTCATTTTTTTATATTAAACTATCCGGAACATTTACACAAATTCTATAATAGCCATAGGAGTCCCATCTGAAATCCTTTGCCCTAATTTTAAAACTCTGGTATAGCCGCCATTTTTATCCATATATTTCGGAGCGATAACTTCAAAAAGTTTCTTAACTTCGGGACGGCGATTTGACAATTTGGAAATGACAACTCTGCGTGTCGCCATATCTCCTTTTTTTGCTTTTGTCACAAGTTTCTCCATAAACGGACGCAGTTCTTTGGCTTTAGGCAAAGTCGTCTTTATTTTTCCGCGCACTATTAAATTAAGCGCCAAAGAGGAAAGCAGAGCTTTTCTCTGATTCTTATCTCTTCCGAATTTTCTTTTGGTATTATGGTGTCGCATATAATTTTAGTGGCGTTAAGCTCGTAGTTATTCTTTTAAATTCAGGCCAAATTTGCCAAGCACTTTTTTAATCTCGCTTATTCCTTTTTCGCCTATACCTTCGACTTCAAGCAAGTCTTCTCTCTTTTTCCTGGCAAGGCCTCCCAAGGTGCGGATATTCGCGGCAGTAAGCGCGTTTAACGTCCTGGTGGAAAGGTCTAAGCTGTCGGTGCGGGTCTTTAAGACATCGGTAAAATCATCCGCTCTTTTTTCGCCTTCTTTCTCGGATTTCTTCTCTTTGCCCGCGTCATGCCCTGCCGCCTCATGCGCGGATTCTTTAATTTCTTCCGGTTCCTTGAAATCAATTACCGCTTTTAACTGATTTATCATTATCTCAATAGACCTATGGAAGGCTTCACGCGGAGTAAGAGTCCCGTCCGTTTCAATTAAAACTCTTAAACGGTTATAATTTGTATTGTCGCCGACGCGCATATTTTCAACCTCATAAGAAACACGGCGAATCGGAGTGAAAATGCCGTCAACGGCAATCGTGCCGATATCAACTTTCTCCTTTTGTAAAATTTCTTTGGAGATAAAACCCAAACCTTTTTCAACCTTCATTTCAATATTCAAATTAACCTTTCCGGTAACTTCCACAATATGGATATCCCCGTTTAAAATTTCCACTTGCCCGCCGGTTTTCACGTCTTTGGCTGTCACTTCTTTGGGTCCTTTTACGGATAGTGTCACTATTTGCGGTTCATCGGAAAGCATCTTAAAACGAATCTTCTTTAAATTCAGAATCATCACAATCACATCTTCTTTGATTCCGTCCATTGTCTGGAACTCATGGGAAATGCCTTCTATTTTGATAGACGTGACGCTTGCGCCGGGAAGAGAAGAAAGAATAATCCGTCTTAAACTATTGCCCAAAGTATGGCCATATCCGGGATATAGGCCGTCTATTTCAAATATTCCCTTATTGTCCTCTTCCGAAACAACACGAGGCTTGGAAGGCATAATTATTTTATATTCAGGCATAATAATTTTTATATTTAATAATAATAATTTAACGACTATAAAACTCAAGCACGGCATTTAAATCAAGGAATGTTTCTATATTTTTAGGCTTGGCTAAAATAAGTCCTTCCATCTTGCCCGTATCAAACGAGAGCCAGGAAGGAGGATTATAATCTTTGATTCTTTCGGCTAAATTATCGAAAATTTTCTTAATTTTGGAACCTTCGCGAATTTTCACAATATCTCCG
>CAYPAN010000005.1:0-6472 GCA_964408725.1 uncultured Candidatus Saccharibacteria bacterium
GCTTTAAAAAGAATAGGGGGGAATCTGGAAATAGACGGTTTCCGAAAGGGAAAAGTGCCGGAGAATGTCCTGCTTTCCAAAGTGCCCGAAGCGCAAATTTTAGGAGAAATGGCGGAACTCGCGCTTTCTGAACACTATCCGAAAATTCTGGAAGAAAATAAAATCGACGCCATCAGCCGTCCGGAAATTTCCATCACCAAACTTGCCCGCAAGAATCCTTTGGGTTTTAAAATAAAAACCGCGACAATGCCGGAAATGCATTTGCCGGACTATAAAAAAATTGCCAAGAAAGTAATCTCCGAAGTGACGGATGAAGAAAAAAACACGGAGGTGACGGAAAAAGAGATTGAAGATACCATTATGGATATAAGAAAATCCCGCGCGCCAAAAGTGCATATGGCGGAAGAAGCAAAACCTGCCCGCCCTCACGATGGTTCGGGAGCAGGCGGGGAACACGTTCATAAGGAAGGTGAAAAACATGACGACGAAAAAGAGGAAATAAAGCAGCCTGCCCGCAATGCTTCAGGCATAGCTGATGCAGGCGGGGAGTTGCCTGACTTTAACGACGAGTTTGTGCAAGCGCTTGGACCTTTTAAAGATGTGGCGGATTTTAAAGAAAAATTGAAGGAAAATATAAAATTGGAAAAGGAAAACCAACTGAAAGAAAAAACGAGACTAAAAATTGTGGAAAAAATAATCGACGATTTGAAAATCGAAATGCCGGAAGTTTTGATTGAAGTGGAATTGGATAAAATTTTATACAGAATGGAATCCGACATTACCCAAATGGGCTTGAAATTCGAGGACTATTTGAAACATTTGAGTAAAACAATCCCTGATTTGAGAAAGGAATTCAGAGTTGATGCGGAAAAGAAAGCCAAGCTAGGCCTCCTCTTAAACAAAATCGCTGAAATTGAAAAAATCGCCGCCGACCCGGAACAAGTTGCAAAAGAAGTGACTATGATATTGGAACATTACAAAGACGCAGACACCGAACGCGCAACTTTGCACGCGGAAAACGTTTTAACCAACGAAAAAGTTTTCCAGTTTCTGGAAAACAAAAATTAAAGTCCCAACGCATAAGGCAAAAGGGCCATACGGATGTAGAGCCCATTTTCCGCTTGGCGGAAATAGGCGGCACGGGGGTCTTGGTCTATTTTCGGGTCAATCTCATTTACTCTGGGCAATGGATGCATAATAATCGCGTCTTTTTTTAAGTCTTTCAAATGCCCCGCTTTCAGCAAAAATAAATCTTTTACTTTTTCATAGTCTTTCATATCTTTAAATCGTTCTTTCTGAATGCGAGTCATATACAAAACGTCAGCATTGGGTATTCCCTCTTCCAAACTTCTCATTTCTTTAAAAACAACTTTCTTTTTTCGCAACTCATCTGTGTAGCTTTTCGGTAAGGCTAATTCTTTCGGGGAAATAAAATAAAATGTATTGTTAGGATACATCATTAAGAATGGCACCAGTGAATGAAGGGTTCGGCTATGCAATAAATCTCCGACGAAAGCAATATTCAAATTGTCCAAACGTTTATGCTCTTTTTTAATTGTGTATAAATCAAGAAATGCCTGAGAGGGGTGTTGATTGGCGCCATCCCCGGCATTTATAATCGGCTTGGTAGCTACTTTCGCAGCTCTCTCCGTTGCTCCGTCTTCATAGTGGCGCATTACTATGGCATCGGCGTAAGAACACAGTATGCGTGTTGTATCTTCTATGGTTTCACCTTTAAATGAGGAAGAATTATCTCTGGCATTCTCCGCAGAAATTACATTCGCTCCCAATTTTAAGGCAGCCGTTTCAAAAGAAAGTCTTGTCCGGGTCGAAGGTTCAAAGAAAATACAAGCAATTATTTTATTTTCCAAAATATGTTTTACTTTTCCATTCTTGCATTCTTCTTCCATTCCAGATGCTCTCTGTAATATCTTTTCAACTTCACTTTTATTAAATTGGGTAACAGAAATTATATTATGCATAAATGTTATTTGTTTAAATATTCTTTATAAGATTTTATTTCTAAATCTTCTATAGAGTAAGAAGCCAGGGCCTTGATAAAGGCCCGTGCCAAATGTAAATCGGTGAATAACGGAATCTGATTGTCTACCGTAGCCCTACGAACCCTAAAACCATCTGTAATGCGGCGACTCGCGCCAGACTTTTCCAGATTAATTCCCGCCACACTCAAATTTACCACAAAACCGACTTTCTTGCTTAAAATTATATCCATTACGTTAGGGCTTTCTTGATAAGCCTTTCGCACGACCTTGCAATCTATGCCATTATTATGGAAAAATTGGGCAGTCGTGTCGGTGGCGAAAATTTTATAACCGAGAGAAGATAGAGTATTCGCCGTTTCTAAAAATTTGGCTTTATTCAGGCTTCCTCCCAAAGAAAGCAATACCGTTTTCTTTTTAAAATCAAATTTATTCGTGCTTAAAATTGATTTTAAAAGCGCTTCATCGTAGTCTTTGCCGAAACAAGCCGCTTCTCCGGTCGAGGACATCTCCACCCTTAGCACCGGGTCAGCGCCGGCCAACCGGGCAAAAGAAAATTGCGGAGATTTCACGACCACTCTTTTAGGATAGATAAAATTGTGGACCTTGGCGGAACCGAAAAAACTGTCCACGGCTATTTCCGGAAAATTGGCATCCATCGCTTTTGATAAAAACGGAAAAGTGCGGCTGGCGCGCAGATTAACTTCAATCACAAATGGTCTGTTGTCCTTAACTAAAAACTGAATGTTAATCGGGCCGGTAACATTCAAATCCCGCGTAATTTTTTTTGAAATTTCGCGCAGCTGAAATTCTGTGGAAGCATACACTCGCTGGGTCGGATACACTATGGTGGCATCCCCCGAATGCACTCCCGCATTTTCTACGTGCTCGGAAATGCCATAAATTATCAATTCTCCTCTTTGGGCCACAGCGTCAAATTCAAGTTCTTTGGCATTTTCCACATACTTTGAAATAGTCACAGGGTATTCGGGTGAAAGAATAGCAGCTCTGCCAATGAAACTTTCCAGTTGTTTTTTGTCATAACATACACGCATCGCGGCGCCGGAAAGCACATAAGACGGCCGTACCAAAACCGGGAAACCTTCAGATTCAGTAAATTTGAGAGCTTCTTTTATATTGGTGAAACTTTGCCACTTCGGCTGGAGAATATGAAGCTTATCAAGCAAGGCCGAAAAGGCGTTGCGGTCTTCGGCGCGGTCAATATCTTCCGCTTTGGTGCCCAAAATATTAAAACCTTCACGGGAAAGTTTTTTGGCAAGATTGTTGGGCCGCTGTCCTCCGACGGAAATAACTAAACCGTAAGCTTTTTCAAATTCAAAAATATCCGAAACTGTCTCAAAGGATAAATTTTCAAAATACAGACGGTCGGACATATCATAGTCGGTAGAAACCGTTTCCGGATTGCAATTTATAATAATTGATTCTTTTTTGTGCTTCTTCAGCGCTATTG
Organism: uncultured Candidatus Saccharibacteria bacterium; assembly: GCA_964408725.1. Lineage (GTDB taxonomy): Bacteria > Patescibacteriota > Minisyncoccia > Phycocordibacterales > UBA9973 > UBA9973. The sequence continues at coordinate 3,472 of CAYPAN010000005.1, forward strand.
CCGCGTAAACACACGACCAATCAAATTCCACCGAGGAACCGATATGATAGGGCCCGCTGCCTAAAACGACAACCGCATTATTGCCAAGAGCCGAAACATCGTTGTGTCCTCCGTGATACGTCAGATACAAATAGTTAGTCTTAGCCGGCACTTCCCCGGCCAAGGTATCAATGGCAAAGATAGATGGTTTAATGCCGAGACTTTTGCGTAATTTACGGATTTGAAATTCCGTTTTTCCGGAAAGGTTGCCGATTTTTTTATCCGAAAAACCATTTTGTTTAAGAAGAATAATATTTTCTTTATTTAAAATTTTATTTTTTAGGAATTTTTTTTCTACATTTACGATATTTTCAATCCTGTATAAAAACCAGCGGTCAATGCCGGTAATTTGATGAATACGGTCAACACTTATGCCATTTGCGATAGCTTTTGCCACGGCAAATATCCTTTTTGGAGTAGGGGTAGACAAGAATTTTTTTAATTCTTTATTATTCTCAAAACCGTTATCCGTGACACTCTCAACTAAACCCGACTGCATTCGTACGGCTTTCTGCAGGGCTTCTTCAAAACTGCGGCCGATAGCCATAACTTCCCCCACTGATTTCATAGCACTGCCAATCTGTTCTTCCGCGCCTTTAAATTTTTCCAAATCCCACCTGGGCATTTTTACCACCACATAATCAAGCGCCGGTTCAAAAAAACTCTGCGTAACTTTCGTGATTTTATTTTCTATTTCAAGCATACTCTTGCCCAATGCCAGTTTAGCCGCAACATAAGCGAGCGGATAACCTGTAGCTTTAGAAGCTAAGGCGCTCGAACGAGACAAACGCGCGTTGACTTCTATCACAAAATAGTCCAATTCATTATTCTTAGGGTTTGGGTTTAACGCAAACTGCACATTGCATTCGCCGACTATTTTAAGACTTTGCACGATTTTTATGCTTGCCTCTCGGAGGCCGTGATACTCCTCATTGTTGAGCGTTTGGCTGGGCGCAACAACAATGGAATCTCCGGTATGTATGCCAAGCGGGTCCAGATTTTCCATATTGCAAACGGTGACGGTGTTGCCCGCATTGTCCCGCACCACTTCGTACTCAATCTCTTTAAAATGGCGCAGATATTTTTCAATCAAAACTTGCGGTGAAATCTGGAGGGCTCCTTCCACAATTTTTATCAATTCCTCTTCGTTTCTGGCGACTCCGGACTTTTGTCCGCCTAAGGCGAAAGCGGCTCTGACCATAAGCGGAAATCCTATTTTCCCGGCCACAGCTTTCGCATCTCTCAAGTTCGTGGCGCTGCCTGAAGGAGGAATAGGGATGTTGATACTTTCCAAATGTTTGGCGAAAAGTTCCCTGTCTTCCGTGAGTAAAATGGAAGAAACCGGACTGCCTAAAACTTTCACATTATACTTTTTAAAAATACCTTTCTTCTCAAGGCTCAATCCGCAATTAAGAGCCGTCTGCCCGCCGAAAGAGAGCATCACTCCGTCCGGTTTTTCTTTAATTATAATTTTCTCCACGAAATAATCGTTGATGGGCAAAAAATAAACTTCATCCGCCAAAGATTTGGAAGTTTGAAAAGTAGCAATGTTCGGATTGATTAAAATGACTTTTATTTTTTCTTCTTTCAGAGCTTTGATTGCCTGGCTTCCGCTATAATCAAACTCCCCCGCTTGGCCGATTTTAAGCGCGCCGGAACCCAAGATTAAAATTTTTTTAAATTTATTTTTTGTCTTTTTTTTCATCATTTTATTTTGGCCCTGTTTAGAAAATAATCGAATATCCAGTCAGTATCAAGCGGCCCAGGAGAACTTTCAGGGTGAAATTGCACGGACATAAACGGCAGACTGTTATGAATGATGCCTTCATTCGTATTGTCATTGGCGTTATAAAACCATTCTTTGAAATCCGAAGGAATTTTCTTCAAAGCAAAACCATGATTCTGGGTTGTTAAATAACATTTATTTGTGTCTCTTTCCACCACAGGCTGATTTTGGCTTCTGTGTCCGAATTTCAGTTTGTAAGTGGTACCATCCATAGCCAATCCTAAAATTTGATTACCCAAACAAATACCCAATATGGGAATTTTTCTAGCAATAATTTTTTTTACATTATTGATTGTTTTTCCAGCTTTCATTGGGTCTCCGGGGCCATTTGAAATAACAACAGCCGAAAATGGAAAATTTAATTTTGTGACATCGGTATCCCAAGGCACGACTACGACTTTCAGATTACGCAAGAGAAGTCTTCTTATAATATTCTGTTTCAATCCGCAATCTATGACAATTACAGTTTTGTTTATTTTTTTATTATCAGGGCTAAATTCCAAAATTCTTTTTGTGGAAACCAAATCCACTAAATTTTTCAAATTTGGGTCTTCAAAAGCCACAGAATTGCGGCCGGTTGTCATAATTCCCTGTATCACGCCTTCGCTTCGCAATTTTTGAGTTAATCCTCTGGTATCTTTTATCTCAAGTAAAGGCACCCCTTCAGATTTTAACCAAGAAGCAAGAGTCTGAAGAGAAGAGTGATGCGAGGGTGTATTAATATAATTACAAACGACAAGCCCGGAAACTTGAATTTTTTTTGATTCCCAAGATTCTTTCTTGGGAACGCCGTAGTTTCCCAAGAGCGGATAAGTCATCACCAAAATCTGGCCTTTGAAAGACGGGTCGGTTAATGCTTCCGGATAACCCACCATCCCGGTCGCAAAAACCACTTCACCGGAAACGGATTTACTAGCTCCGAAACTTTTACCCTCATATTCGGTTCCATCTTTTAAAATTAATTTGTTTCGCATCATATTATATTTTGGTTTTGGGCCTGCCCGCCCTCCGGGAGCAGGCGGGCAAAAAAATAACCCCACGGCGGGGGTTTAAAAAATAAAAAGCATAGGTGAATTAATTTGGCAGGTTTGTAATATCTTTTTATGCATTGGGTAAGATAGTATCACTTTTAAAAATACAAGCAAGCCGTTTAAAAAATAAAAAATGTGGATAACC
>CAYPAN010000005.1:6572-19562 GCA_964408725.1 uncultured Candidatus Saccharibacteria bacterium
AAAGGCAAACGTTTTATCTTGCCTAACGCGGAAGTTATGATTCATCAGCCTTTGGGCGGAGTGGAAGGCCAGGCGACGGATATTGCAATCACCGCGAAACATATTTTGAAAACGAAAGACAGCTTAAATAAAATTCTATCCAAAAATACCGGCAAGCCTCTAACACAGGTGGAAAAAGACGTGGAGAGAGATTTCTTTATGGACGCAGAGGAAGCCAAAAAATACGGAATCGTTGATGAAATAGTCACTAAATCAAAAGCTCCTGTTCCAAAGCCTTAACTTTTTATTTAAAAATAGAAAGGACCATGCAAACAAATATCGTTTGCATGGTCCTTTTTGTTAATCACTTCATGTGTCCATGCGCTCTTGTAAAAGAAGCGTGAATAGGACTTTTTCCGCTGTGTGCCGGGAAATCACCAGTCCCAGTTCTACAACATACAGAAGAATTTTTTATTTTCCTGTTAAAATCATTAAACTCTTTCGGTGACAAATTTCCGGTGTCTCTAGACAACAACATTCCTGCTCCTACAATATCCCCAGCATCTATCAACGCTTTAAGCTTCTCTTTCATAAAAAAACTCCCGAAAAATTTACTGAATGAAATTATGTATTAAGAACTTAATGTCGCTACCAACATAACACATTTTACATAAAAATGCAACATATAGACAAAATAAGTGCTATTTGTTATACTACGAATGTTGAATTTTACAAATTTATTTTAAATTGGTTTATAGGAATATTCCATATATTTATGAAGTTTTTAAAGGGGAATTTTGAAATCTTTGAAAAAATCGTCAGCAAAAAGATAGAACCCTGCCCGCAATGCTACGCATAGCGTTGCAGGCGGGCGCAAATATAGTGGCTTGTTTTTATAGGCCGACATAAGGCTTATGAGTTCATTAATAATAATTCTAATCGGAGTCCTGGTACTCCTTTTGGGCGTTGGCATTGGGTACTATCTTCGGGTAATTGTTGCCCTGGGAAAAAGAAAATCAATAGAAATAGACATCAAACAGATGCTGGTCGGCGCTAAAGAAGAAGCGCAAAAAATCACGGACGAAGCTAATAATAAAGCGGAAAAAAGACTAGCAGAATTAAAAGAGGAAGAAAAGAAACACGAAATAGAGTTTAAGGAAACAGAAAAAAGGCTTATCAAAAAAGACGAGTTTTTAGATACGAGACAAGTTGAAGTAAATAAAGAAGCTGAGAACATCAAGCTGAAAGTCGAGGAAATAAAAAAGATTCAAGAGAAAGTGCTGGGCATAGAGACGGAAAAGAGGGCCGAGCTTGAAAAAGTTTCAAAATTGACGGAGGAAGAAGCAAAAGAAGTGCTGATGAAGGATATTGAAAAGAAATACGAAGAAGATATTTTAATCAGAATCCAGAAACTTGAAAACACCAACGAAGAAAAATTGGACCGAAGGGCAAAAGATATTTTGGCCACTTCCATACAGCGTCTCGCCTCAAGCACAGCATCTGAATTGATGACCACCATAGTCAGCATTCCGAATAATGAAATCAAGGGTAAAGTTATCGGCAAAGAAGGCCGAAATATAAGGGCTTTTGAACGGGCTTCCGGTGTTGAACTCATTGTGGACGATACTCCGGGCTCGATAATTATTTCCTCATTTGACCCGATTAGACGCCAAGTCGCCCGTCTCGCATTGGAAAATCTAATCCTAGACGGACGTATCCAACCAGCCAAAATTGAAGAACTGGTGGAGAAAGCCAAAGAAGAAATAAATAAAATAATCAAAGAAAAAGGCGAGCAAGCAGTATATGAATGCGGAATATTTAATTTCGACCCGCGCATTATTGCCATTATCGGAAGATTGTATTTCCGCACAAGTTACGGGCAGAATGTTCTACAACATTCCATTGAAATGGCGCATATTGCTGGTATGATTGCCGAGGAGTTGGGAGCGGACGTGGCTATAGCCAAAGCTGGCGCATTGGTGCATGACATAGGCAAGGCGCTGGACCATGAAGTGCAAGGCACGCACATTGAGATAGGTATGAGAATTTTGCAGAAATTCGGGGCGGATGAACGCGTTATCACGGCGATGAAATCCCATCATGAAGATTATCCATACGAAACTATAGAGGCAGTAATCGTCCAGACAGCCGACGCAATATCCGGAGGCAGGCCAGGAGCTAGACGAGATTCAGTAGAAAATTACTTGAAGAGACTTCAGGAACTTGAAGCCCTGGTAAACGCGTTTCCAGGAGTTGAAAAGTCATACGCTCTACAAGCCGGCCGTGAAATCCGTATATTCGTTACTCCGGAAAAAGTTTCCGATGCTGAAGCCAAAATAATGGCACATGATATCGCCGTAAAAATAGAACAAGAACTGAAGTACCCTGGAGAAATCAAGGTGACAATGATTCGGGAAACCAGAATCATAGAGTACGCCAGATAGAAATTCTCAAAATATAAAGTTTTTCCGGGTACGGATTTTTTGAAGCTTAAAAAATCCTGAAGTTTTTGCGCCGTCGCGCTCAAAACCCCCTACAAAACTTATATTTCTGAGAATTTCTGAGCACTTGCCTTAAAAAACCCTTGATATATAATGTATAGGCATTAATTATATAAGCAAAAGCCGCCGCTTTAGGCGGGGCAAGGTCGAAAGAATTATAAAAATAACCTTAAAAAATATGAACAAACAAGCATTAGCTGAATGGGTACATGGAAAGCTCGGCGGTACAAAAGTGCAGGCTGAGGAAATCGTAGATGGATTGTTTGATGCTATCATCAGCACCATGAAGAAAGGTGGTGAAGTATCAATCGCCGGCTTCGGAATCTTTTCCGTAAAGGCACGCGCTGCCAGAATGGCTCGCAATCCAAAGACCGGAGAGCAAGTCAAGGTAGCTGCAAAGAAAGTTCCAAAATTCCGAGCTGCAAAGGCTTTGAAGGACTCAGTTGCATAATTTTATCTCGAGATAAAAATTAAAAAATCCCCTTATTGGGGATTTTTTAATTTTGTAAATTATTTTTTAGTATTCTTTTCGAAATCTATCTGATAATCGGGTATACCTAAAACAAGCCCATAATTTGTCGCTTCATTATATTCTTCTCTTTTTGTACGGTCTATTTTAAATATCTTATCTCTATAAATAACATAATGAGTACTATTATTCTTAAAATCAGCATACCAGCTATGCTGGTGGTCTCCGTCTAGAGATTTACTTATCTCCCATGTAATAGTTTTAATCTTATTTGGTTCTATTTCAACTTTATGTAAAGTCCATTGTCTTATCCAAGGAGTTTTATGTCTATCTGTCACTTGTTCAACCTTTGTTGAAATTATTTTCACCTTATCTAAAACAGATTTATCCTCGAGACTTTCTTCAATAATTGTGCCTTTAAATGTTTCCATAAATTTAATACAAAGAACCAATAAATATCACTGATTCAGTTTCTGATTTTTTTTCTATATTCACTCCCTTAAAAGAACTAAACCCAAAAATTTGATTTACCCCTATTACATTCGTATATCCTTCCCGGATTAAAAATGACTTTACATCTTCTGCAAATTGAGCTAATTCACTACCTCCACCTGCCTGTAATGAAACATGTATAGTATTATTTTTATTCTTGAAAGCTTCAGTTATTTCTCGCTTATTTTTATCAGATAATTCAATTCTTGCTTTCCGAAAAATGTTTACAATCCCAGCAGTAATTCCTCCTTGTTGATCATTACTAGTAACATTAAATATACTCCCTGCATTTTTATCTTCATCCATGATTAAAATATTAAACGAATAATTATTTCAACAACAATAGCTAAACCCAATGTATAAAAAAATCCCTCCTTGCGACCCTTCCAAATATAAGTATTTATTGTATCTTGACTAAGATTAACAATCCCGCTTGTTGTTCCACCAGATTGTTTTTCAGAAGATACATTTATAATTTTTGACATTTTAATTTTAATTATTTTTTTTCTAATCGACCATAAAATTAATATTTTCTAACCACAGCTTTCAATACTGCTACCACATTCAAACTTTGGGTCGGGTAAATTGGTTTATAATTTTTATTGGCAGGTTCCAGCCAAACTTTAGGACCATCTTTGCGGAAATATTTCATCGTAAAGTCTCCGTCTACTTCGGCAATGACTATTTGCCCGTCTTTGGCCACATTTGTCTTCTCCACCAGCACCATATCTCCTTTTTCTATGTGCGCGTCAATCATAGAGTCCCCATCCACTTCCAGCATATAAGTTGAGGCTTTGTTTTTAATGAGCAAGTCATCAAGATTGACAGTGTCCGCCAATTCTTCTTCCACCGTAGCCGGGAATCCGGCAGTAACAAAACCAAGCATTGGAATTTCTCCAAAAGTTTGAGTCGGAACCAATCTTCCCAAGTGGTCCTTAGCCACAAAACCGGCTTCAATCAACTTATTTACGATTTTAAAAACAGCGTTCTTAGATTTGAAACTGAAAAGTTCCATCATCTCAGAATACGTCGGCATTCTTTTATTTTTTCCGTAGAAAGTTTCTAGTTTTGCTTGATAAATGTTTTTCATATGAGCGTATTTTCTTTAAATTTTTTGCTTCCCGAGGGTCCCGCTCCGAAGGAGAAGGGCGCAGGGACGAAAAATTTGAAGAAACGAAGCGATTTTTAGAATGAAAGAAGTCTCGGAAATAAGCGCCTAAAAAAGTTCTGCCTGTTATGAAAACGTATTTTCTTCAGCAGAAGCTTATGGTCTCGAGCTTCTCTGATGTATTCTTCTCCGCGAAGAATTTTCAAATCAATAATCCTATTGATTCTTTGTATCTCTCTTTCCACAGTTTTAATATATTGTTTTTGCGACATATTATATAAAGGTTATTTGCTAATAAATGACCTGAATATAGTATAGGTGAACGAGCGTTCACTGTCAATAATCCCCTGTGGATAACTAAAGGAAGTCGGCCCTTCTACGCATTTACCTTTGGCCTGTACTGTATCGCTTCTAGGATATGATTTGAATTAATTTCTTCTGAATTTTCCAAGTCTGCGATGGTGCGGGCGATTTTGATGACCCGGTGATAGGCACGGGCGGAGAGAGCCAAGCGCTCCGCGCTGTCATCCAACAGATTCCTAACATCTTCTTTTAATTTCACCATACCAGACAAATCTTTCACATTCATTTCGCTGTTGGTTTTTATTTTTCTGCCGAATTTTTCAAATCTTTTTCTCTGGACTTCGCGCGCGTTCGTTACCCGCTTTTTTATCCATTCGCTTTTCTCACCAGTCCCCTCTTCGCTTAATTTTTTGTAATCAACATTACCGACAGAAACCCATAAATCAATGCGGTCCATTATCGGCCCGGACAATTTTCTTTTATATCTGTCCAAGTCGGAAGGTTTACATATGCAAGCTCTTTGTTTATTGCCAGCATTCCCGCACGGGCAAGGATTCATGGCCGCAACTAAAATGAAATTTGAAGGGAAAGTCGCCGTGCCTTTGGCGCGGGAAATTGAAACGACATTGTCTTCCAGCGGTTGCCGTAACGATTCCAATACTCTTTTTTCAAATTCCGGAAACTCGTCTAAAAACAAAACACCTCTATGGGCTAAGGTCACTTCTCCTGGTTTCGGATAAGTTCCTCCGCCTATGATTGATACATAAGAAGAAGTGTGATGAGGAGAACGAAACGGAGGAGTGGAAACTAGTTCGCCCCTCGTCACCCCGGCCACTGAATGTATACCGGTGATTTCCAGCACTTCAGGAAGCCCCAAATCGGGCAATAATTGAGAGAAAGCCCGGGCTAGCATTGTTTTGCCCGTGCCGGGCGGACCATACATAGCTATGTTGTGCCCGCCGGCAGCTGCTATTTCAAGTCCTCTTTTTGCTCCCTCCTGCCCTTTAATATCGGAAAAATCAGAGTTCCTTATTTCTCTTTTGTAAGTTATTTCCGTTTTCGGCTGAACTTTTATTTTTTCATTCTTTTTATTTTCTTCCTCCGCGCCACGAACAGGTTTCGTTTCATCTATATGCTCTACTACTTCTTCCAAGCTATCCGCGCCAAAAATTTTTATGCCTTCAACCAGTGCCGCTTCAACCGCATTTTCTTTTGGCAAATAAATCTCCTCATAACCCGCGCGTTTGGCTTCCTGCACAAGTGGCAAGGCTCCACGAATGCGCCGCAATGTGCCATCCAAGCCAAGCTCACCCAAGAAAATCTTTTTCTCCGGATTAAATTTCAAATCCTCCGAGGCAAGCATATATGAAAGAGCGATAGCCAGGTCAAAAAACGGCCCTTCTTTTTTCAAATCAGCCGGAGAAAGTGATACGATTATTTTTTGGTTTTTGGCTTTGGGAGATTTAAACCCGGAATTTTTTATAGCCGAACTTACTCTGTCTTTGGACTCATTTACGGCATTATCCGGCAAACCCACCACATTGAAAGTGTGCAGTCCGCGCGATAAATCAACTTCAATCGTTACGATTTGTCCGGAAAGCAGGTTTACTTGTGCCGAATAAACTCTTGCGAAAGCCATAATTATTTCAAAATAGAAAAAGAAAAGATTTTGAGGGGTTTCGAGGCTGACGAGCCGAGAATTTCAGGATTTTTTAAGCTTCAAAAAATCCGTACCGGTAAAATTTTTTCTTTTTCTATTTTATTATCCTTCTAAATGCTTTTTACAGGTCCTGGCTGCGGGATTCACTTCCATACGGTCCATTTCTATATTTTTCTTGCATACCTCGCATCTGCCGAAAGACTCCTTGTGCAATCCTTTAAGAGCATTTAAAATATTATTCAACCTTGATTCCAGTGCTTTTATTGTAATGCTTCTTTCTTCAAAGTCTTCAAACCTGTCTGCCATATCATTCTGGTCCGATTCCCTGGAATTTAATTCCTCAGGAGTCGCTTCCCATTCGTTTGTTTCCGGATTCAATGTTCCAATATCCCGAATTTGTTCCAAGAGAACATCTCTCTCTTTTTCCAGCTTCTCTTTAATTTTTTTCTTATCTAACATAACTAAAGGGTATCACTTTATTTTTAAAAAGCAAATAAAAATATCTCTTTGCTTATTCTTTAATCTTACTAGAGGCAAGGCGGAGGACTATTTCATTCACGGCATCTTCCGAATTAGTTATGATTATAGAGTTGTCGTCGGCATACACATACATCAAAACAATTTTTCCGTCTTTGTCTCTCAAAATTCTGGCATTTTTATTGGCAACAACACCATCTTCCCAGTCTTTAGTAAACAGATAATTAGTATCCGAAGAAATGCTCACTCCAAAAAATCCGCTTAGGTCATAAAGCATTTTATTCTCCCAGCCAAGCATCACGGGAAATACGCTCCCAAAAGAATTCATATTAAGAAGTATAAAAAAATTTCTGCTTGTTGTTTGTGAAGCGGAATTGGCGGCACTATTCTCAATACCAAGCAGAAAGTTGTCATTTATAAGACCATCCTGGTTTAAAACAATGTTGCTATTTATGAGTGAAATAAATCTTTTAAAGCCTATGACTTTATTATTTTCTGTTAAATAAATCCCGTCTATGCCCCCTATTTTTACTTCGTTATTAACCTGAGTCAAGACAGCATTCGCTATCTGGTCTTTGGTAAATCCGTCTATCGCTTTGAAATCAGTCTGGTCGACAAAAATAATTGAAGCGGACTGCGGCGCGACTGAGACAACATTGCTGTTTTTATTGAAAAATGCCAAAAAGGCCAAGATAACCAGAGCAAAAAACAAAAGCGCAACGCCTATAAGCATAAATAGTTTATTTCTACTTGATGTTGGAGACAAATTTTTCTTCAATGCTTCGTGCTCTTCCTGTTCGTGAATTATTTTTTTTATCAAACCTCCTTTGTCACTTTCAATAGCTTTCACCATATCTTCCGTGTAGGTTTCCACATTTCTATTTTTTAATTTGCTGTCGTTTTCCATCTAAAAATTTTTTAAATTTCTAAAGCTTTTTGAAAAAATTTATATCGGCTTCTTTGATAGATAGACTGATTTTACCTCTTTCAGGGTCTAATTTTATAACTTTCACCGGCACAATCATTCCCTCTTTTATTATATCGCTAATTCGTTCCACCCGAAACGGAGCCATCTCAGAAATATGTACCATTCCGTCGGTAAAAGGATTAAGCCGCACAAATACGCCGAAATCCGCGATTTTAACCACTTCACCTTTAAGCACTTCTCCCAATTTAAATTCGTGAGTCATTTCTTCTATTATGGCTTTAGCTTTTTCAGCTTTATCGTCTTTACCGGTCAGATATACCGTGCCGTCGTCTTCAATAGTTATCTCCGCTCCGGTTTTTTCTTTTATATCTTTAATAGTCTTGCCTCCGCTGCCTATAACCATACCGATTTGGTCCGGTTTTATTTTTATAATCAGAATTTTCGGCGCATTTTTGGAAATCTCCGCTTTGGGTTTAGGAATTTCTTTTTCAATCCTATCCAATATAGCAATTCTCGCCTTTTGGGATTGCATCATAGCTTCACCCAATATCTTTATCGGCACTCCTTCCACTTTCACATCAAGCTGAATGGCGGTAACACCACCTCTGGTGCCCGCAACTTTGAAATCCATATCGCCGTGATGGTCTTCCGGTCCCTGGATATCAGTCAAAATTTTATATTTATTATCATTTTCATACATCAGCCCCATCGCGATACCCGCAACCGGCGCTTTGATAGGGACCCCGCCATCCATCAAAGCGAGAGTGGAGGCACAGATGGAAGCCTGTGAAGTGGAACCGTTTGAGGCCATTGATTCGGAAACTAAACGCATAGTATAGGGAAATTCCGATACGGAAGGCAACACCATTGCCAGAGCTTTTTCAGCCAGAGCTCCGTGACCTATTTCTCTTCTGTTGGTAGTGCCTATGCGTCCCACCTCTCCACTTGAGTAAGGCGGAAAATTATAATGATGCATAAATCTTTTCTCTTCTTTTGTTTCCATTCCGTCAACCAAAAGTTTTTCCTCGGGGCCGGCAAGTGTTAAAACAGAGAGCACGTGTGTCCCTCCTCTATAAAAAATTCCGGTGCCATGCAGAATTGAAGAAATTCCTCCGGCCTGTACATACAAATCGCGCAATTCATCCATAGCTCTGCCATCAGCGCGTTTATTTTCGTCAATGGCTTTTTTATGCAACATATCATTCTCCGTGTCATCAAAAAGATTGTCCTCCGGGGCAAAATCTTTTCTGTCCGCATATTTCTCTTTTACCATTTTATTCCAGACACTATGCAATTCATCAATTTTCTTTTTTCCGGCGCCGGAAAAAATTGCCTCTTCCATTTTAGGCATTATATTCTCATTAAACAATTTCACCGACTCGTCCGATACTTTTTCTTTTTCAATCACTCTTTTGGTAATGCCAATTTCCCCGACTATTTTCTTCTGAAAATCCTCTAACTTGGTTATTTCAACACTGGCCAATTTGAATGCTTCCTCCAATTCTTCTTCTTTTGTTTGATGGGCTGATGCTTCAATCATATTTATGTTTCCGCCTTTTCCGCAAATGGTAAGGTCAAACTTGTATCCTGCATCGTCTTGGCGCAAGCTTTGTTCCGGATTTATTTTTAAATTTTCGTCATTATATTTACCGATACGCACCGCCCCCACAGGCCCTGCCCAAGGAATATCCGACACGGCCAAGGCAAGCGAAGCCGCGTTGATTGCCAGTATTGTCGGGTCATCCACATCAAGCGATATGACGGTGACAATGACCTGCACTGCGTGACGCATTGATTGGTCAAAAAGCGGGCGGAGAGTCCTGTCTATAACTCGGCAGGCCAGTATGGCATCTTCCGAAGGCTTGCCTTCCCGATGCATAAAACGGGAACCTAAAATTTTCCCGGCGGCATAAAACTTTTCCAAATAGTCAACCGTCAAATTAAAAAATCCCAAGCCTTCCTGCTTGTCTTTTGACATACAAGCAGTAGCAAGCACAATCGTCTCGCCATATTTTAAAATCACCGAACCGTGCGCTTGTTCGGCCAAGTCCGAGAAGGTAGCGGTCAACATTTTGCCGCCAATCTCGACTGAATACTCTTTTTTCTTCATAATATTTGCCCGTCTAAAAAACGGGTTAGCTCGTGTTCAGACTACAGTATTGTTCCTTGCTAACATAGAACATTACTTTTTGTCCGAACGCGAACCGATTAACTGATAATTTTTATCCCCTCATACCTATTAAATATTTTCTAGGGTTTAAAGAGAGGTCAATGAAATCGTCCACCGCATCACGAAGTTTGCCGGAGGTTGATTTGCCGAAAGAAATCGCTTCCACTTGCGTGCCCATACTCTGTATATATTCAACCATAGGAACATAATCTCCGTCTCCGGCCACAAGCACGACAGCATCTAATTTAGGCGCGAATTTGATGGCATCCACGGCAAGCCCGACATCCCAGTCGCCTTTTTTGGAACCGCCGTAAAAAACCTGCAAATCTTTTGTCTTTGTTTCAATGCCCAACTTTTCCAGCGCTTCAAAAAAGTTCTTTTCATCGCCAGCCTCGGAGGTGATGACATACGCCACAGCCCGGACGAGTTTTCTGCCCGCTACCGCTTCTTTCAGGACCGCGCCGAAGTTAACCCGTGCTTTGTATAAATTGCGGGCCGAATGATATAGATTTTGGGTATCAATAAAAACTCCAACTCTTTGTTCTTTATTTTTTATAACTGTCATATTCTAAATTATAGCACAAACCCCTCCCGACCTCCCCTTATCAAGGGAGGAAAAGAAGACCCCCTGACAAGGGGGATTTAGGGGGTTAGACAAGCTCCATCTTTTTCATGAGGGCATTGTAGCGAGTTTTATCTTTGCGTTCCAGGTACTTCAAATGAGTGCGTCTGTCTGCCACCATTTTTATGAGCCCCCTGCGAGAACTGTTATCTTTCTTATGTTTCTTTAAATGCTTTGCCAATTCGTCTATTTGAGTGGACAAAACGGCCACTTGTACTTCGGAAGAGCCTGTGTCTTTCTCGTGAACCTGGTTTTTCTTTATAATTGACTGCTTTTTCTTTGTAGTTAACATTCTTTTACTTTAGCATAAAGCAGCCAAAATTGCAAGATAAAATAGGCGTGTCGCACAATATTTGATATAATTGCTAATATTATTATGACATCCTTAAAACAGCTCAAAACTCAATTTTTGGAATATGTGGAAATAGAGAGAGGAAGGTCATTAAATACCGTCAGGAATTACGACCATTACCTCACCCGTTTTTTGGATTTCACAAAAAACGACAATCCGGCAAATATAAACGACAATATGGTGCGGGAGTTTCGTCTCTGGCTCAACCGCCAGTCTACCGGCAACAACAGGGCCACGGGAGAAACTTTGTCCAAAAAAACTCAAAACTATTATTTGATAGCGCTCCGGGCATTTTTGAAATATCTGGCGCGGCAGGAAGTTAAAACTATGCCAGCCGAGAGAATAGAATTGGCAAAAGTCGGAGAAAGGTCACTGGACCTCATCACCCACACTGAACTTGAGAGGTTGCTCAACTCTCCTAACGGAACCGACCTGAAAGATTTAAGAGATAAAGCAATTTTGGAGCTTTTATTTTCCACCGGACTGCGTGTTTCGGAATTGTGTTCTTTAAATAGAGATATTGATTTACATTCGGACGAATTGTCCGTCAGGGGGAAAGGCGGAAAGGTGCGCGTGGTTTTTCTTTCAGACAACGCGAAAAATGCCATCAAGGAATATTTATCAGCGCGCAAAGATATGAGCGACGCTCTTTTCGTGCAAGTTGGAAATGAAATTCCTCAAAAAACAAAAAACACGGAATTCGGCCCCTTAGCCCGCAGGTCTATCGAAAGAATTGTGAAACAACACGCCATAAAAGCGGGTATTTCAAAAAAAGTTACCCCCCACGTAATGCGTCATATGTTTGCGACCGATTTACTTGGCAATGGAGCAGACTTGCGTTCGGTTCAAGCAATTTTGGGCCACGCCAATATCGGCACCACGCAAATCTACACCCACGTTACGGATAAACACTTGCGCGATGTTTATAAAAAATATCATAATAAACAATAATAATATGAAAATAGTTTCATGGAACACAAACGGACTAAGGGCAACGGCAAAACAAGGCTTTTTTACTCCTTTATTTGAAGACAAGCCTGATGTTTTGTGCCTGCAGGAAACAAAAGCCGAGCCGGAACAGCTTGCGGAAGAAACACGCAATGTTCCCGGCTATGATTCTTATTTCTCTTATTCGAAATTGAGAAAAGGATATAGCGGCGTGGCTATTTACACAAAGGAAAAACCGCAGGAAGTTTTTTACGGTATGGGTATTAAAAAATTTGACGATGAAGGCAGAATAGTAGGTGTAAAATTAAAAAATTTCACAATCTTAAGCGGATATTTTCCGAACGGCGGCCAAGGTCCTCATCGATTAAAATATAAGCTTGAATTCTATGACGCCTTTTTAAAATTTATTATGAAACTTCGCAAGAATGGCGAGCATATTATTTTTTGCGGCGATGTAAACACCGCCCACGAAGCCATTGACCTGGCGCGACCGAAAGAGAATGAAGAAAATACCGGCTTTCTGCCGATTGAGCGGGCTTGGATTGATAAAGTCGTAAAAAATAATTTTAAAGATGTGTTTAGATATTTTTATTCGGACAAAAAAGACGCGTACACATATTGGGACCAAAAAACCCGCGCCCGGGACCGCAATGTGGGTTGGCGTATCGATTATTTTTTCGCGAGTTCCGAGATTGTCCCGAAAATAAAAAATACGGGTATAATGGTAGACTATTACGGTTCCGACCATTGCCCGATTTGGATGGAGATTTAAAAAAAATGCCGTGGTGGCGAAATTGGTAGACGCGCTAGTTTCAGGTACTAGTGGAAGCAATTCCTTGGGAGTTCGAGTCTCCCCCACGGCACAAAATTTTATAGATTTATTAATTTCGGTTTTGTTTTACCTCCAAACCATTTTTTAGTGAGTTCTTCTATATTATGTGTTTTGTCGGTGACTAAAATCTTCATACTTTTATTTTTTGA
>CAYPAN010000005.1:19662-26917 GCA_964408725.1 uncultured Candidatus Saccharibacteria bacterium
AAAATCGGGGCAGAATTTTGAAAAACTCTAATTTTTTTATTAATCTTTTTTATTTCTTTGGGAAAAGTATTTGAAGCGACTGTGCCGCGAGTGGCAAGCACTCCCACCCTTATATATTTTGCGACCTCTTCAGCTGTTGGAATAAGCACACCTAATATTTTCCTTTTTGAACCATATTCTTTTTGTAGTTTTCGGAGCGCTCTGGCGGAAGCAGTATTGCAGGCGATAACTATAATTGCACAATTTTCCTTCTTAAATAAATAATCCACCGCCTGGCGGGTAAATTGGTACACAGTCTCATGCGAACGGTTGCCGTAAGGCACTCTTTTTGTGTCCCCCAGATACGCATAATCATATTCCGGCATTGCTTTTCTTATGGCTTTGGCAATGATAAGCCCCCCCAGCCCCGAATCAAAAATCCCGATTTTCATATTTTTCATTCTAGCATATCCTGAAATTAGTGTTATTATTTATCTATGCAAAAAATTTGCAAAACTTGCGGGAGAAAGTTTGAAATAAGAAAAGAAGACCTTATTTTTTACGAACAAATGAAGACTGTTCCCCCATTAGATTGCTCAGACTGCCGTATGGCAAGACGTTTAGCCTTTAGAAATGAAAGGACTCTCTACAAGAGGCCGTGCGACCTTTGTAAAAAGGACATTATAACGGTTTATTCACCGGAATCGGATTTTAAGGTTTATTGTCATGATTGTTGGTGGAGCGACAAATGGGACCCAAAAAGTTTTGGGCAAGATTATGATTTAAATAAATCTTTTTTTGAACAATATAAAGAATTGCAAAAGAAAGTGCCCAGACAAAGTATGGCAGCGGTAAATAACGTAAGGAGCGACTACACGAATGGCTCAGCTGAAAACAAAGACTGCTATTTGATTTTTGCCGCAGATTATAATGAAGATTGCATGTATGGGAGATTGTTGCAAAGAGACAAAGGTTGTGTGGACTGCGCATTTTTGCATGAATCAGAATTATGTTATGAATGTTTGGACTCCAGAAATTGTTTCAAGTGTATGTTTTGTGAGCAATGCCAGTCTTCCAGCGACCTTTTGTTTTGTTACAATATGCGAGATTCAAGCAACTGCATCTTCTGCACAAATGGTAGACATTTATCAAATGCGATTTTGAATGTTAAATATAGTAAAGAAGAATATGAAAAGAAAAAAGCGGAAATTCTTTCTGGTTACGAAAGCATAGAGAAAACAAAAAAAGAATTTGCTCTTTTGAAAAGCAAAACGATAGTTAAATACGCGTCACAAACCAAATGCAATAACGTAACCGGCGACTATTTACATAACTGTCACCAAGGAGTATTTCTTTATGACACTTATGATGCGAAAAATTGTTCTTATATGACGGATTCTGAAAGTCCTATGGATAGCCAAGATTGCAACAATTATTATTACAAACCGCAATTTGGATACAATATGATGGGGGTATTGGAAGGTAGCAGATTAAAAAATGGTGCTTTTGTGTTTTATTGTAGTGATGTTGAATACTGCGAAAATTGCCATCATCTGATAAATGGAATAGGCTGCAACGCCATTCGCAAGGGTGAATATATGATATTAAATAAACAATATCCTAAAGAAGAGTTTTATAAATTAAAAGAAAAAATTGATGAACAAATGAAAAAGGAAGGAACTTATGGACAATTTTTTCCATCGGAACTCGCGCCTTTTTGTTACAACGAAACACTGGCACAAGACTATTTTCCTTTAACAAAAGAAGGGGCCTTAAAAAGAGGTTTCAGTTGGCAAGAAAAAACAACCGGCACATACGGAAAAGAAACAATAAAAGAAGGAAAAATACCGGAAACGATAGGAGAGGTTACGGAAAACATACTGAAGGAAATTTTGGTATGCGAAGATTGCAAGAAAAATTTCCGTATAACAAAATCAGAGTTCGATTTCTATAAAAGGATGAATATTCCCCTGCCTCATAAAGATTTCGAGTGCCGGCACAAAGAAAGAATGCTAAAGCGCAACCCGAGAAAGCTTTGGCACAGGGCGTGTATGTGCGACAAGACAAATCACGAACATAAAGGCAAATGCCAAAACGAATTTGAGACTTCATACTCCCCTGACCGTCCTGAAACAGTATACTGCGAACGCTGCTACCAGCAAGAAGTATATTAAAATTACCTATAAAAATTATGCAAAAGTGTATAGAATACTCAATGTGGGGCAGAAGACTGGATTACGAATATCTGGTGTGGATTTATAATCACGCAGTCCGGCTCGGGCTAAAAGGAACCACTTTTTTCAACAGCGACGGCAGTATAAAAATAGTGGCTGAGGGAGAAGAAAAAAATTTAAATAAATTTGTAAAAAAAATGAAACGCGGCCGATCTTTTTTCTTTTTTCTGTCCCCCTTAGAGAATTTTTCTATAACTTGGCATGAGCCGAGAAACGAATTTAGTGATTTTTCTATTAGCTAACTCCGTGTTTTTGATGAAGTTTTGCGACTTCTTCTTCTTCCAGTTCTTCTTTTTTTTCTTTTCCCCTGTTCCCCAAAGCTTTTAACGCGCCATCCGGCAAAAGATTTAGCGATTTAACCAGCTCCGAGAGATGCTCTTTCGTATTTTTCTTCGGGTCATCAAGTACTTCCTCAAGAAGAGCGTGCAACATCCACCCCATCCTGGGTCCCGGCGGGATATTCAATTCCTTTATCATAAATTCTCCGTCAATTTTAAGTTGACCTACTGATATCGGGTCGTGCAAGGCTTCTTCTATCATTGCGAAATACTTGCGCAGACGATACGGCGCTTCTTTTTTCCTCATCCCTACCCTGTCGCATTCGCGGACATCCATCAATAGCCAAATATTTTCTTTGCCGACTTTTGTGATAATTCTCCGCACGGCGGAAAGAGTGATTAATTCCGTATCCGAAAAAAACATATGATTGCGGACGAGCTTATCAACCAATTCAATTTCTTTTTTCGTAAATTTCAACCGTTCCAATATTTTTTTTGTCATCCTAGCGCCAATAACTTCGTGGCCATAAAAAGTATATTTCTTTTTTCCAGTCGATGCAGACCTTCTTGATTTTGGTTTACCGATATCGTGAAAAAGCGCCGCCAGCCTTACTTCCAAGGGCCAATCTTTATCCGCAGAATGTTGCAGAGCGTGAAGTAAATGATTCCAAACATCATAAATGTGTTCGCCTCCCTGCTCGCAATCTATCCCCTCTTCCAATTCCGGAATTATATTTTTCAACAATCCGAATTTCTGCAACATTACAATTCCGGCAGAAGGATTTTGAGATAAAATTATTTTTGAAAATTCATCACGAATTCTTTCCAGCGATATTTCTTTTATTAAACCTGCGTTTTTAAAAATGCTTTCAGTGCTTTCGTGCGACACAGAAAAATCAAGTTGCATGGCAAAACGCACAGCACGTAGCATTCGGAGCGCATCTTCTTGAAATCGCTCGTCCGGATTCCCTACCGCTCTTAAAGTTTTATCTTTGATGTCCTTTATACCGCCAAATATGTCTTTTAAGTCAGCCTTACCATTTACATTTCTAAAGGCCATAGCATTTACCGTAAAATCACGTCTTTTAAGGTCATCTTCCAAGTTTTCACTAAATTTAACCTCATCCGGATGCCTAAAATCACTATATTTTGCCTCAATTCTATATGGGGTAACTTCTATTTGACGCAAGGTTTCGCGTGAAACCTCTTCTTGAATAACCATAACTGTCCCAAAATCATTCTCATACACAGTTTTTTCAAACAAACCAATAATCTGCTCCGGTTTAGCATTCGTGGTTATGTCCCAATCTTTTGGCTCTCTGTCCATTATGATGTCCCTGACACACCCGCCTACCAGATATGCCTCAAAACCGGCTTTTTCAAGCGTGTCTGTTACGTATGAAACTTCCTTAGGAATTTTAGATATTAAATTTTTTTCTTCTAATGAGTTCACTATTATGTGCACCCGGAGGGATTCGAACCCCCAACAACTGCTTCGAAGGCAGGCATGATATCCATTTCACTACGGGTGCAAAATTATTAATAATTCAGTAATTATACACTTTTTTTTATATTTTACAAAAAAAATTGCAACAAATGTTTAAAGTATAGTATAATGCACAATACAAGTTTTTTAGAAAATATAAATTGCGGGTATATTTGGTGGTCTTTATACATATTAAGTTCGTGGGTATATTTGGTGGTCTTTATACATAGATAACTTTGCGGTTATGGTTTAGTGGTAGAACACGTCCTTGCCAAGGATGAGACGGGAGTTCGATTCTCCCTAGCCGCACAGAAATATAGTGTCCTTTACTTATAACTTATTCTATAAGGATTTTATGAAAAACTGTGGATAACTATGTTGGTAATGTTTATAAAGGACATAGTATAAAGTTGTCTTTTAGGCGCATTTTATTGAAAATATGCTGTAAAATAAGGGTATTTTTATAAAAGACATAAAATTAGCCAATTTCTATCACGTGAAACATATATTAATAGGTTCTTCATGAAACATCACAAGAGTGTAATCTAAAATAACTCTATGCCTAAAGTATTTACTTCAGAAACACAAAAAATAGGGGAAATTGGTGAAAATATAGCTGTGAAGTTCCTCGTGAAACATAATTTTCTGATATTAGACCGAAATTATACTAAAAAATGGGGTGAAATAGACATCGTGGCAGAAAAAAGTAATAAGTTGTATTTTATTGAAGTCAAATCTGTCTCTAGGCCAGACCTTGATAGTGTTAATCGTGACCTGCCTGCGCAGACAGAAACATTGGACAATTATAAACCTGAAGATAATATGCACCCTTGGAAACTTAAAAGGATGTCACGGACAATCCAGACTTACCTTTTGGATAAGAAAATTGACGAGGGAAAAGAATGGCAAGTGGATTTATTGGCTATTTTTTTGGATGTAAAAAGTAAAAAAGCAAGAATAAAAGTAGTAAGTGATATTATTTTGTAAGAATTTTGTAAACTTGTCGGGCTGCTGGGAATTGAACCCAGTCTAAATGCTCCCAAAGCACTTGTACTACCGGTATACTACAGCCCGTTTTGTTTCTAGAGTATAACCCTTAGTGATACTTTTAGCAAAAATTTTGTATTTTTCAATAAAAAGTTTACGAACTTGCATATATAGTACGCTGTGATATACTTAGGGTGTATGACTCGTGCAATCACAATACGCAAAAAAGTTTTTGAATTACGAAAAGAAGGATATTCTTATAATTATATTTCACAACAAACCGGAATTTCAAAAAGCACTCTAAGTGGCTGGCTTTCAAATATTCCTTATACTCCAAACAAAATAATAATTGAAAGAATAGGTAAGGCACGAGTAGCTTCCGGCCGTGTAAAAGCTAGACAAAAAATAGAATCTATAGAAAAAGCGGAATTAGAAGCCAAAAATGAAATAGGGGGAATAACAAAAAGAGATTTGTTTATGTTGGGGATTGGAATTTATGTAGGAGAAGGGACAAAAACAAATAATATCGTACGTGTAATCAATGCAGACCCAAAAATTATTAGGTTTACTGTTAGGTGGTTTAAAGAAGCGTGTGGTTTATCAATGGAAAATTTTAGAATTAGACTCCATTTATATCCTGATAATAATATAAAAAAATGCATACGGTTTTGGTCAAATACTTCTGGAATTCCATTAAATCAATTTCAAAAAACTTATATTGATATACGAAAAGATAAAAAAATGTTTAAAAGAGGAAAATTGCCTTATGGAACTGCTCATTTAAGTATCAAAAGTAATGGCAAAAAAGAATTTGGCGTTTTCTTTTCTAGGAAAATCAACGGTTGGATTAAGGAGGTTTTAAAATAGATTATTATGTGTATAATGAAATATACAAGCGGGTATGGTTTAGTGGTAGAACAACACACTTCCAATGTGTAGACGGGAGTTCGATTCTCCCTACCCGCACAGGTTTACAAACTATTACAAATTTCCTCCCAATAATATTTACTCGAATATCCTCCCATTTGGAACCGGATATGATATAGTTTTTGTATGGATGAATTTAAAAACATTCCAGAATTTGGAATCAAGAGAGAAAATGAAGAAAGAAGAGACGGTGGATGTGCTGTTGTTTTTGACCCTAAAAGTCAAAAATATGCAGTAAATAAAGTAACAACTGAAAATAAATTTTGGTTATTTTCTGGAGGGGTTGAAGATAATGAAGATATGAAGGACGGAGTATTGAGAGAAGTAAGAGAAGAAAGTGGTTTGTATAATTTCTTGTATGTTGAAAAAATAGCTGAAGCTATAACTCATTACTATAATAGCTTAAAGAAGGTGAATCGTCTTGCTTATGCTACCTGTTTTCTTGTAATACTTAAAGATACTGAATTACAACCTACTCAACTTGAAGAACATGAAAAATTTACTTTAGTCTGGGCAACAGCTAAAGAAGTTCTATCAAACTTAAAATTAAATAACAACGATAATAATCGTGACCATTGGATATATTTTTTTAAAAAATGTGTAAATCGTGCTATTGAATTAGGGTATGATAAAACAAATGCAAAGCTTAATTAGGTAGTATAATAGACTGTATATGATTATTTTGATAAGCATAGCGACATTGGTTTCTACATTCTTGGGCGGAATGTTTGCCTTGCGTTTCAAGGACAAATTGCATTTGATTTTAGGTTTCTCGGCCGGAGCGGTCATAGGCGTGGCCTTTTTTGATTTGTTGCCTGAAGCATTAGGGTTGGGGAAAGAAAATTACAATATTGGTTTAATCACTTCCATTGTTGCTCTTGGTTTTATTGTTTATATGATTTTGGACAGATTTGTTTTTTTTCATTCGCACGGAACGGAAGAAAATAACGGGGAAAATAATTTAAATAAAAGGGGAGTGCTGGGGGCGGGAAGTTTGTCTATGCACAGTTTTCTGGACGGCGCGGCGATAGGCTTGGCTTTTCAAGTTTCAAGCGCGGTAGGCACTATAGTGGCTGTTGCCGTGTTGGTGCATGATTTTTCCGACGGAATAAATACCGTGAATATGATATTAAAAAATTCCGGCACGCGCAGACAAGCATTCAAGTGGCTTTTAGTTGACGCTATCGCTCCGGTGCTGGGAGTAATTTCCACTTTGTTTTTTACCGTCTCGGAAAATACACTAGGCATAATTCTAGCCGTATTTACAGGGTTTTTTCTATATATTGGCGCTTCAGATTTATTGCCGTAAAGCCATCACAATCATCCTACAATGTGGACTAATGTCGCTACAGTATTGGGAGTTG
>CAYPAN010000006.1:0-25412 GCA_964408725.1 uncultured Candidatus Saccharibacteria bacterium
TCCGCCGGAAATAGCGAAGAGCACTCCTTTGGCGCCGTTAATTGAGATTTCCAAAAGGGGAGAATTGATGGCCTGCAGGGCGGCCTTTGAGGCGCGTCCGTCGCCTGATGCGAGTCCTATGCCCATCAGAGCGCTTCCTGCGTCCGACATAATCGCTCTGATGTCCGCGAAGTCCACATTTATGATACCCGGAGTGGTTATAAGGTCGGAAATGCCTTCTACTGCTTGGCGTAAAACATTGTCGCAGGTAGCGAAAGCATCCCTGAAATTGGTGGTTTTGTCGGCTAATTGTATCAGTTTATCGTTAGGTATAATAATAATAGCGTCCACTTCTTTTGCCAAATCTTCAATTCCTTTTTCAGCTATTTTCATTCGGTGATTGCCTTCAAAAAAGAAAGGTTTGGTGACTACAGCTACGGTCAGTATTCCTTGTTCTTTGGCTGCGCGGGCGACTATCGGCGCTGCGCCCGTGCCTGTGCCTCCGCCCATTCCGCAGGCGATGAAAATCATATCGGCTCCTTTGATGACATCTTGGATTTCAGATTTTGTTTCTTCAGCGGCTTTCTTTCCGACTTCCGGATTCATTCCGGCCCCGAGACCTTTAGTGAGATTTTTTCCGATGTGAATTTTTTTCTCAGCCAGGGAATGATGCAAGTCTTGAGTGTCGGTATTCATACAGATAAAAGACACGCCTTTGACTTTAGAATTTATCATATGATTGATGGCGTTTTTCCCGGAACCTCCGATTCCGATGACCATTATACGAGCGAAACTTTCTATCTCAGGGTTTAATTTAGGCATATTTTTACTTGGCCCCGCGGGAGCGAGGATGAATTATTTATATAAGTCCTATAATAGCAGAAATTTAAAAAAAGCAAAGTTTTTGCTTTTTACCGGAATAAACAATACAGAACCTAACCTACGGCATCAGCTGTTTGATATTTGATTTTATTGCGCTTTTTAGATTTTTAAATAAATTTTGAAACGAATTTTGGGGGTAAAAACTGTCGTCATCGGTGGCATTTATAAGCCCAAGAACGGTAAACCAGGAAGGGTCGCGTAGTTTGGTTTTTATAGCTCCAAAGATATCCGTTGTGCCTATTCTGGAAGGAAGTTTCAGAGCGGATTTGGAAAATTCCTCAAGCAGGGGAATGTTGGCGGAGCCTCCGATGAACACAATACCTGCCGGCAGCAATTCGTTTCTTTTTATTTTTTTCAAATGATTTTCTATAAGTTCGAAAATATCAGAAAGGCGCGCTTCAATAATCTCGTCCAGTTTTTTCTTTGAAAAATTTTCTCCTATGTTTCCCAATTTGGAACGCTCGGCGTTTTCAAGCGAGATTTTCATTCCGAGAGCTATGTCATTGGTGATGTCCGCACCACCGATGGAAAATGTGTAAAGCGATACTAATGTTCCGTTTTCGTAAACGGAAAGCGATACTGTTTCAGAGCCGATATTCACCAATGCCACTCCTACTATTTTTTGTTTCTCCGACAGCGCGATATAGCTTCCGGCCAGGGGAGAGGCGACAACATCTATGGGTTCTATTCCGGCCAGAGCCACCACTTCCAGTAAATCTTCAAAGTGCGAAATAGAGCAAGTCACAAAAAGAGCTTTAATTTCAAGCTTGGTTCCGCGCATACCCTCCGGCCGCCCTAATATTTCCTTGCCGTCAAGTTTGAAGGAAATAGGGAATACCTTAATTATTTTTTTATTGTTTAAATTTAGATTATCTTCGCAATCCTGCAGAGCCTTATTTATATCCAGATTGGTAACCTCGCCGTCGGCTTTGGAAATTATTCCCACGCCATTTGCCATATCTCCGCGCAAAGTCACGCCGCCAATCCCCACAAAAGCGCGCCTGATTTTTATGCCGGAACTTTTCTCAGCCATAGAGACCGCGTTTTTAAGCGAGGCTACCGCTTCAGGAACATTCACGACATATCCGTGTCGAATGCCTTTTGTTTCCGTTTCTCCCGTACCAATAATTTTAGGATTTTTTTCTCCTTTTAAAAACTCTCCCACCACGACTCTTGTCGTCGTGGACCCCATATCCACTCCTATAGAAATATTTCTTATCATATTTTTCTTCCGCTCTCTCCATTCTACTACTATGTTCCATTCCTTTCAAATGAAGCATTCCGTGGATAACTAAAAAACCGAGTAATTGCGGAAAGGTTCTGCCGAATTTCTTCAGCTCTTTTCTAATTACGCTCTTACACAAGACAATTTCTCCCGCGTCTTTATGCAAAGCGAAAGAGAGCACGTTGGTCGGTTTATCTATATTTCTATACCTTTTATTTATTTCCCTGGATTTTTTTTCACTCACGTAAGCAATAGACAAAGAATACTTCTTGCCTAGTATATCTTGCTTTATTTTCTCAAATTCCATTTTTCTTTTATTTTATTTTACCCAACTTGCGAAGCTTTTCTATTTCCTTCCTTCGCTCCAAATGTTTTAGAGTACTCTTTTTTACTTTGAGTTTTGACTCTTTTCTTTTGTTGTAACGGGAGCCTTTTACTTTCTGGATTATGTTTGATTCCTGAATCCTGCGGGAAAAACGGCGCAATACGCTTGCGTTGTTTTCATTTCCGTTTTTTGTAACCTCAATTACCGTTTTTGCCATTTCATTAGACTATCATATAGAAAATTTATAGGCAAGTTTTAGATTTTGGTATTGACTTCATTGGATATTGTATGTTATTATTATATCGTAAAAGTCCTTTGAAATACTGAAGGATGAACGACCAAAAACTCATAGTAAGCAATAATGCTTCTAGGAGTGCCATATTGGCGGTCGTTAAAAAACAAGAAAGAGAGTTTCGTTATGTGGCCATATATATTTGCGGCAATAATTCCTTTTTTAATTTTTTTACTTATCAAGAAAAGTCAAAGAATTTCTTTTTTAAAAGTATGCGCAGAAGGCAGAGAAAGAATAATAAAAGAAAAAGAAAAAGATATTGCTAATCTTAAGAAAAGTTTTGAAATGGTTGATAAAAGTAGAAATCAGAATGTTATGGAAGTTATAGACTTACGTGAAAAGCTAGAAAGGATAGAGGGTGAATTTGGTGTTTTATGCCAATTTAAGAATGGCGTTTTTGGACGGAGTAAGTTTGCCGTGATGCTGGAGAATCCTTCTGGGTCCTATGGGGAAAAAATTTTTGACGCTCTTGATGCGGTGATGGGTGCCCAAAATTCCGAATATTTTCACCGCTCTTACAAAGATGGTCCTCAGTACAGAGAGGGACATTTTGAGCTGAGTAAAGAGGGAAGGGAATTTTTTTCCCTTCCGAACAGTATAACTATTCTAGAGTTTCCGACCCTTAATTGCCACCTCATATTGCGTGGCGGCAGTAGCGATATTTTGCTAATGCCATAGAAGAGAAGGTTTAAGGGTAATCACAGTTTTTGTATAGAGTCTCTTTGTTTGTTTTTAATGTTTTGTTTGTAAAGCCCCATCGGAAAACCGGTGGGGCTTGCTTATTTTTATTGGACTTTTTTGCAAAAAAAAGCTAAGATTTGAATTATGAAACAAGCAGGTGATTACATAACAGAAGAAAAAAGAAAAGCTTTGGAAGCCGAGTTGAAAGATTTAAAAGGTCCAAAAAGAAAAGAAATTCTGGATAATTTGGCCTATGCGAAATCTCTGGGGGATTTGTCCGAGAACGCCGAATATCACCAGACCCGCGAAGACCAGGGGAAATTGGAGGAACGCATTCATAAAATAGAGCAAATCTTGCAATCTTCCCAAGTTGTTTCCGGCGGCGGAGGCGATGAGATTGAAATAGGTTCTAAGGTTGTTGTTTTGAAGAGTGGAGAAAGTAAAGAAAGAAAATATCAGATTGTCGGTTCGGAAGAAGCCGATATGGCGCTCGGTAAAATTTCCAACAGGTCTCCTTTTGGCAAAGCTCTTTTCGGCAGAAAAAAGGGAGATGATGTCTCGTTTAAAACTCCGAACGGGGAAGTTAATTATAAAATTATAGATGTGTCTTAATTCCGCCAACAAAAGCGGATAAACAAAATGTCTTCAATTGATGAAATTAGGGACGGGAGAATAAAAAAACTGCAACTCTTGAAAGAGGCAAAAATAAATCCGTATAAAGCGGAGACCAAAAGAGAGCTTTCTTTGAAAGAAGCTATTGAATCCTTTGCAACACTAGAGAGCAAGAAAGAAGAAAAGTGGATTGCCGGCAGGATAATGTCTATCCGCGGGCAGGGCGCCATAGTCTTCATCACACTCTATGATGGCACGGGATATTTCCAGGGTTTATTCAAGAAAGATATCATAGGGGAAGGGAAACTTGATTTTTTCAATGCAGTTGCTGACATAGGAGACTTTGTGGAAGTTTTGGGAACTTTTTTTACCACCAAAAGGGGCGAGAAAACAATGGAAATAACTGATTGGAATATGCTTTCCAAAAGCCTGCTCCCGTTGCCGGAAAAATGGCATGGTCTGCAGGATGTGGAAGAAAGATTCCGAAAAAGATATTTGGATATTTTGATGGACCCTGAAGTCAAAGAGCTTCTCGAAAAGAAGACAAAATTTTGGGATACCGCCCGCACTTTTATGAAAGAGCACGGATTTCTGGAAGTTGAGACTCCGACGCTTGAAGTCACGACCGGTGGGGCCGAGGCGACTCCTTTTAAAACATACAATGAAGATTTTAAATTGCCTTTGTATTTAAGAATTTCCATCGGCGAGCTTTGGCAGAAGCGCTTGATGGCAGCCGGTTTTCCGAAAACTTTTGAAATAGGCAGGGCCTACAGGAATGAGGGAACGGACGCGAATCATTTGCAGGAATTTACTAACTTGGAATTTTATTGGGCTTATGCCAACTATGAAGACGGAATGAGGCTGGTGGAAGAGCTTTATAAAAAAATAGCGATGGATGTTTTCGGCAAAACAAATTTTGAAACGCGCGGGCACAAATTTGACCTGGCGGGCGAATGGAAACGTATTGATTACAGAGACACAATAAAAAAAGAAACGGGCATAGATGTTTTGAATACTACTTACGATGAAGTAAAAAAGAAACTTGAAAAATTAAAAATAGTTTACGATGGCAATACGATGGAACGCTTGGTGGACACTCTCTGGAAGCATTGCCGAAAGCAAATTAGTGGACCCGTCTTTTTGACCGGACATCCGAAACTTGTTTCTCCGCTTTCAAAATCAATGGAAGAGTTTCCGGAACTCACGGAAAGATTTCAGATAATCATAGCCGGCACGGAAGTGGGCAATGGATTCTCGGAATTAAATGACCCAGTAGACCAAGCGGAGAGATTTGAAGCTCAACAGGAACTACTCAAAGCGGGGGACAAAGAAGCTATGATGCCGGATATGGAATTCGTGGAAATGCTGGAATATGGTATGCCTCCGACTTGCGGCTTTGGCTTCGGCGAAATGTTGTTTGCCTTTCTTGCCGATAAGCCTATCCGCGAAACCCAATTTTTCCCCCTAATGCGGCCGAGGAATCTGGAATAAAAAACTATTTTATATCACAAAACATTGACTCAAAAGTCAATGTTTTTATTTTTTAGTTATCCACAGGTGGCGTTTTGCGTTCCCGGGGATAGTGGAATACAATAGATATCAAGTGGGAAAAGGTGGGAAAACTGTTAATAAATAATTTTGGAGAAATCTATGTTAATCGGCGAATACATACACACAATAGACGAAAAAAATAGAATTTCTCTGCCGGTAAAATTCCGCAAGGAGCTCGGCAAGAAAATTATTATCACACCCGGGCTCGACCAATGTTTGTTCATTTTCACAGTTGCCGAATGGCAAAAAGTTTCCAAAAGACTTTCCGATTCAGATTCCGATTTATCTTTCTTGAAAGCGGACAAAAGAAGTTTCAACAGATTTATGTTCGGACGGGCGGCGGAGGTGGAAGTGGATGCCATAGGAAGGATTTTGATTCCGGATTTCTTGAAAGAAAGAATCAAACTTTCGGACAAAGCGGCCATAATCGGAGTGGAAGACAGGGTGGAAATTTGGAACGACAAAACGTGGCTTTCGTACAGAGATGTGGTGGAGAAACAAGCAGACCAGTTGGCCGAAAAATTAGGTGATAGTGAGAAATAAGATGGAAAGCGTACACAAGACAGTTCTTTTAAATGAAACAATAGATGGTTTGAACTTGAAAGGTAAGTCCATAGTGCTTGACGCCACGTTTGGCGGCGGAGGACATAGCAAAGAAATTTTGGAAAGATATCCGGAAGTAAAAATAATCGCCCTTGACCAAGACAAAAGCGCTTGGGAGAAAGCAAAAAATAAATTCAAGGGAATGGAGAAAAGAATTATTTTTAAAAATAAGAATTTCAGAGATATGGATGGTGAAGAAAGTTTTGATGCGATTATTTTTGATTTAGGTCTGAGTTCAGACCAGTTGGAGAATTCCGGACGGGGATTTTCTTTTATGAAATCTGAGCCATTGCTCATGACCATGAAGGAAAATCCCTCTCCAGAAGATTTGACGGCCATAGACATAGTAAATAATTGGAGTGAAAAAAGTTTAGCGGATATTATTTACGGCTATGGGGAGGAAAAATTTTCTAGAAAGATAGCAAAAGCTATAGTGGAAGCAAGAAAGAAGAAAAAGATTGAAACGACAGGAGATTTGGTAAAGGTGATTGAGAGTGGCGTACCGGGTGCCTACAAAAGAGGCCACGCCAAAGGACGGACAAGCAAACTGCACTTTGCCACAAAAACTTTTCAAGCCCTGAGAATAGCGGTAAACGACGAATTAGGGACGCTTCAAATAGGGCTTGAGAAAGGATTTAAAGCTTTAAAAAAACCTGCCCGCCCTCACGATAATTCGGGAGCAGGCGGGGGAGGAAGAATATCAGTGATTTCATTTCACAGTTTGGAAGACAGAATCGTTAAAAGATTTTACAAAGAAAAACAAAAGGCAGGCGAAGCGATATTAATAAATAAGAAACCGATAATAGCCAAGGAAGAAGAAATAAAAAATAATCCGAGGTCCCGAAGCGCGAAGTTAAGAGTTTTATCCCGCTTGTAGCGGGACCCCGCCAAAGGCGGTGGGAAAAAACAAAACAATTATATGAAACAAGCGAGTTTAAAATTAAAAAAGTATGCGAACAACGTAAATGCAAACGTGAAGATTATTGATAACGGCAATTTACAAAAACGCATTTTGAATATTATGCTCTACACTCTGGGAGCCCTTGCTCTTTTTTATGTCTTGATTTTAGGAAATATGGTTTTTAATATTATAGGGCGGAAAGCGCTTGAAGGACGCGCCCTTACCCTCTCGAATGAAGTTGGAAATTTGGAACTCCAATACCTTTCAGTATCACAAAAAGTTGACCTTAACCTCGCTTATTCTCTAGGCTTTAAGGAAACAAAAGCGACCTTCGCGACCCGTAAATCTCTTGGCAGTATAAGTATGGCTAAAAATGAAATCTAGTTTTGTTTTTAGAACAAGAATTATATTTTTTTGTATTTCTGTTTTTGCTTTGATTCTGATAGGCAAGCTCTTTTTGGTGCAAGTGGTGCACAATAGTTACTATAAAGACCAGGCAGATAGGCAGTATTCCACTCCGTCTTCCAATATATTTGAACGCGGCACTATTTATTTTTCAAGCAAAGATAACCAACTTGTTTCCGCGGCTATGCAAACTACCGGATTTAAGGTGGCTATTAATCCCACGAAAATAATTGATAAAGAAGCAGTTTATAAAGAATTATCGGAAAAGATAAGCCTTGACCACGACGATTTTTTGGCAAAAGCCGGAAAAGCAAACGACCCTTATGAAGAAGTCGCAACCCATCTTTCGAAAGAAGACGCGGACGCGGTGTCTGGTTTGAATATTCCCGGAGTTTCTGTTTATAAAGAAAATTGGCGTTTTTATCCGGGCGCCAGTCTGGCGTCTCAATCGCTTGGTTTTGTGGCATACAAGGGCGATGACTTGGGCGGACGCTACGGTCTTGAGCGGCAGTACAATGATGTTCTTTCCAGGGATAAAGATAATCCTTATGTGAACTTTTTCGCCGAGGTTTTTTCGGACATAAACAAGACTTTATTTATGAGTGATAATTCACAAGAAGGAGATATAGTGACCACCATTGAGCCATCGGTCCAAAGTTTTTTGGAAAAAACCTTGGAAAGTGTGAAAGAAAAATATCAGGTTGATTCCGTGGGCGGAATAATTATGAATCCGGTTGACGGTTCTATTTACGCGCTTAGTACCAAGCCGGATTTTGACCTTAATAATTTTTCTAAAGTAAAAACTGTTTCCACTTTTTCCAACCCTCTAGTAGAAAATGTCTTTGAGTTCGGGTCTGTAGTCAAACCATTGGTTATGGCGGGAGCCTTGGATGCCGGTGTGGTCACAGCCAATACGACATATGACGACAAAGGAGAAGTCACAATTGAAAAACACCAAATATTTAATTTTGATAAAAAAGGCAGAGGTCCGGGCACCACAATGCAGGATGTATTAACGGAATCCCTGAATACGGGGATGGTCTTCGTGGAACAACAGTTGGGCAAAGACAAATTGCGTGATTATCTGTTGTCTTACGGCATCAAAGATAAAACAGGAATTGATTTGCCGAACGAAACGAGTGGTTTAGTTTCCAATATCTTAACGAGTCCTCGGGAAATTGAATATGCCAACGCCGCTTTCGGGCAAGGAATTGCTCTAACCCCCATTGAATTGGTGCGGGCCTTGGCATCGCTCTCAAATGGAGGAAATCTGGTTGTTCCGCATCTTGTTAAAGCCATAAAATACGATGATGGCACGGAAAAAAATATAACTTATCCGACTTCGCGCGTAAAAATTTCAGAAGCTACTGCCACGGAAATTACCCGTATGCTTGTGAATGTGATGGATAAAAATCTGGGCGCGAGCGACAACGGAAAACTGGAACATTACAGCATAGCGGCAAAGACAGGCACCGCCCAAGTTGCGGACAGTGCAAATGGAGGTTATTATGCAGACAGGCATACGCATTCTTTCGTAGGATATTTTCCGGCCTATGACCCGAAATTTATCATTTTTCTTTATGCCATTAATCCGAAAGGCGTGCCATACGCTATTCAAACTTGGGGAGATTCTTTTTTGAGTATCACGAATTTTTTGATTAATTATTATGAAGTTCCGCCGGATAGATAAAAAAAATGACCCTTCAAATTAATTCAGGGTCATGGTGAATAAAATTGAACCATGAAAACAGTTTTAAAAAAAATAATTACATACGTATTGAGAATAGAATCACTGCTGGTGCTTTGGAAATATAAACCCAAAATCGTCGCTATCACCGGCTCGGTCGGCAAGACTTCCACCAAAGACGCGGTTTATGCCGTAGTTTCCGGTATTTCTTATGTGCGTAAAAGCGAAAAAAGTTATAACAGCCAGATAGGTTTGCCTCTTACTATTTTGGGTGTTCCCAATGGATGGAATAATTTTTATATATGGCTTTTAAATATCCTGAAAGGTTTTTGGCTTTTTATTTGGCCTCATAAATATCCGAAATGGCTTGTGCTTGAAGTGGGTATAGGAAAACCCGGTGATATGCGCCGCACTGCTTCTTGGCTTAAAACGGATGCAGTTATTATCACGGCTATAGGCGAGACTCCTGCCCATATTGAATTTTTTGATTCGCGCAAACATCTGGTGGAAGAAAAAAGCAGACTTATAAAAACTTTGAAAAAAGACGGACTTTTGATTTTAAATAACGACGATGAGATAGTGTCCGAAATGAGATTAAAGACAAAAAATCGCGTTATAACTTTTGGCTTCAAAGATGGTTCCGATATAAAAGGTTCAAGTGATGCTATTTTATATAATGATTTAGGCGTGCCGGAAGGTCTAATTTTTAGAATAGACGAAGGGAATACCAGTATGCCGGTCGTTATCGATGGAGTATTCGGCAGGAATCATATCTACGCATCGTTAGGAGCACTCGCCCTTTCTTCCGGTTTAAAATTCAATATGTTAACAGCTGTGAATTCTCTTAAGAATTATAATATCCCGCCCGGACGTATGCGCCTTCTAAAGGGTATTAATGATTCTTTTATAATAGACGACACTTACAATTCTTCACCTTTTGCTTGCCAGTCGGCGCTCAAGACTTTGGGAGAAATAAAATTAACAGGAAGAAAAATAGCCGTTTTGGGCGATATGTTGGAGCTTGGCCGTCATACGGAAGAAGCTCATAAAAGTATTGGTAAAATTGCAAAAGAAAATTCGGATGTATTAATCACAGTTGGTCCGAGGGCGAATAAGATAAAAGAGGGGGCAACTGAAGCGGGCCTGCCCGCCCTCCCGAATGGTCGGGAGCAGGCGGGGATGGAAAAGAAAAATATTTTTGAATTTTTGGATTCATCCGCGGCTGGGGAGTTTTTGAAGACTTTTGTGCAAAAAAATGACTTTGTGCTTGTTAAAGGTTCTCAAGGCGTGCGTATGGAACGCGCGGTGGAAGCGATACTGAAAGATAAAGAACATAAATCAGAACTTCTGGTTCGTCAGGATGAAGAATGGTTAAAGAAGAAATAAAAACAGAAAACCCCCAACGAACGAGAGTCTCTGTTCGTGGGGGTACTTAATTTCTCCTTTCATTTAGTGAAACACCTTGAAACTCCACAAATTGATCGAGTTCCAAAGTAACCGAAACTGGTGAAGTGCAATTTATACAACTGCACCGAAGTATGTAAGAGCATTTACTGAAATTCGTTTCAATATGATCTATTACCAATTTTCCATGGCAATTTGGGCATTCAGGTATCGCCCTTTCTTCTTGTTTTTCCATATTACTACCCTCTCTTATTGTTTGTGAAAAGAATTATTTATTGAATTAAACACTATTTTTTATCAATTTGTCAAGTTGTATATTTGTATGATAAAATAACTTATATGAATGAGTTAACGCCAGAAGAAAAAAGAGTGATTATTGGTAAAGGCACGGAGGCACCGTTTACGGGTGAGTATGTGAATAACAAAGAGACAGGCGTGTACGTGTGCCGGCAATGTGATGCTCCGCTTTATGATTCCAAGGATAAATTTGAGTCCGATTGCGGCTGGCCGTCTTTTGACGATGAGATAAAAGGCGCAGTTCGTAAAAGCTTGGATGCGGATGGAATGCGGACAGAAATAACTTGCGCCAAATGTGGCGGACATCTTGGGCATTTGTTCACGGGTGAACATCTAACCGACAAAAATGTCCGGTATTGCGTTAATTCAATTTCAATGAAATTTATTCCGGGGAAATAATTTTAAATTATATTTATGATTAAAAAAATAGTGTTGGCGGGAGGATGTTTCTGGGGATTGCAAGATTTAATAAGAAAACAGACGGGAGTCGTAAAGACGCGCGTGGGTTATACAGGCGGAGATGTGGAAAATCCGACTTATGAAAATCACGAAGGACATGCGGAAGCGGTTGAGATTGAATATGACACTGAAAAAACTTCTTACAAAAAACTGCTTGATTTTTTCTTTCAAATACATAACCCCACTACTTTGAATCAACAAGGCAATGACATCGGCACATCTTATCGCTCAGCTATTTTTTATGGCAATGAAGAAGAGAAAAAGGAAGCGGAAAATTTCATAGATATCGTGAATAAATCCGGCCGTTGGAAGAATCCGGTGGTTACCACTTTGGAGCCTTTGAAAAAATTTTATCTGGCGGAAGATTATCATCAGGATTATTTACAGAAAAATCCAGGAGGATATACTTGCCACGCTATATGGTTTGATAGTTATTTGTGACCCTACAGAGAATCGGACTCTGATTTTATCCTTGAGAAGGATACGTCCTAGCCGTTAGACGATAGGGCCATTTGGAAAATATAACATTTTTTAATAGAAAATGAAAAAGCACACTTTCCTTGATAGATTGTGTGCTTTTCTTTTTGCTACTTAGGCAATTAGATAATAGGTCTCAAAATTAACCTTCTTGCCCAGGAACAATTTGGTCTCCTGTTAGTACCAACTGTACCTGTTTTCTTTTTCTTCTTTTCCTGTCTCCTTCTCCTTTTCTCCTCTTCTTTTTGGAACCTTTCTATTCTGTGTTGTTCATGTACTAGAGACATAACAATCCCTAACGAAAAGTTAAAAAATAAGTTAAGCATCAAAGAAAAAAGAGAAAAGAGACTTATTAGCTACTTCCTCTTATTTTGGGTTTGATAACTCTGCCGCCGTCTTTTTTGATACTGTCCGCACTTTCCTTTGCTTCTTCTTCGCGTATCTGAGACAGTACTCTGCCACCTGGCAGACCTACATAAATGGCCCCCAAGCTGATCCCGCTTGATTGTGTGGATGGTTTTTCCATACAAAAATACCTTTCAAAATTTTGTAGGAACTGTGAGTTCAAACATATTTTATACTTTAGTATTTTATTGTCAAGAAAAAAATAGTGTGGGACCTAGCTAGGAGTCCCACACTACGCAACTTTTATTGATCAAACATTTTTCCCCAGTTCTCTGGGTCATCCCGCCTGCTGATTCTAGGCGGTAATGAGACAAATTGTTTGTTCTCTGCTTTTTGTTTTTCTTGCAGAGTGTTAGCAGTCACAGAGGGCTGCTCTTTGGGTAGATCAGACTGTTTGGCCATAAACTTCACCCAATAAATAATAAAATGGAAAGAATCGTGAATTCACCTATTATTATGAATATTTAATATCTAAAAGTCAACAAAAGGTGTGGAAAAGCCTTTATTCTTCTAATTTTGGCTTTTCTATGGAAAGGGTAGAAAGTTCGGGCGAAGTGCCGGCAATGCGAAGCACATCTTTGTCTATCTTTTTTAATTCTTTACCTGAAGCGTCATAATGATTTACTACGGTTTTCAATGCGTTGCCGAGCTTTAAGTGATATTCATCAAAAGATTTCAAATGCTTTCCCAAATCTTCCACCTTTTTTATTATTTCTTTAGCGGACTCTTCAATCTTAAGGGCCTTAAGTCCTTGCAAAACAGTTTGCAAATATGCCAGGAATGAGGTTGGGGAAGTGATAATGACTTTATATTTCCCCGCGGCGCGTTGGATTAAATTCTCGTTTTCATCTCCAGCGCCGACTTTATTGGTGAGTAAATCATAATATATAGCTTCATGAGGAATGAACATAAAAGCGAAGTCAGTTGTGCCTTTACTAGGCTGTATATATTTTGCAGTCTCGGTAATTCTATTTTTTAAATCGTTTACGAAAATCGTCTCCAGTCTTTTCTTCTCGGCTTCATTATTTTCTTCCGCCATTTTATTGTAGTTTTCCAGTGAGAATTTTGAATCTATGGGGATAATTTTATCTTTCACAAAAACGACAGCATCCACAATAGTGCCATCCGGAAAAGGGTATTGCATTTGATAGCTTCCGGGCGGTAGGACATTTTTTAAGACTGTTTCCAAATAATATTCGCCCAATATTCCGCGCTGTTTTGGGTTTTTTAAGACATTTTCCAAACTTTGCAATTGGTCAGCAAAAGAAATGACTTGTTTATTTGTTTCATCCAGTCTGGTAAGCCTCTCTGTCACATCTCTGATTATTTTATTTGATTCAGAAGAATGAAATTTTAGACTTTCATTCATTTGTTTATGTGTTTCGCCTATTTTACTGTCTACCGTGCGCGATAGTTCATTTATTTGAGTTAAGATAAGATTAAAACCGGTGTCATTTTCATTATTCTTTTCTTTTTTACCGAACAAAAAATAAGCCAAAAAGAACATAGAGATGCCTCCCGCCAAAATTCCTATAATTATCCAAGCTATATTTTCCATAAATTTATTTCCCCAAATAATGTTTTAACGTGTAAATCCAGTCTTCGTCTATTTGTCCGCTTTCGAGTTTTTGAGCCAAAAGCCATTCCAGATATCCCCGGTCAACGCCCAATATATCTTCTATTTTCTGTCCGTTGTATTTGCCAAATTTGATGGATTTAAAAATTGATGGATGGGAGGAAATTTCTATCATTCTTTTTATCGCTTGGTCTTCATTTAAGTGTTCTTGTTCTATAAGTTTTTTCTTTAATCTCTCGTATAACTTTTCCAAAACTAACACATCTCCCAAGGCGTCGTGTGCCGTGGCGTCTATTTCTATGTCCAAAAAATACCGCAAATACTGTAAATTATATTTTTCTATTTTCTCGTCAGGGTCCAGATATCTGGCTAGCCGGAGCGTGCAGATAAAATTGGAGGGAACAATTCCTTCCTTTTTTATAATCATTAAGTCGAAAGATGCGTTGTGCGCCACGATGACAGAA
The DNA here is from genome assembly GCA_964408725.1 of uncultured Candidatus Saccharibacteria bacterium. Taxonomy (GTDB): domain Bacteria; phylum Patescibacteriota; class Minisyncoccia; order Phycocordibacterales; family UBA9973; genus UBA9973. The sequence continues at coordinate 14,226 of CAYPAN010000006.1, forward strand.
TCTTTGTCTTCAAAAAGTTCTTTGATTTTTGAGAAATCACTGCTTTGGCCAAATGCAGGTTTGTCTTCCAGCATTTTGTTCGTGATGTGGTGTATGGCTGAAGTTTCCGGTGGAACTTTAATGGGAGGTTTATAGAGGCTAGCAAAATTTTCATCTTTAGCCCCGCCTGCAACATGGTGAATTTTATAGGCAATTTGGCACAAATAATCTTTTTCGGTGTTGCCTGTGGTTTCTGTATCAAAAAATATAATTTTCTGCATATACTGTTATTTTATCATATTTTTGTTATAATGTAATTATATGTTACACGAACAAATAAAAAATGGCATAAAAGAAGCGATGTTGGCAAAAGACCTTGTTTTGCTTGAGACGTTGCGTTCTATGGTGGCTGGTTTTACCAACGAACTTGTTTCAAAGAGCAGGAAGCCCAATGAAATGCTCTCGGACGCGGATGCACTTATCGTGATAAATCGTCTTGCTAGACAGAGGAAAGATTCAATAGAACAATATAAAAAAGGCAACAGGCAGGATTTGGTGAAAGAAGAGGAAGCGCAGTTGGCGATACTTGAGACTTACTTGCCGAAATTAATGGAAAAGAGTGAAATTGAAAAAATAGCGAAAGCTAAACGCGAGGAACTCGGCATTAATGATGCGGCGAAGAAGGGTATGCTGATGCAGGCTTTAATGAAAGAGTTGAAAGGCAAAGCGGATGGCGGAATGGTGAAAGAAGTCGTTGATAATCTTTTCTAATACCTATGCACACAGTACAGATTTTAAATCATTTGGTGAGAGAACATCAGGTGTGGGCTTACTTGATTATTTTCTTCGGTCTTATTTTTGAAGGGGAAGTCGTGGTTATTACCGCAGGAGTATTGTCGTATCTGGGGGCTCTTGATTTTAAGCTTTCGCTGGCTTTTATTTTAGCCGGCGGAATGGCAAAGACTTTCGGCTGTTATTATTTAGGAATGTTGCTTCATAGAAAATACAACTATAATAAAGTTTTCCAATATATTGAGAAAAGAGTCGCGTATTTTATGCCCCGGTTCAAAGAAAAACCTTTTTGGTCCATATTTCTTTCCAAATTTATTATGGGAGTAAATTATCTGGTCTTGATTTTTTCCGGCTACAATAAAATAAGTTTCAAGACTTTCCTAAAAGCTGAAATTATCTCTACCATAATCTGGGCTCCGCTTCTTTTATCTCTGGGGTTTTTCTTCAGCGAGACTGCTTTGAGAGTAAGCAGGGAAATAGGCAAATTCTCTTTAATCATTTTTCTTTTAGTAGTGGCATTTTTGTTTTTTGATAAACTTGTTTCTAGTTTTTACAGGATTTTTCAATATTTTAGCAACAATAACAATGGAAACAATGGCGACAAAGAATAAAAAATTAATTACGCATAACGGGTCTTTCCACGCGGACGATGTTTTTGCCGCCGCTACGCTTTCTATGATGCTGGGGAAAAATGGAGAAAGTTTTGAAATAATCCGCACCCGTGACCCTGAAATCATAAATACCGGGGACTATGTTTTTGATGTGGGAGGAATTTATGATTATAAAACAGACAAATTTGACCATCATCAAAAAGGTGGAGCAGGGAAAAGGGAAAATGGAGTTGAATATTCTTCTTTTGGTTTGGTTTGGAAGAAGTTTGGATTGGAATTGGTTCAATCACAAAAGGTGTTCCAGATTATAGATGAAAAATTAGTAGCTCCCATAGATGCCGGAGATAATGGGCTTGATTTAGTTGAAAATAAATACGATGTATCACCTTATTTTTTGCAATATTTTTTCTTTTCAATGAATTCTACATGGAACGAAAATGATTTAAGCAATGATGAAATGTTTTTAAAAAGTGTAGAGATTGCGAAAATAATTTTATCTAGAGAAATTATTCAAGCTAGAGATTTTGTTTTAGCTGAAGAAGAAATAATAGAAGATTATAAAAATTCGGAAGATAAGAAGATAATTATTTTAAGAAAAGATTATTCTTATGAAAATATTTTAAATAGATTTCCCGAACCACTTTTTGTGATTTATCCTAGGACCGATAGTGTGTCTTGGGGAGTCAGAACCGTCAGAGAGGACCCGAAAAGTTTTAAGAGTAGGAAAAATTTGCCAATTTCATGGGCCGGACTGCGGGATGAAGAATTGCAAAAAATAACCGGTGTGAAAGACGCCATATTCTGCCACAGGGCGCTTTTTCTAGCTGTGGCAAGATCCAAAGAAGGGGCGATTAAATTAGCAGAATTAGCTTTAGAAAAATAGAAAAGCAAAAATTTTGCTTTTAATTTTTTAAGAAAATCCTCTATTTTATGTTATTATAATAAATATGGCTTTTATTGATGAAATAAAAATATACGCGGAAGCTGGCAGAGGCGGAGATGGCGTAGTCAGATGGCGTCAGGAGAAATTCGTGCCGAGAGGCGGACCTGCGGGGGGCGACGGTGGACGTGGTGGGGATTTCTACGCGCAGGCCATCCGCGATGTGCACGTGCTTTCAAAATATAAAGCCAAGAAAAGTTTCAGCGCCGGGAAAGGAGAAAATGGCGCAAATAAAAGTTTGCACGGTAAGAAAGGAGAAGATTATATTTTAGAATTGCCGATTGGCACTACTATCACCAATTTGGAAACGGATGAGAAATGGCAATTGTTGGAGGAAGGGCAGAAAGTTTTGCTTTTAAAAGGCGGATATGGCGGGTACGGCAATGAACATTTTAAAAGTTCCACTAATACGACTCCGAAAGAATGGCGACCTGGCGAGGAAGGCGAACATGGCGATTTTCGCATAGAGTTGGAGCTTTTCGCGGATATTGGGCTTGTCGGACTCCCGAATGCCGGTAAATCGTCATTATTGAACTCCATAACGAATGCGGATGCAAAAGTGGGAGATTATGAATTTACTACCCTAGACCCTAACCTGGGTGATTTTTACGGTTACACTATAGCCGATATTCCGGGACTGATAGAAGGAGCCAATACCGGAAAAGGGTTGGGCGTTAAATTTTTACGGCATATCAAACGCACTAAAATGATTGCACACCTTGTGTCATTTGAAAATCTTTCCAAAGGCACGACCGGGATGATGAAGGTTTATAAAGAAATTCGAAAAGAACTGGAAAAATACGACAAGAATTTGAATTTAGGAGAAGAAGGTTTGGCTAAAAAAGAGGAAATAATTATTCTTACCAAGTCCGATATGGTAGAGAACGCAAAAATAATTGAAAGAGAAAAAAATAAATTCAAAAAAATCTGTAAAAAAGTTTTTGTTTTATCTTTATTTGATGATAAAATGATAAAAGATTTTATAAAAGAATTAACTAAAATTTTGAAGAAGGCTTAAATATGGAAAAGAAGTATTATCCGACAATTGGGTTAGAAATACACGCAGAATTAAAGACCAAAACCAAGATGTTTTGCGGCTGCAAGAATGACCCGGACGAGGAAAATCCGAATGTGAATATTTGCCCTGTGTGTATGGCGCATCCCGGAGCTTTGCCGGTAATCAATAAAAAAGCAGTGGAGAATGTCATAAAAGTTGGTTTAGCTCTGGGCGGAAAAATTGCTGATTTTACAGAGTTTGATCGCAAAAATTACTTTTATCCGGATATTCCTAAAGGTTATCAGATTTCCCAATATAAATATCCGATAGTTTCCGGCGGGCATTTGGCGGACTTTGACATCACCCGTGTGCATTTAGAAGAAGATACGGCAAATAACAAACACGACAGGGGCGATTTCTCATTGGTTGATTTTAATCGTGGCGGCGTGCCGTTGATGGAACTTGTGACGGAGCCCAATACTTTCGGCAATGCGGACACGGCCGCGAAGAATACTTCGAATTTCGCAAAAGAGCTCCAGCTTATTCTTTGGTATCTGGGAGTGTCGGAAGCGAATATGGAAAAAGGCGAGATGCGAGTGGAAGCGAATATTTCAGTTTCAGAAGATAAAAAAAAGTTGGGCACAAAAGTAGAAGTGAAGAATTTGAATTCTTTCAAGAGTGTTGAAAAAGCCATTAAATTTGAATTGGACCGGATGACGGAACTTTTAGAAAGCGGAAAGGGAAATGAAATAGTTCAAGAGACCCGCGGTTGGGATGAAGCGAAACAAAAAACATTTTCTCAGAGAAAAAAAGAATCCAGCCACGATTATAGGTATTTTCCGGAGCCGGATTTGCCGAAAATGTACTTACACGAAGCTTTTGACTTAAAAAAGATGAAGGAAGAACTGCCGGAATTGCCGGAAGAAAAAAGGTTAAGATATAGAAAGTATGGATTAAAAGAAGAAGATATAGAAAGTTATATAAATGACAAAGAGTTGGGAAAGTGGTTTGAGGAAGTCGCAAAAATTCTTAAAGATATTACAGCTATAGAAATTGCTTCTAATTATGTAACTTCGGATTTTATTGGTATTAAGAAATCTAATCCAGAAGCTAAACTTCCAAATGCGAAGAATTTTGTTGAACTTATTTCTTTGATTTTAGAAAGAAAAATTTCTTCCCGCGTGGCAAAGGATATATTGGCAATGATTGTTTTGAAAGATGAATCTCCGCTCAAAATCGCCACGGAAAAAAATCTATTGCAGACAAATGATGAAAATGCTTTGAAAGTAATAGTGGAAAGAACAATTAAAGAAAATCCGGAAGTTGTTGCTACTTATAAGGGTGGAAAGGAAAACGCCATAATGTCTTTGGTTGGTAAAATCATAAAAGAAAGCAAGGGCAGCGCAAATCCGCAATTAGTCATAAAGATTTTGAAGGATTTACTAAAATGAACAGAGAAATACTAACTAAAACAGTTGCCCGGCTTGTATCTCCTCCGAAAGGCATTCTTGCCATAGATGAGAGTGTGAATACGTGCAATGAACGTTTTGAGAAACTTGGCGTGCCGGCAACCCTGGAAAAACGCAGAGAGTATCGGGAACTCCTTATAACCGCTCCGGATATGGAGAAATATATTTCAGGTTATATTCTTTTTGATGAAACTATCAGACAATCTACTGCTAAAGAAGGCAAAAGTTTTATTTTTGTGTTGAAAGGAAAAGGAATAGATATAGGTATAAAAGTCGACCAAGGTTTGGTTGATTTTCCTTTACATATAGGAGAAAAAATCACGCAAGGGCTGGAAGGGCTTTCTATCAGACTTAAGGAATATAAAAATATGGGCGCGAGTTTTGCCAAGTGGCGCGCGGTTTATACCATAACGGAAAATACCCCAAGCGGGGATTGTATGAGGGAGAACGCTGTTTTATTCGCTAAATACGCACTTCTATGCCAGGAGCTTGATATTGTTCCTATTGTTGAGCCGGAAATTTTAATGAATGGTATCCATACTATAGATAAATGTTATGAAGTGACTGCCCAGAATTTAAATATTATTTTTTCCGAATTAAAAGATGCGGGTGTTTTTATTCCCGGAATGATTTTGAAAACGAGTATGGTAATTCCCGGAGACGACCCTAAAATTGCAATCTATGATGAAGAAATTGCAAAAATGACCATAAAGTGTTTAAAGGAAAATGTTCCAGATGATATTGGCGGAATAGTTTTCCTCTCCGGCGGGCAGGGAGATGAGCAGGCTGTGAAGCATTTGAATGCTATGCATAAAATGGGTCCGTTGCCTTGGCCTCTGACATTTTCTTACGGCCGGGCGATTCAAAATGGAGCCCTTAAATCCTGGGCTCAAAATCCTATTGATATTGCTGGCGCCCAGGTTCTCCTATTACAAGCCGCAAAAAATAGCAGTGAAGCGTCTGTGGGGAAGTATGAAAAATAATATGTTTTGGATTATACCAATTGCATTAGTAATTTTAGCTGAATTAGGTGCTGATATTATTTCTAAAGAATATTCAATTAAAGGACATTGGTACTTTTGGATGGGTGCAATGGTCGCATATATAATAACAAATTCTTTCTGGCTTTGGGGTTTGAGAAGTGGTTCTGGTCTTGCTCGTGGTGCGCTAATTTTTTCTGTGTGTTCAGCCATAGGCGCCGTTGTAATAGGTGTTTATTTTTACGGAGAGGCCACAAATAGAATTCAAATAATCGGAATGATTTTAGGTGCATTATCTTTAATTTTAATTTTTTGGCAATAAATATGAAATTTGAAATACAAAAATTTTTTAAGGGGGAAGTGGAGGATAGTGAAGAAATTCTTTCAAAATATTCACGCGATGCGAGCATTTTTGAAGTGCGGCCAAAACTTGTGCTTTTTCCTTTGGATTCCGAAGATGTGAAAAATTTAGTGAAATGGGTGGGTGAAAACAAGCAAAAATATCTTGGACTCTCAATTACCGCCAGATGCGCGGGAACGGATATGTCGGGCGGTTCGATAAATGAATCTATTATTTTGGATTTCACCAGGCATATGAATAAATTAGTAAAATGGAATCAGCCTCTAAAAAATTCTTCCGGCTTGACCCTTCCCGGAGTACCGGTTGGGACCCACACCGTTCAGAATTCTTCAGAGGCTGCTTCCATTACCGTTCAGCCTGGTATGTTTTATAGAGATTTTGAAAAAATAACTTTGGAAAAAGGGCTTATCTTGCCTTGTTATACCGCCTCAAAAAGTCTGAATGCCATGGGTGGAATGTTTGGTAATAATTCCGCAGGGGAAAGGACGCTTAAATATGGAAAAACGGAAGATTATGTACTGGAGGCAAAAGTTGTTTTTTCCGACGGCAACGAGTATGTTGTAAAGTCTCTAACTCAAGATGAGTTTGGAAAAAAGATAGCGCAAAAAGATTTTGAGGGAGAAATTTATAGAAAGATTTATCAACTGATTCAAGACAATGAAGAAGAAATAAAAAATGCCAAACCAAATGTGCATAAAAATTCCGCCGGATATTATATTTGGAACGTTGAAGAAAAAAATCAAAATATAAAAAATTCTTCCGGCTTGACCCTTCCCGGAGTACCGGTTGGGACCCACACCGTTCAGAATTCTTCATATTTTGATTTTTTTAATTTAAATAAACTTCTTGTCGGTTCACAAGGCACGCTCTGCATAGCTACGGAGATAACTTTTAAAGTTGTTCCGAATTTTGAATATTCCAAATTAGTAGTTATTTTTATGAATGACTTGGCGCCGCTTGGCGGCCTGGTGGATAGTATTTTAGAGCTAAATCCGGAAACTTTGGAGACATATGACGATAAGACTTTAAAATTAGCAGTTAGATTTTTCCCCGATTTTCTGAAGAATAAAGGATTTTTTAGGATGATTAGATTTATGTGGAGTTTCCTGCCGGAACTGAAAATGTTGCTTACTGGTGGTTTCCCTAAGTTAATTCTTCTTGCCGAGTTTGCCGGCGAAAACGAAATTGAAGTAAACAAAAAATGCCTTGAATTAAAAAATAAAATTGAGAACTTTAAACTCAAGGTTCATATCACAAAGGGAGAAGAAGAATCGGAAAAATATTGGGATATCAGAAGAGAAAGTTTTTCTTTATTGCGCAAACACGTAAAGGGCTTACATACTGCTCCTTTTATAGATGACATTATAGTCCGCCCGGAATTTTTGCCCAAATTTATTCCGGAACTCAACCAAATTTTAGGAAAATATAATCTGACTTACACCATTGCGGGGCACGCCGGAGACGGCAATTTCCATATCATTCCGCTTATGGATTTTTCAAGTCCTGATACGGTAAAAATCATAATGGAATTAGGGGAGTTGGTTTATAGTCTTGTTATAAAATATCACGGTTCTATCACGGCTGAACACAATGACGGTATTATCCGCACTCCCTATCTGGAGAAAATGTATGGTAAGAATATAATCGAGATTTTCATGAAAATTAAAGATATTTTTGACCCTAAAGACATTTTTAATCCGGGCAAAAAGATTGCGGTACAAAATGGTATTGGCACAAAAGAGTATATATCTTCGCATATAGCGAAAGAGCACAATACCCTACACAAAGTTTAAGTGTTGCTTTTTTAATTTTTTTCTATATAATGGTGCTCATGTTTGTAATTGAAGCTAAAAAGAGAAATGAAGGCGTAAATCTGGATACTTTAAGAAAAGGCGGAGAAATCCCGGCTGTCTTTTACGGCGCGGGCAAAACCACTACCTCTATCTCTATATCAATCACCTCATTTAAAAAGATATGGAGAGATGCCGGAGAATCTTCCACTATTAAAATATCAATGGGCGACAACAACATCGATGCCCTTATTTACGAAGTGCAAGTTGACCCGGTGACGGAAGAGCCCATTCACGTGGACTTTTTGGTTGTGGATATGAATAAGAAAATTAAAGTTAAAGTGCCGCTTGAATTTGAGGGCATTTCCAACGCAGTTAAAAATGGACTTGGAAACCTTGTCAAAGTGCTCTACGAAGTGGAAGTTGAAGCTTTGCCGAAAGACCTTCCGCACAATCTTCCGGTTGATATATCTAAACTCGAAACTGCCAATGACCAGGTGTTTGTCTCCGACATAAAACTGCCTGCGGGAGTTGTCGTTATCACGAATGAACACGATGTTGTGGCATCCATAGTTCTTCAGGTGGAGGAAAAAGAAGAAGTTGTGGCGGCGCCTGTTGATTTGTCCGCAATTGAAGTTGAAAAGAAAGGTAAGAAAGAGGAGGAAGGAACAGTGGCTGAAGATACTGCCGGTCCTGCGAAAGAGGAAAAAACAGAAAAGGTAGAGAAAAAATAATACTCTGGAGACGGAAAAATTTTTTAAATATGCTAAAATAGAGACTATGGTTAAGAAAATTGCCATAGTTTTTGTTTTTATACTCTTCATACAGATTTCAGGAGCGCACAAAACGTATGCTGATTTTGATTGTCTTACCTTAAACATTTCTTCCAGCCCGACGGATAAAGCTTATTGTCAGGACCAGCTTAATCAAATAGAAGCGGAGCTTACGGATTTATTAAATAAACAGGCGGCACAGCAAAAACAGACTGGAACATTGAAGGGGGATGTTGATTATTTGAATAGCCAGATTAACGCGCTTAAGGTAAAAATAAAAGCCCGAGCGCTTGTTATCGCTCAGTTAAAAGTGGATATTACCGATAAAACAAATACTATTGAATCACTTTCACAAAAAATAGACAGGGAACACGAGTCATTGGCTCAGTTACTGCGGAATACAAATGAATTTGATAATGAAAATCTTGTGAATTTAATTCTCTCCGATAACAGTATTTCCAGTTTTTATTCCGATTTGGAATCTTATAATTCCATTCAAGATTCCATAAAGTCTTCCGTTGATATTATTAACGGAGTAAAAACACAGACTGAAGCCGCAAAAACGGATTTGGAAAAACAGCAAAATGCCGAAACCGACGCTAAAGCTGAGCTGGAAAGTGCTCAACAGCAAGTGGCAAAGTCCGAAGCCGATAAACAGCAGTTGCTGGCTATTTCCAAACAACAAGAGGCCGCTTACGAACAGCTTGCGGCGCAGAAAAAACTTCAGGCCGATAAAATCCGCAGCGCCCTGTTTAGCTTAGCCGGTATTTCTCAGAAAATTGATTTCGGCACCGCGCTTCAGTATGCGAACGAAGCTGAAAGTAAATTTAATATAGACCCGGCATTTTTGCTCGCTGTTCTCACCCAAGAAAGCAATCTTGGTGCGAATGTCGGGCAGTGTTATTTAAAAAATCCGGATACTGGAGCGGGAGTCAGTAAAAGCACAGGTGCGACATTTTCAAATGTGATGAACCCGACGCGTGATGTGCCTGTGTTTTTAAGCATCACAAACGATTTGCAATTTAATGCTTTTCAAACCGCTGTTTCTTGCCCAATAGCCGGAGTGAAAGGGTATGGAGGCGCCATGGGACCGGCGCAATTTATCCCTTCCACTTGGCAGCTTTTTGCCGACAGATTGAAAAGCTTATTAAGTTACGAAGCGAATCCTTGGAGTCCGCGTGATGCATTTATGGCCTCCGCAATGTACCTCACTGACCTTGGCGCCACGGGTACTAGCGCAAGCGCCCAAAACAGAGCTGCCTGCAAATATTATGGTTCCGGAGGGTCTTCCTGTTCATACAGCAGAAGCGTTCAAAAATTGAAATCTACGATTCAGAGCAATATAGATTTGCTTTAAAGCTAAAATTGTGATAATATCTTTTGGCAATGAAAAAAGATATACATCCAAAATATAATATAAATACCAAAGCCACTTGCGCCTGTGGGGCTGTTTTTGAAGTGGGTTCAACAATGTCTGAAATTAAAATGGAAATTTGCAGCCAATGCCATCCTTTTTACACTGGTAACGAAAAAGTTATGGATACTGCCGGACGTGTGGAACGATTTAATAAGCGCCGAGCCGCTTCTGCGTCTGCTGTCAAAAAAGCTAAGAAATAAAAATTAAATTTTTTCTCCCCCTGCTAAGGGGGAGTGTCCGAAGGACGAAGGGGTCTTAGACCCCTCCTTAATCCTCCCCTTCGCAGGGGAGGAAATAATTCCATGAGCTTTAATCTAGACGAACTTAAAAAAAATCACAATACGAGCTATTTAGCGGGTGTTTTGGAGCGGCTGGCTCGTGAAGAGGCGCAAGTGCGGGAAATGATGGAAGGCGATGATGATTTGCATGAAATGGCCTCCGCGGAACTTAAATCCATTCAAGAACAAAGGGAAGTCACGGAAAAACAGATTCAGGATATTTTGGACAAGGACAAAGAAGAGGAAGAATCCGCAAATGAAATAGTATTGGAAGTGCGGGCAGGAGCCGGGGGCGACGAGGCCTCGCTTTTCGCTTGGGAATTGGCGCATATGTATGAATTATTTTCCGTAATAAAAGGCTGGCAATGGAAAACCAATTATGAATCCAAAAGCGAGTTGGGCGGATATAAAGAAGCCAGTTTTGAAATAAAAGGGAAAGATGTTTATAAAATGATGCGTTATGAGACGGGCGTGCATAGAGTGCAAAGAATCCCCGCTACGGAGAAAAATGGCAGAGTGCATACTTCTACGGCATCTGTGGCTGTACTTCCTATCCGCAAGAAAGTTTTATTTGAAATAAATCCGGCCGATTTGGAAATGGAATATTCGCGTTCCGGAGGTAAAGGCGGACAAAATGTAAACAAAGTAGAGACGGCTGTACGATTGATACACAAACCGACAGGGCTAGATGTGCGTTCCACGAATGAACGCAGTCAGCTAGCCAACCGTGAAAAAGCCTTAATGATTTTGACGGCTAAACTTCAGCAACTAAAAGAAGAAGAGGAAGCTAAAAAATATGC
>CAYPAN010000007.1:0-22258 GCA_964408725.1 uncultured Candidatus Saccharibacteria bacterium
AGAAATTAGCTTCTTTAGATTTTCTTCTAAATTTTCTATTGTATTTAAATCGACGCCCTCTGATTTCATACCCCTTAAAGGGTGGGTATCTTTTTGAATAAATAACTCCGCGTTATCGCTTACTTCTTGAAGAACATCTATGGCTTGTTCTAGCTCTTTGTAAGATACATGACGAATATCAGTCCAGGGTAAAGGAGCTTGTATTAAGGGAACATCCTTTAAATTTTCAAATTTACCGTAGGCCTTAAATAAGCTTAACTCCAATGTGTTTACTGAATCATGTAAAGACTTAACATATTCATTAAGAGAATTTCTACTTTCAATTAATTTATTTATATCTTCTTCCAGACTACTGGCTATTTTTATATCATCATTTGTTTCAAGTGATCGTTTTAGTTCATCAATAACTTTTCTTTTTCCTGATTTAACACCGTGAGCTTCTAAGCAATATTGACCCAATCCAATATCTTGAAGTCTACTGTGAACAACATTTAAGGCGGCCATTTTAGCACTCACAAAAAGTACTTTCTTCTTTTGTCCAAGAGCGTTGGCTATAATCGCTGTTATTGTCTGACTTTTTCCTGTACCAGGTGGTCCATGTATTACAAGATTTGCATTTTGAGAAGCTAACGTAATTGCTCTAAGTTGGCTTGAATCAGCTTTTACAACAGGGTTAGGAACCACTTGAGGAGTTTGCAGATCATCTAATCTATCATCTAAGCTAATACTTTCTACTACTTCGCCATTTAAATGGGCAATAGCTTGTACTAGGGAATTATCCCTAGCTTGAGCATCCAAGAGTTTTAAGTCTTGATAGATAGCAAGGGTTTCAAAACTAAATATTCCAAGCCATGCTCTTTTTGTAACTTTCCACCCAGCTGTCTTGATTTGATCTTCAATTTGTTTAAGGAGATTGTCAACTTTGTCAAAATCAAAATCTTCAGAGATATCAGGTATATTAATTTCTTCTCGTTCTTTTAGATAATAACGAATAGCAGGATTTATTATTACATCCTCATCCGACATTATTAAATTCATAGGTTTACTGGAACCTTTAAATTCAAGATTGCACGGAATCATTATTAGTGGACTTTCAGACTTTCCCATTAATACATCCTCCCATTCCAAACAACCCATAGCTAAATATAAGGTATTTACACCACGCTCGTTCATGGTAAGTTGAGAATTGTCAAATATTTTCCTTAGTTTTTTTCTAAGGTCACTTAAACTTGAAGAGATAAAATCTATATCACCTTTGTGGAAAACATATTCTTCGCTTTCAACAGGAGCTTCTTCATCAGTCGAGATAATCTTCTTAGGCTTTTTCTGCACAAATGGTAATTTTAATATGCCATTATCAGTAAGTAAAACTTTTGTGATATTAGGTAAGTCTGGAGATTCAATTTCAAGTTTAGCGGTACGAGAACGATTCAAACCCAAAAGTGGATTGGATTTTGATACATCTATCAGTCGCTCTTGCCATCTCTTTAGGATTACTCCCATTTGATCTGAAATAGAATTTTGGACGGTTTTCATTGCTATATTTTATCACATTTCAATTTTAAAAATAAGCCCAAGGTAGTACGTACCTCGTGCTACCTGTTACTCGCGGAGGCGGAGAGATTCGAACTCTCGAGAGCTTTCACCCTACACGCTTTCCAAGCGTGCGCACTAGACCGCTATGCGACGCCTCCTATATCTACAATCTATATTAAACTCTCACTCCTAGCAAGGAGGAACTTTTTTTAAGCGCGAAAAGCTGCCCGGAAGCAAGCCATTTATTTATGAGCGGACTTAAGGTAACTGCAAAGCCGATATTGCCGGCCAGGTGGAGCGCAGTGAAAGGAATTTGCATAACGAGAGCATTCAATATCGTCTGTCCGAACATTGGAGCGAATAAGACTCCGGTTATCAGGTCGTAAACTATGGTCGCGAAAAAAGCAAAGACGGCAAAGTTCAAAACCGATGTTTGAAACCTTTTAAAATAAAAATATGAAACCATCCCGATAAGACCATAAGCAATGCCCGCTACCCAGGTCCAAGCCCCAAAATGAGTTAAGGAATCATATATAACAATACTGAGGAACCCGAAGAAAAACCCCGCCAAGGCGCCATATTTGCGCGAGAGTGGCATAATGGAGGCCATTATGGGCTCTATATTCGGCGCTCGCAAAGGTATTAACCTGAACAATAAGCAGCAAACAAACACTATAAAAATCTTAAATTTATTTCCTATATTTTTCATGGATTTTCATTATATCATACCTAAAAATTCTTTCTCGTTGATTACTTTTACACCCAATTTTTGGGCATCTTTCAACTTTGAGCCTGTTTCCTCTCCAGCCACGACATAAGAAGTGTTTTTTGAAACGGAACTTGCCACTTTTCCCCCGAAAGAAATGATTTTTCCCTTGGCTAATTCACGCGACATCTGCGAGAGAGTGCCTGTTAAGACAAAAGTGAGTCCGCTAAATTTTCCCGCTTTTATTTTTTCAACTTTTTCTATGATTACGCCATTTTTAAATAATTTTTCTATAAAAAATAAATTATTTTTATCCCTGAAATAGCCGTACACACTTTTGGAAACTGCAGGTCCGATATTTTCTATATTATTTATTTCCTCAACCTTTGCTTTTGAAATATTATTGAGAGTACTAAAATTCATTGCCAAATCCCGCGCTGTTTCTTCTCCCACGTGCAATATACCAAGGGCGTAAAGGAACTTGTAAAACGGAATTTTCTTTTTCAATTTTATTTCCTTGATAATATTCTCCGCGCTTTTTTCACCAAAACGCGGAAGGGTGGCAATATCCTCTTTTGTCAGAGTAAAAATATCCGCCGCGTCCGTTATCAAACCTTCATCTTTGAATCTTCTCAAAATCTTGGGACCCAATTCATAAATTTCAAAGGCGGAAATAAAGTGGTCAAGGAATCTCTCATTCTTCGCTCCGCATTTCGGATTTGGGCAGTAATAACCGACCGACAGAAGGTCGGACCTTTTTGAACTCTGGAGGTCCGACCTTCTCACTTTGGTTCCGCAAGCCGGACATTTATCCGCCATCTTGAATTTCTTTTCTTTGCCGGTACGCATTCTGACCAAAACTTCAACCACTTTGGGAATAACATCCCCGGCTTTTTCTATGACAACAGTATCCCCTATCCTCAAATCGAGTCTTTCTATCTGGTCCATATTGTGCAAAGTCGCTTTGGATACAGTGGAACCCGCCACTAATGTCGGTTCAAAAATAGCCAGTGGCGTAAGCACCCCCGTTCGTCCGACATTTATCTTTATGTCTTTCACTATGGTGGTCGCTTTTTCAGCCGGATATTTAAAGGCAATAATTCCCCTGGGATCTTTCCCTATCACGCCCAGACTTTCAAAAGTTTTTGTGTCATCTATGTTGATAACCACCCCATCCATACCAAAAGGCAGACTTTCCCTTATTTTCGAAATTTCATTTATAAAATTGGGAATTTCTTTTGACGAAGAAAATTTTCTTGAATGTTCGTCTATCACAAAACCAAGTTTGCCCAACAATTCATGTTTTTTGGAATGTTTATCCATATATTTTTGCCAATCCTCTCCTTTTATTTGGGCAATCTCATAAGCAAAGAAATCAAGGTGTCTCTCTTTGGCAAGTTTCGGGTCAAGCTGACGCAGAGAGCCTGCCGCGGCATTTCTGGAGTTGGCAAAAGGCAATTTGCCTTCTTTTTTATTCAGTTCGTTCAGTTTCTCGAGCACCCGCTTTTTCATAATGGCCTCGCCGCGGACTTCAATATATTCCGGAACCATAGACCCCCTCCCAACCTCCCCCTTGGCAGGAGTCGGAGTCAGTACAAGCGGAATACTTTCTATCATTTTTAAATTTGAAGTTATATCTTCGCCGATTTCTCCGTCGCCTCTGGTCGCACCTTGGATAAATTTACCCTTTTCATAAATAAGAGAAACCGCAAGTCCGTCAAACTTTAATTCGCAAAAATACTCTATTCCCATACCCCTGGGGTATGGGAATTCCCGTACCCCAGGGGTATGGGTGGAGGCAGGGGTAATTGAAAGCAATTTAAAATTTCTTTTTTCCCAGGCAAAAAGTTCTTCATTGGAAAAAACATTGCCGATTGAAAACATTTTTATTTTGTGCTTCACCTTCTCAAATTTATCCAAGGGCTTGCCGCCAATTCTGTTTTCCGGACTATTTTCATCTTTAAATTCAGGATATTTTTCTAAAAGAATTTTCAATTCTTTGTTCAGAGAGTCATACACGTCATCAGTAACATTAGGTGAATCTTTAACGTGGTACAAATCACGCAACCTTGCAATTTCACTTCGCAATTTTTGTATTCTTTTTTGAGCGTTAAATTCTTGCATACGAGAAACTAGTAATTTAATTCAAGCTGTCTCTCCACACTATTTGGTCCCTGAACACAAGAACTTCCTCCGTCATTATACCCTTTAGAAATAACGTGGGTCGGGGTAGTCGTTTTATCCACAGTCACTTTGGCGCAACCTTGCCCCGCACTGCCTAATCCTGGAACAGTAAAACTCCAAAAAGAAGCCGGCGAACCTGATGATGTAATGGTAATTGTATTTCCGGCACAACTCATTGTTGCCGTGCCGGTAAAGGCGTTATTGGTGGGAGCTAACCTGTCATAATATAGCGCACATTCTGCTCCGGTGTCAGCGGCAAAAAAAGCATCATCAGTATCTTTGGCAGAAGTGCCAAACTTTATTTCTTGGGTTGCCACATCCATAACGCCTAATGTTATCGCTAAAATAATACTTGAAATCATAACCGCGTAAAGCAAAGCGAACCCCCGCCTGCTCCCGACCAATCGGGAGGGCGGGCAGGCCTTATTATTTTTTATTTTTTTAAAATTTGTTTTAATTTTTATCATAATTATGGCTCTACCCAATTAAATAAATTCTCTGAAAAAGTTACACTATAAGTCCCGGACCCCTGAGTCCATGAAACTGCCGAAGAAATCTTTACTTCATCTACCGTAACCGTAACTTTTTGGATTGTACGGGTAAAATATGCATCAGCGGGAGGCGGCGGAGATATGCTGGCTATACTAGCATCCCTGAAATTAGCCCAACCAGTATCAATATTAGCTAATACGTCTGTGTCACGCATATTTCTCGCATATTCAATTCCTTCTTGAGCCAGATAGGAAGCTTCTATGCTGTTTTTGGCATAAGTCGTATTGGAAATTCCACTGCCTAAAACAGACATCATAGCCACTATAGTGGTAGAAAAAATCGCAATGGCAATGAGTGTCTCAACTAATGTGAAGCCCTTCGACAAGCTCAGGGTCTTGTGACCTTTATTATTTTGTATAAAAAATTTAATCATATTATCTGTCTAATGAACGTTGCGATACAGAGGTTTGCAGTGAAAATGGCGTGACAGTATTGTTTTTAGTGGAAGTTATCGTTCCGATTAATTTAATTGTCACAAACGGCTGTAAATTGTCTCCAGATTCAGCGCCGGTTACCAAAAAAGAGGAAGACGGGTCAATTACAACTTCCTTAGAGGTTAACTGAACAAAACTAATCGCTCCGTCAACTGATCTGAAAATTCCAGGGGTACCGTTGTAAGTACCAATAAAGTAAACCCATTGACCACCAGTAGGGTCAGCGGATTTAAAAGAAATTCCTTTTCCACCACTAATGCAACTGTGGGGAACAGTAGAGGTAAGAATTCCATCATCAATACAATGATAGTTGTATCCCGTTCTTAAATTTCTAGACATATCTTCCATAATGAAACTTAAGTTGTCCATAATGGAACGCATATCCTGAGATTTCGTGTGAATCAAACTGGTATTCAAAAGAGCGCCCATACCAACCATAACAACAATCAAAAAGATAGAAATAGCTATCATCGTTTCTATTATTGTAAACCCAGACACTAACGATTTTTTTGTTAGTGTCTGGGTAAACCCGCCATTTTTTTTAATTTTTTTATTTTGTTTATGCATATAATTATAAATTAGGAGGCAAGCAAGCATTGATTTATTTGAATTCTGCCCGAAGGATACACATCTATGCAGGATTTTATCAATGAAGGAGAGGAAATAGTAATCTGAACATAGTCAAAACCAGCCGGTAGCGATAAACCATTTGAATAGAAAGCTGCGCCAGAATTAGGTCTTGTAAAAGTTATAGACAGAGGATTTGTAATTTGGGTGGGGGTTAAACCTAAATAGCTGTCTATCCTTAATATATAATCCCCTTTCGTAATAGTTATACTATTCAAACATTCCCCCGACCCCGGACAACTGGAAGAATCGTATGAATTATTTTGTGTATTGTGTCCGGCAATATTATCCCAGATACCAAGGTCGGTAAAATAAATAAAATTATTATTAGTCCCAGGGTCAAAATAAACACCGTAAGACGGTTTCCATGTTGAATCAATCTGCGTTTGCTGTGAGAGAGGCGGTAATTCTCCGGATAAAGCTGATTTTTGCGCTTGCACTATTTTTAGGGCAATATCATTCGCCAAAACTTTTATATCAACTTGCTCCTGATACTTGCTGTAGTTAAAAAGAACGATGGAAGTCATTACGGCAAAAATACTTAAGACCACAATAAGCTCAACGTAAGTCATACCTCTATTTAATTTAGAGCTTTCAGCTTTGAGCTTTTTAAATTCTAAATTTTTTAAAAAAGAAATCATTTAATTTAAAAACCAATCGGGAAAAGATGCAATTCAAAAAGAAAAGCGAGCAGTACGCCGAGAACCAAAAACGGAGCAAAGGGAATTTCGCTTTTTATCCCGTGCTTTTTCGAAAAAATAATAAGGATAAGCCCTATTATCGCCCCGGACCAAAAAGCCAGAACCGCGCCTGAGAGTATGCGTGAATATCCCAAAAGCCAGCCCAACCCTAAGGCAAGTTTCGCGTCTCCAAGACCCATCCAAGTTCCTTTTGAAACAAACCATATAAAGGCAAAAGGCAACGCCAGCATTACACCCGACAAAAGCTCCAAGACAGACGGAATGTGCGGATAAAATAGGTAATTGGAAAAGAAAAACAAGCCGATAAAAGCCATAACACCTAAGATGATGGAAAGTACGTCGGGAATTATCTTGTGCTTAAAATCATAAACTGCTATAACCAGTAAAATGGAAAACATCGTCGCGTAATAAGCGTAAGAGATGGAAAATACCAGCGTATTTATATAAAAAATATCCTGAAATTTTAAAAACAAACTTGCAAAAATCAACCCGGAGATAAACTCAACTATGGGATATTGATTCGATATTTTCGCTTTGCAATTCCCGCACTTTCCTCCTAGGGCGAAAAAACTAAACAGGGGTATGAGCTCATAGAAATGGAGCTTGTTTCGGCAAACCATACATTCGCTTCTTCCGCCAAAATGACGTCCGGTATTGAATCTGAATATCACAACATTCAAAAAGCTACCGATAATGAGACCAAAGACAAAGAAAATAATTGTGAGGATTGAAGTCATAATAAAAGACTATAATTATACTTTTTAATATATCAATTATAGCAAATATAAGAAGCAAAAACTATGTTAAGTAAAAATACTAAAGGCAAACCGTTGTGGCCGCGGCTATAACGGCTACTCCGGCAGGAGTACCAGCCCAAGTATAAGAAACACCGCCTGCGGTTTTGTCACGGGCAACACCGGTATAATCAACACACCAAGCGCCGGTGGATGTTTGAGCGGCAACGGCCCATTGTACGCCGGAGGAAGGCAATCCAGTGGCTGAAGCACATCTTGTATTCGCTAAAGTCAGACCATTAAATAAATTTCCTAAACCATTATTTGCCGTGTCAAATAACGTACCAGCGGTCGTGGCGCAAGGCGTGACCGCGGCGACAGCTGTGCCTGTTCCGGTATAGAATTCGGCTTGGGCTCGCATATTATCAAGCTGCGCTTTTATTTTTGTGTCGGAACCTTTAGTCCTAGCGCTATTCAACGATGCCAAAACAACTGAGGCCAGAACACCTATAATAGCTACAACTACGAGGAGTTCAATCAATGTAAAACCCCTCCCGGGATTTTTTGAAAAATTCATTTTTTTCATAGGAATTTAGTAATTGTATCAAATATAAAAACAAAAACCACCCAAAGGGAGGGTGGTTTTTAAAAAAACTCTCTATATTTCTCTATTAAGGACAAACATATGAACTTGGTCCAATATTTGTATTCGCAGCCGCTTTTTTTGACACACCCGTACTATCAACACACCACATAACCGAAGCCCCAGTTGCAGAACCAGCAAGTGGTGCCTCTGCTGCCCAAGCGGAAGCGCTATCATGGCAAGTTACAGTGTTATAAGTGCCCGCTACAGTTGCTGTTGTATTTAAAGTAGACGTAACCGCATCGGCATTTACCGTAGCGGTAAGTAATCCGGCCAAACCGTTACTTGCAGTAGCTCCTGTGCATGCGCCCGCATAAGTGGGAGAAGCCTGCGAACTGGACCAAAGCTCTGCCTGAGGTCGCATACTAGACAATTGCGCTTCAACAGCGGCATCTTTACCTTTAGTCCTGGCACTAGAAAGCGATGCCAAAACAACTGAGGCCAAAATACCGATGATGGCTACAACGACCAAGAGTTCTATTAATGTGAAACCCAAACTAGACTTTTTGCTAAAATTCATTTTTTTCATAGAAATCTACAATTACTTTATTAATAAAATTTCTTATACTATATCAATCACGCTTTAAAAAACTACTAAGGGCAGACCGTAATGCCGGCAGCCATAACCGTATCAATTCTTGCCGCACCCGTGCTGTCCACACAGAAATACTTGGTTGTGTCAGATGTAAGCTGAGCCTGAGCTGCCCACGCGGAAGCGCTACTGCCTGCAGTATGGGTAGTAGTTTGATTATTGATACCAGTCAAAATAGCTTGAGTACCTGAATCAGTAGAAGCCCAAGTATTGTTGCCTGTAAATAAGTTATTGTAACTTCCACCATTGGAAAAGATTTCCGCTTGAGCTCTTAGACTAGACAATTCAGATTCAATGGCGGCATCTTTACCCTTAAAACGAGCGCTGTTTAGCGACGCCAAAACAACCGAGGCCAAAATACCGATGATGGCTACAACGACCAAGAGTTCTATTAATGTGAAACCTTTTTTAAGGTTAATCTTTTTCATAATAATTTTTTATTTATAACAAACTACATCTAATTTCGACTTGTTTTTAACACTTTTCATTATATCACAAAACTAAAAAAGTTATCCCCAGATAGAACACAACCCCCTCGCCCCCTTATCAGGGGGAATCTTTATTTCTCCTCCCTTGACAAGGGGAGGGATGGGAGGGGTTTACGATATTGAACCCGCAAGGTTGTAAATAGGCATCAGAATAGAAACCAGAAGTATGCCCACCCCCAAACCTAAAACTACAATCATTACCGGTTCAATCAATCCCACTAATGTATCAACCGCATCGTCAACTTCCCTTTTATAAAAATCGGCCAAAGTCTTCAAAATCGAGCCCAAAGAGCCCGTTTCTTCCCCGATTTTAACCATTTGTATCATAATGCCGGGAACTTGTTTTGTGTGTTTTTCAAACGCGACCGAAAAAGCCAAACCGGACTTCACTCCGTCCGCCACATCTTTTAAAATCTCTTTGTAAACCCGGCTGCCGACAACTTCAGAAGTGATGTCTATCGCCCGGACAATCGGAACGCCGGAAGTGAGCATCGTATCCATATTGTCCGCGATTCTTGAAAGGTAAAGCTTCCTGTAAAGATTCCCGACTGCCGGCAGAGCCAGACGCATATTGTCCAGATATATTTTTCCTTTTTCTGTTCCGGAAAGTCTCCACAACCACAATCCCAGCAATATCAAAAAAATAATAACCAGAAAACCATAATGCACAAAAAAGGTTGAAAGCGCTATGACTATTTGAGTATATATCGGCGGCGTTTGTCCGGAATCAAGAATAATGGCCGAGAGCTTCGGAATGACGATGACAAACATAAGCCCCATAACCACGAAAAATGTGCAAATGACGAATATAGGATAAATAAGAGCATTTTTCGTTTTTGAAGTGAGAGCATACTGGCGATTCAAATAATCGGCCAAATGGCTAAAGGTTTCATTTAACTTGCCTGTCTCTTCCCCCACTTTAACCATATTGACGTAAAAATTGGAAAAAACATCGGGGTGTTTGGCCAAAGCGCCCGAGATGGAAACTCCGGCCTGGAGGTCATCACTTATTTGATTAAGCTTTCCGGATAAAATTTTATTCTCCGTATTGGTGGCGAGCATTGTGAAAGCTTTCAGGGCGGAGACCTGCGCTTCAAAGAGAGTGGAAATCTGACGGGAAAGAATCACAACATCTTTCATCGGCACTTTCCCCAGGAAAGAGAAAGTGAGGAAAGATTTATTTTTCCCTTCATCCTTGATGGAAACAACAATGAGACCCCTTCTTTGCAGACCGCTTATGGCTATATCACGATTGGGTGCGTCAATTTCTCCTTCTTTACTTATTCCTTTGTCGTCTACCGCTTTGTATTTGAATAGCATATATTATTTCTTATGTTCCCATGAACCCAGTGTATGGGAATTTGTTAAATCATACGTTCAAGACCTTTGGGATTGAGCGAAAACTGATAAGCATTTTCTATGGTAATTTCTCCGGCCCGGACAAGTTCCAAAAGCGAATGATTTAAATCTATCATCCCGGATTCGGTGCCCGTTTCTATTATGACATCTATCTCTTGAGTGCGTTTTTCGCGAATTAAGTTGGAGACAGCATTATTATTCAACAACAGTTCACAAGCGGGAATGAGTCCGCCGGTAATCCGCGGGATTAATCTTTGAGAAAAGATACCAAGCAAGCTTCCGGCTAACTGAATACGAATCTGGTCTTGCTGACTGCCCGGGAAAGAATCGATAATTCTATCTATAGTCTGCGACGCATTATTCGTATGTAAAGTAGAAAGCACAAGATGCCCCGTCTCGGCGGCAGTTACAGCCGTGGAAATTGTTTCCGGAGTGCGCATCTCGCCTATCATTATCACATTTACGTCTTCGCGAAACACAGACCTGAGAGCGGTATAAAAATCTTTAGTGTCGACACCGACTTCGCGCTGGTCGATTATGGATTTATTGGGAGCGTAAACATATTCAATCGGGTCTTCAATGGTTATAATATGGCGCGCTTCTTCATTATTAATCAAATTTATCATTGATGAAAGCGTAGTGGACTTGCCTTGCCCGACAGGACCAACTACCAGGAAAAATCCCTGTTTCTTGCGGGCTAAATCCGCAATAATCGGGGGCAAATGCAATTCTGCAAGAGATTTAACTTTAGGCACCAGCCGAAGAGCGACACTAATCAAGCCTTTTTGAAAAAAAGCGTTACCGCGAAGACGCATTTCTCCCCGAAAATCGTAGGAGAAGTCCATTTCTTTTTCCTCCATAAATTTATCCAGCTTTGTTTTATCCAAAATCTCTCCCAAAAATCCAAGCGCATCTTCTTTGGTCAAAACCGGACGCTTTAACAGAAAAACGAGTTCCCCCGCCACGCGAATAGCCGGGACTTTGCCGACTCCCAAATGCAAATCCGAACCGTTCTCGCGGATAACATCCAAAATAAGTTCTTCAAGTTCTTTTTTATAATCCATATATGATAATTATACTATAAGATAACCTTGGGTAACAGTGTCTTGTGGACAACTTTACTCATTTTCATCAATAAAATTAAAGACTTCTTTGTACGGAATAATTCCATTGATGGCTTTAAGCATTGCATCCTCTCTCATTGTAAGCATCCCGACATTGCGGGCCACTTTATAAATCGCGGAGTCAACCGGATTTTTCAATATCACTTCCTGCATTTCTTTCCCCACTTTAAACATTTCAAAAATAGCAATACGGCCGCGGGTGCCCGACGGACATTCGGCGGAAGGAACCGTGTCGTACATTTGGTCTTTGATTTCAATTTCTTTTTTAAATTCAGCGGGTAAATCCTTTATTTCATTTTCAATTTGCATTTTAATGCTTGGGTCCATAGGCACAAGCTTCCTGCAGGCCGGAAAAGTCAATTTAGCCAAGCGCTGGGCAACGGATAAAATGAGAGTCGGCGATATTAGATAAGGGTCCACTCCCATATCAATCAAGCGAGGAACCGCTCCGATGGCGTTGTTGGTGTGAAGTGTCGATAAAACAAGGTGACCTGTCAGTGCCGCTTGAATAGCAAGCTGAGCCGTTTCTTTATCTCGTATCTCTCCCACCATTATCACATCCGGGTCCTGACGGAGAATAGAACGCAGTCCGGAAGCGAATGTGTATCCAATCTCCGGCATCATCTGAGACTGATTGATATCGGGCATATGATATTCCACGGGGTCTTCCAGGGAAACAATGTTGCTTTGCTCCTTATCAAGCTCGTTCATCATTGAATATAGGGTGGTTGATTTTCCGGACCCTGTCGGACCGGTAATCAAAATAAGTCCGTAGGGTTTTTTCAGCGCTTCCTGCATCATTTCTAGATTTCTTTTGGATAAACCAAGCTGGCTGAGCGGCTTAACTCCCTTTTCGGCGTCCAAAATACGTATAACCACTTTCTCGCCGTAATAAGCGGGCATAGTGGAAACACGAAAATCAATCTTGCGTCCATCAAGATTCGTGCTGAAGGAACCGTCCTGTGGTTTTCTTTTTTCATCCAAACGCAGTTTGGCCAGAATTTTGATACGCGCCACTATTCCATTATAAACATTCGGCGGCAACACGACTGCCGTGTTAAGAGAGCCATCCACTCGAAAACGCACTTTTACTTTTTCTCCGGTATTTTCTATATGTATATCGGAAGCTCCTCCCTCTATGGCATTGCGCAGCATAAGAGCCACGATTTTTATGACCGGAGCATCCTCCACTATTTTCACTTCTTCCGGCTTTACATTCTTAAGTTCTTTATTTAAATTATTCGCTTCATTCAAACTTTTTATGTCAACTGTTTCATCTTGTTTTATTTCATCAAGCGCCTCTTCCACCTGAACCGACATACCTTTATAACTTTCCATTATGGTCTTATAATCGGCAGTTGAAATAAGAAAAATCTTAAAGGGAATACCCAACTTGGCTGAAATAAATTGCAAGGCGTCATTGGCTTGCGTATTCTCCGCGTCTATAATTCCGACTTCCAATACCCCGTCTTTAAATTCAATAGGCACAAAACGATAATGGAGAGCCGCATCTTCCGGAATATATTTCAAGACTTCAAAAGATACTCCTTTGGAGTCTATTTTCTTTACCGGTATTTGCAGATACTCTCCTTTTGTGGCAAGTATTTTCTCTTCCGGAATACCGAACTCAATTAAGGCCTCATCAATATCGCCATTATGACGCTCTCTGGCAAGATTTTTAATTTCGTCTATTTGGCTTTTACCGATTACGCCACTTTTAGCTAATTCTTCTAAAAAACTCATAATTAATTTGATTTAAGGGGTCGGAGTAACACAAGTATTTGTTGTAGTGTTTAAAACTTTAGGAAGAACACAGGCCGCCGGCGGAGTGATACAAGTGTTAGTCGTAGTATTTAAGACCTTCGGCAATGTGCAAGTCGGTATCTGTATAGGTGTTATACAAGTATTTGTGGCGGTGTTCAAAACTTGCGGCAATGCGCAGGTTATGGGCTGGATTGCATCAGAACCAATCGGAGCGAAAGGGTTCAATCTGCCCTCGTCTCCCGGCCCCGGAGAAGCAAGTGAAATACTGGAATCATGCAAATTTGTGAAAGCAGGGTCGGAAAAAATAGAGTCATCAAGTTTTATGCTTCTGACACTTAGCAATACGGCTAGAAAATTCTGTGCAATAACAGAATTCTGACTTAAGGTATTAGCATCCGGCAAAGCTGTGCCGGTAGCGGAAGTGCTAGAAGAAGAAACCAAATTCTGTTGGCTTGCAGTCGGTTTAAAAAATAAAATATAGGCCAGAATTAAAAGAGCCGCAATCACCGTAAATATTATTATGTTTTTTATTTTTGAAGCCATTTTAATTTTTTAGCCAATAAGTTTTAATCTTAAAGTTATAGGTATAAGCAGAAGAAGACGCACTGCTAAGCCCGGCACTTGTGCTTGAAGAAAACTGAATTGAAGACACATCAACAATTCTCAAATTGTTTTCCAAATCTTCCAAAAATTTAATAAAATTATCATAAGTTCCTTGAGTGGAAAATTCCAAATTCCAAATGCCATAATCCTTATTGGAAGAATTATTTACACTCGTCGCTCCCTGGACAACTCCCGCCGCTTGGGGCGCCGGGGTGCTGTCTGTCGCATTATATTTCACATCTTTAAGCACCATACCATAAGGAGACGCCACTTTTTCTATCTCAAGAATCAGACGGATATTATCAACATTGTCGGGTAAAAGTTTTTGAAGCTTGGCTAAATTGTCGGGGTCAAAAGAATTGTATTTCTGAGTTAAGACATCACGCTGCGCTTCAAGAGCTTTGGAATTATCCAAGGCTTCGTTGTAAGAGGCCACTTGTTCTCTTTCCGAGGAGATACTGTTATAAAACGGTTCGGTAAACATAAAAAACCCTGATAAGGCGACTCCTATTAAAATGACCGGTAAAATATATCTAAACATAATTAATTTGGCGTGCTCCCGTCACTTGTCGCCGCAAGTGTTTTTTTATAATCGGTAAAATTCGGGTCGACCGAAAAATTCAAGTCAAAAGTAACATTGCCTTTGTCGTCAAGCGAGAGATTGGAAAAAACAGGGTCAATTAAATATTTATTTGCCGTAAAGATATCCGACTGAAGGGCAATCGGCTGATAGCCCAAGGAGATTCCGCTCATTTTCACCACTATGTCCGAGCTTTTATTACTGCTGTCAAAATTGTAACTGAAATCGGTATAGCTGATAGTCTTCATCGTAATAGACTGCAAAGCTTTGAAAATCGGAGAGATTGCCACGTGGTTGGCTAAAATTTCACTTGAAGCATTCAAGCGTTTATCCAAAACCTGAAGCTGCACTATTTCCGACGGCTCAAAACGGTCTTTGGCCAGATTCAAATCATTTTCCATTTGGACAATGTTTTTCTTTAAAATCCCGTCGTAAAAATAAAGGGCTCCCGTGGCTATGATTACGGTAAAAAAAATAAAAACAGAAATGACAGTCAAAAGACTAGTGGGTCGGGATGAAACAACTCGCTCCGGAATTATCGGTTTCTTGGGTATAAAAGATGTTTGAAAATTTTGCTCCATTTTATTTATTATATCCTCACTTTATTATCGCACTTATTGCAATTTTCGCAAGGCTAAACCCAAAGCAACTGCGAATTCAGGACCTGTAGTCTCAAGAACTTTCTCCAAAAATTCGGGCGCGCCGACTTTGGAAAAGGGACGCCCTATATCTATCTCTGCTCGGAAACTATTAGACGCCGTTTCCTTCAATCCCTTGAGTAATGAACCACCGCCCGTAAATATTACTTTACTGATAGTCTTATTATAACTCTTTTCATACCCTAATAATACATTATTCGTTTCCGAAAAGATATAATCGATGTGAACTTTGATTATATCAGCCAGGCTTTTTTCCACGGGATTCTCAAAAAGGCCGAATTCTTTTTTCATTTCCTCCGCTTTGGAAAACGGAATGCCTAAAGACTGGGAAATAGATAAAGATATATCGGCCCCGCCGCGATTTATAGTGTGATGGCTTTTAACCATGCCAAATTCCACCAAAGAAAGCTTGGTGCTGGATGCGCCGAAATCAATCAATAAGACCAGCGAAAGCTCATGCTCAAAATTGGCCCGGATAGAAGAAAAAATTTCAATCTCGAAGAAACCGGCTTCTAGGCTGCATTCCGAAACAATGGAACGATATTTTGAAATTGCGTCATTTTGAATCGCAACCACGAGCACTTCTGTTTTTTCCGGCAAAATGGAAGATGAATCCGGGTTATTCGTTTCCTCAAAAGAAGGTTCCTTTTTCGGAAGTATGAAATAATCGAGAGTCACTTCCGTAATGGGTACCGGAATATATTTGCGGGCTTCCGTCGGAACAATGGAGGAAACTTCACTTTCTCTTATTTGGGCCGGCAACGGAATGGTAAAAATCAGACTTGACTGCACCGGAATGGAAAAAGCGCAGGAAACCGTGGTTACCCCGGACTGTTTCAAAACTTCCTTCAGGGCTTCAATGGTTTTATCAACCGGCAAATTGGTAACTCGTCCTAAATCGGTCTCGGCATAAGAACCAAGGGCTATGGCGCCGTAAGTCTCAAGCACGGCCTTGCTTCCCCTTTTTTTTATTTCAACCACTTTAATGGCCGAAGAACCGATGTCAATGCCGACAGCGCTGTCACCCCCGCCACTCCCAAAGAGGTTCAAATTTGAAAAAAAGTTTTTAAGCGGATTATCCATTTCCTTAAATTATGTCTATAATTATAACATATATGAATCTTTTAGACACCATATTAAATGTGGTTTTCCCTGTGAATTGCCTTTCTTGCGGAAAAGAGGGTTCTGATTTGTGCCTAAAGTGCCTTTCGGATTCTCCTGCCGCAGAACGAGAAAGTGCCAATTGGATATTTCCGCTATTTGATTATCGTCATATACCCGTTAAAAAATCCATCTGGCTCTTAAAGTATAAGGGTAAAAAAAGAATTGCCGGAATTTTCGCGGAAGTTATGTACGGGAAAATAATAGAAGAACTTTCGGAATTAAGCGTGATGAAAAATTTTCGTGAACCGATTTTGATTCCTATTCCCCTTTCTAAAAAAAGATACAGGGAACGCGGGTACAATCAGGCGGAATTGATTTGCGAAAAATTAGTTGAAATAGATGAAAAAAATAATAATTTTAAATTGGAAAAAAATACTTTAATAAAAATAAAAGAAACGGAACATCAGGCGAATATCAAAGAGCGACGTGACAGGCTGAAAAATCTTTCCGATTCTTTTTCCGTAAAAAATTCCAAAATGATAGAAGGTAAAAATATAATATTAATAGATGATGTCACCACCACCGGCGCGACGCTGTCCGAAGCCAGAAAAATCTTAAAACAATCTGGCGCGAAAAAAGTGATTGCTTTCACTGTTGCGCATTAAGTGTCTATAATATAAGATAAAAACATGAGAATAGTCATAAAAGTCGGGACTCAGGTCATTGCCGGCAAGAATGGTCTTGACCGGAAAAAAATAGGCAATTTGATTAAAGAAATCTCGGTTTTGTTAAAACGAGGGTCGGAAGTGGTGCTTGTGACTTCCGGCGCCATAGGCGCGGGGCTTCCCCAAGTGCCGTTCACGAATCCGCACCGGAAAAAAATCGCCGCGGCTATCGGACAGCCTCTTTTAATTCACGACTACATTCACGAAGCCAACAAATATAAAATCTCCATCGGCCAAATTCTTATTTTAAGCGATGACTTTACCAACAAAGAACGTTTCAAGAATTTCGTTTCAAATATCAAAGCGATGCTCTCTCATAAAATTCTGCCGATTATAAATGAGAATGACGTTATGAAAACGGAAGACCTGACCATCGGAGACAATGACATATTGGGGGCTAAGGTCGCGGTAGGGCTCAAGGCAGACAAGCTTTTGATTTTAACCAATCAAAACGGATTGCACACCTGTAACCCGGATGATAATAAAGATGCTGAACTCATAAAAGAGGTCGTTAATGTGAATTCAAAAATAGAGAATCTGTGTTCCACGGACAAATCAGACTTGGGGCTTGGCGGAATGACTTCAAAAGTCAAAGCGGCAAAATACGCCACAAGCCACGGAGTGGAAACGCTCATAGGCAACGGAAACAAAAAAGGTATAATTGCCAGTGTTATAGGCAAAAATTTTTCCGGCACAAGGTTCATAACAAAAAAGTAATGAAAACAAATGTCACAATTATAGGTTTCGGCACGATGGGCAAGGCAATTGCTAAGGCTCTAGGCAATCAGGTAAAAGTATTCCCTGTGGACCAGGGCGATTCGCTCAAGAGCGTTGATAAATCAGAATTCGTAATTTTGTCGGTAAAACCGCAGGATTCTGAAGAGGTGTTGAAAAAAATTAAATTAAATAAAAACACAATTTTAATTTCAATTATGGCCGGAGTCCCTATGAAAAAAATCTCTTTGCTTTCCGACCACAAAAAAATCATAAGAATGATGCCAAACTTGGCGCTTTCTATCGCCGGCTGGATTTCGGCTGGTTTGTCGCCTATTGAAAAAAAGGAGGCGAAAAAGTTCTTGGATGAGATAACCGAAAACTTTGAGGTAAAAAAAGAGGATGATATAAACAAAATTACCGCTATCTCCGGTTCTGGCCCCGCCTATTTTTTCTTGTTGGCGAAGGAACTCACCAACACAGCTCGGAAGCTCGGACTCAAGGAGGCGGAAAAGCTGGTGCAGAAAACTTTTCAAGCGGCCGCGCATATAGAGGGAGATTACGCGGAATTGGTGAAAAAAGTGGCATCTAAGGGAGGCACCACAGAAGCGGCGCTTAAGGTTTTGAAGTTTGATAAAATGACGGAAAAGGCTGTACTAGCGGCTTACAAAAAAGCAAAGGAATTAAGTTAATTACGAATTGTCAATTACGAATTACGAACCCAAAAAATGCAGAAAAAAATTTTAAAACAATTAAACAACGCTAAAAAAGCTTCAGCACCATTTGGCCTTTTACCGCACGCTAAAAGAATTTTAATCCTGAAAAATCTGGCTAAAGAATTACGTAAAAATAAAAAAATAACAATAAAGGCTAATCTAAAAGATTTAAAAAAAGTTCCTGAAAATAATCCGATGCGGGACCGTCTTGTTTTAAACAATATGCGCATTGAAGAAATGGTTAAAGAAATTGAAAGTCTGATAAAAATGCCGGACCCAATCGGAGAAATTTTTGATTGCCGGGAAAGATTCGGGCTGAAAATTTGCAGAAAAAGAGTGCCCATCGGCGTGGTTGGCATCATATACGAATCAAGACCAAATGTGACGACCGACGTCGCCGCTATCTGCATTAAATCCGGTAACGCGGTAATTTTGAAAGGAGGAAAAGATGCTAGAGAAAGCAATATTCTGCTTCATAAAATTATCAGAAGGGCTTTAATTTTATCTGAAGTAGACCCTGAAATTATCCAGTTTATTGACCCGAAGATAAAAAAAGCCGCTTTGGATATAATTTCCGCCAATGGTTTAGTGGATGTCATTATCCCCCGCGGGAGCAGAGAGCTTATAAACTTTGTAAGGGAAAATTCCACTGTGCCTGTAATTGAAACCGGAGCCGGCGTTTGCCATACCTTTGTGGATGAAAGTGCTAAATTAGACCTTTCCGCTAAAATTATTTTCAACGCCAAAACACAGCGTCCGAGCGTATGCAACGCGTTAGACACACTGCTAGTGCATAAAAAAATAATCCAAGAATTTTTACCTAAGGTGGCTAAACTTTTGGCGGAGAAAAAAGTGGAAATTTTCGCGGACGCCGAAAGCTTTAAAATCTTAAAAAATATTTATCCGAAAAATCTTCTGAAGGTTGCCAAGGATTCTGATTTCGGACGCGAATTTTTAAGCCAGAAAATGTCTCTGAAAATGGTCTCCAGCATTGATGAAGCGATAAAATTCATACAAAAATATTCTTCCAAGCATTCCGAAGCGATACTGACGGAAAATAAAAAAAATGCGGAGAGATTTTTGCGGGAAATAGACGCGGCAGTGGTTTACGTGAACGCCTCCACCAGATTCTCCGACGGCGCGGTATTCGGACTTGGGTCCGAAATCGGCATTTCAACCGATAAAATTCACGCCCGCGGCCCGATGGGACCGAACGAAATGACAACTTATAAATGGATCGTTTCCGGAAAATATAACACTCGTAAATAATTTGCTATAATTGCAACATGAAATACTGCAAAGATTGTGAACCGGCGCAAGAAATACATTTCGTAGCGTACTTGTCCGTAGTGCTGGATTATATAGGCCAGCCGTTTTTTGATTTTATGGAAATGCTTTTTAAAAGCACGGCGGAGGCAATATCGCATAAAACTTCCATCCCCTTTTTAAAGTTGATGGTCTTTCTAAAACTCGGGCATTTCTCAAATAAACCTGACGAAAAAGACACCTTGCGCACGAAATGTTTCTGGGAAGAAGCGCAAAGGCGCGGAATAAAAATGGTTGAATTTCATATGGGCCCAATCAGGGATTCTTTCATCGCGGAATACAAGGGCAAGACAATATCTTTCGATGGTCTGCCCCGCGGAGAATTTATGGAATCCGATTCATTAAAATGGATGGACAATAAAGGCATAATGAAAGAAAAATTCCTGAAGGAAGGTCTGCCGGTAGCCAAAGGCGGAGTGGCTTTCACCAAAAGAAAAGCGCTTCAAATTTTCAACAGCATAAAAAAACCGGTCATAACCAAACCAAACTTAGGTTCGCGCTCTCGGCACACTCTAATACATATAGATACTCCGGAAAAATTAATTTACGGTTTCAGTAAGGCCAAGAAACTCTCTCCTCTTGTGGTGATAGAAGAGGAATTGAACGGTTATCTTTTCCGCGGCACTTTAGTGGGCGGCAAATTAGTGGGCGTGGTCAGACGCGACCAGCCGGAAGTGGTAGGAGACGGAATACACACGCTCCAAGAATTAATGGACAAAGAAAACGGTCGTGCCGAGCGCAAAGGACCGATTTTCCATAAAATAACCATTGACCCGGATGCCGAAAAGGAACTTAAAAGAGAAGGAATTAAAATGAGTGATATTCCTAAAAAAGGACAGGTGGTAACATTTTCGCAGAAAACCAGCCGTGGCATAGGCGGCACTACCACGGAAGTCACGGATATGGTGCATCCCGAAAACATAAAAATGCTGGAACACGTTGCCAGCTTTTTGAAAGACCCGCTAATAGGGGTGGATTTTATAATGGAGGACATTACCAAATCATGGCGCGAAGAACAACACTCTGGGATAATTGAATGCAACAGTCTGCCTTTCATAGATTTGCATCACTATCCTCTTTTTGGCACGCCGAATAACGTAGCCGGCAAACTTTGGGACCTTGTAATGCCGGAATCTATTTTATAGTCAATTCCGATTCCGGATTGTAAGCGTTCGGGTCCATCTTGAGATGTGAAATATATTTTTCCTCTACCACAAAATCTCCTAAAAATTTAAAAAAATCTTCTTTCTTTTCCTTCTCTCCTTTTTCTTCCATATGCTCAATAGGATGCGCTTCCGGAGTGAATTCAAAATGTCCGCGCAACTCCCCGTCGCTAAAAACGCGCAGATGATACTGGTCTTGAAAATCATTTAATTTTCTCCAGCTCAAAACCTGCCCATTGTCTGTCCAAGCCACGAAGTGATTGCCAAAACCCCATTTATTGTGAAGATGTTTCTTGAGTTCTTCCAAGGTCTTGCCGGGTGCCAGCCATCCGATGTGGTATTTCTGTCTTTGGCTTTGATGATGAATAATGCCATATTTTAAAAGGAATTTCTGGACAGGCAGGAAAAGACCATAAATGGAATGCCACATTTTCAGTTTGATTTTATCCAAAAAAGTCATAAAAACACTATACCATAAATCTTGAATTGACAGAATAGATTAAGAATATATACTTATGAAATGGAGCCAGAAAAAAATTTGGAATCGCCTGTTCAAAATAGAGCAGAGCAAAACATAAACAGAGATAAATTCTCAATTCCTATGGCTATTATCGTGGCCGGAATATTGATTGGGGGCGCAATATATTTTTCTTCAGTTAAGCCGGCAAATATTCCCGTAAATGGGAATGGAGCGGCGGCAATAACCCTAGCTCCGGTCGGAGCGAAAGACAGGACACTCGGCAATCCGAACGCAAAAGTCACGCTCGTTATGTACGAAGATTTTCAATGCCCTTATTGCGGAGCGGTATCCGGATTGCTCCCCACTGACGCGCCTGTAATGCAGTCTTTAAGACAGGGCGACCCTGCCTGGACTCCCTTTATGCCTGAAATTCTGAATAATTATGTAAGAAACGGAGATGTTTTGTTTGTTTACAGAGATTACACGTTTTTAGGACCTGAATCCGTAGAGTCAGCCGAGGCCGCAAGATGCGCCGGAGACCAAGGAAAGTTCTGGGAATACCACGACTACTTATTCGCTCATCAGAGCGGAGAAAATCAGGGAAATTTTTCAAATACAAATTTGGAATCTTTTGCCAAAGGCTTAGGTCTCAATACAGCCGCATTCAATCAATGTTTGATTTCAAACAAATACGCGCAGGCAGTGGCTGATTCCAAAACAGAAGGAGACAATGCCGGAGTAACCGGAACACCAAAAGGATTTAT
>CAYPAN010000008.1:0-21303 GCA_964408725.1 uncultured Candidatus Saccharibacteria bacterium
AACGGAAAATATATTGCCTGGTTTTGCATTCTTAAGGTCGGACCTTAAATCTTCAAAAAGGTCCGACCTTTATGTATCAGAAATCGAAAAGTTGTTATACAGATTTCCTGAAATCGTATTAAGAGGAGCAGAAGAATTTGAACCGCATTATATAGCGAATTATTTGATAGACTTGGCTCGCGCCTTCAATAACTATTATGGTAATACAAAAATCATAGATAAAAACGACGAAGAGTCGCCATATAAAATAGCCATTACCTTAGCCTTTTCTCTTATTATGAAAAATGGGTTATATCTTCTGGGTATAAAGGCTCCGGAGAGGATGTAAGATTTAATTTTAAAAATGATAAATAAAACACCAAAATTTGACAACGCCATAGGTGAAATTTTAGAGAAGATTATTCCTCATAGTCGTGAATGTATACAACATGATATATCTAAATACTGTGAAGGAATTTTCCAAATTACAGACGAAGATATTGAATTTTATAAAATTTTAAAAGTACCACCACCCAAACAGTGTCCTACATGTAGACGACAAAATCGTTTTGCTTTTGTAAATTCAATAAATTTATATAAAAGAGATAATAATGCTCCAGGGAAAGATAATAAGATGATTTCTTTTGTTCCACCTGCATCATCTTTAATTGTTTATGATCTTAAAAGTTATAAAAATGATTTTGATCCATATTCGTATGCTACAAATTACAAGGAAAATGAGAATTTTTTTGAGCAGTTGTTAGAACTACGTTTCAAGGTTCCTCAACCTGCCATAATTCGTGACCCATCAAATGTTAACAGCGAATATTCTCTCAATGGCAGGAATTTGAAAAACGGATATTATGTTAGTGGTGGTTGGAATTCAGAAAATGTTTGGTATTCAGTGGGAGTTAACGATTCCCGTTCAGTTATGGATATTTTTAGTTCGCATTTTATTGAAAATTCCTATGAATTGGTATTTTGTGAAAAATGTTATAATTGTAGATATTTATACTTTTCAGATAATTGTATTAATTCCCAATTTCTTTATGACTGTAATAATTGCATTGATTGTTTTGGTTGTGTGAATTTAAGAAATAAAAGTAATTGTATTTGGAATATTCAGTTTACAAAAAAAGAATATGAAAATAAAATTTCTGAAATTAATTTAAGAAGTAGAAATTTTACCAATCAAGTCAAAGAAGATTTTTGGAAATTTGTAAAATCACATCCAGCTCGTGCTGAGCGGCATGAAAGAGTTGAAAATGTTTCAGGGGTTAATATTTCTAATTCTAGAAATTGTCATGATGTTATTGACACAGTTTTAACAGAGCATGTTTTACATTGTGATCAAATTATTGGACACAAGGATTCTATGGATGCCTCTATTTCTGGTGGTTCAGAAAAACTTTATCAAACAATTGGAGTTGGCTCTAAATCAGCAAATGTAAAGTTTTCCTTTGCTTCAAAATTTATTCTTGAATCCGAATTTGTAATTAATTGCAGAAATATAGAATATTGTTTTGCTTGTATTGGATTAGAAAATAAAAGTTATTGTATATTTAATCGGCAATATGAAAAAGAAAAATATTATGAAGAATTAGATAATATAAAATTGTCTTTGTTAAAAAAGGGAGAATATGGGGAATTTTTCCCATATTCGATGAGTACATTTGCTTATAATGGTTCTCTGGCAACCTTAGCATTTCCTTTGAATGAAGACGAAATTATAAAAATTGGTGGGCTTTGGCAGTCAGACACAGATACTGATACACAAGGTATGTCTTTGTTGCCGACAGAGGAAATTCCTGATTTGATTCAAGATGTAAAAGATGAAATTCTTACAAAAGCGCTTATTTGCCGAAAAACTGGACGGCCATTTAGAATTGTAAATAGCGAGCTTGAATTTTATAGAAATTATAATATCCCTATTCCAGATGTTCATCCAAATAAAAGAATGAAAGATAGATATAATTATATAGGAAATTATAGGATGTTTAACGGTATTTGTAGCTTATGTAAAAAAGATATTAAAACTATGTATAACTCAAATGATAATTGGAAATTATATTGTGATGATTGTTATAAAAAAGAAATTTTGTAAATTATTAAAAAGGATGTAAAAGTAAGAACTTTGTGCTAAAATCAGCTAATATATGGCTGAAAACGAAATGAATAATCCCGTGCGAAACAACGGTTCACAAAGTGAACCTGTTTCTAACGGGACAAGAAAATCAGAAACAGCGTTGCGGGAAGAAGCGGTTTTGGAGTTCTGGAAAGAAAATAAAATTTTTGAGAAATCTCTGAAACAAACCGAAGGGAAAAAAGAGTTTATTTTTTATGAAGGTCCGCCGACGGCTAACGGCAAACCGGGAATCCACCATTTGGAAGCCCGAGCATTCAAGGATGCCATCCCTAGATATAAAACAATGCAGGGTTTTCACGTTCGCCGCAAAGGCGGATGGGACACACACGGTTTGCCAGTAGAGCTTCAGGTGGAAAAAAAACTAGGGCTTAATTCCAAAAAAGCGATTGAAGAATATGGCATCGCGAAATTTAATCAAGAATGTAAAGAAAGCGTCTGGGAATACACGGACCTCTGGGCTAAATTTACCGAGCGCATAGGTTATTGGGTGGACCAAGAAAATGCTTATGTGACTTATCACAATACTTATATCGAATCTGTGTGGAATGTTTTGAAAAAAGTAAATGAGCAGAATTTGCTTTATAAAGATTACAAGGTTGTGCCATGGTGTCCGCGTTGCGGAACGGCTCTTTCCTCACACGAACTTGCTCAAGGTTATGAAGACGTGAAAGATTTGTCGGTTTACGTAAAGTTCCATATCGCCCCACCCGATACTTTTACTCAGGTCCTCGGTTCCCTGGGGCCCCGACCCCAGCCAGACCATTCGCAAAAGCATGCGGGTTCGGCTAATACATATATTCTCGCTTGGACGACGACGCCGTGGACGCTTCCTGGGAATGTTGCTTTGGCTGTTGGAGAAAATATTGATTATGTAAAAATAGAAAAAGAAAATAAATTTTTTATATTAGCAAAAGCGCGTTTATCTGTAATAGATGGGGAATATAAAATTGTTGAGGAATTAAAAGGCAAAGATTTAATTGGTTTGGAATACGAACCACTTTATCCTTATCTTGCCAACACTATTTTTGAGACAGAAAAACATAAAATGGAAAAAGCCTACAAGGTTTACGGCGCGGATTTTGTGACCACAGAAGACGGTACAGGTGTAGTACACACGGCTGTGATGTATGGTCAGGATGACTTCGTGTTGGGGACAAAAATCGGTTTGCCGAAACATCATCTTGTCGGTCTTGATGGTAAATTTTTGGCAGGTACGGGATTTTTAGAAGGCAGATTTGTGCGGGATGAAGAAGTGGCTGTTGATATTATCAAAGATTTGGCGCACAGAGAACTTCTGTTTAAAAAAGAAAAATACGAACACTCATACCCGCATTGCTGGCGCTGCCATACCGCGCTTATTTATTACGCGCGCGATTCTTGGTATATCAAAATGTCTGACCCGAAAATCAAGGAAGAAATGATTGAGGAAAATAAAAGTATCAATTGGGAGCCATCACATATCCGCGACGGACGTTTTGGCGAATGGCTTAAGGATATTAAAGATTGGGCGATATCCCGCGAGCGTTATTGGGGGACTCCGCTTCCGGTCTGGACTTGTGAGTCTTGCAAAAAATTTGATGTTATTGGAAGCGTGGAAGAACTAAAAGAAAAAACAAAAAAATCAGGCAACAAATATTTTGTAATACGGCACGGGGAAGCGGAGAATAATATAGCTAGCGGCATTTTTCATGATGATGTTGAGTACGGCGCCAAGTTGACTGAAAAAGGGAAAAAGCAGGTATTGGAAAGTTCTAAGAATTTTAAAGAAAAAGTTGATATTGTTTTTTCTTCAACATTAGAAAGAGCCAAAGAAACTTCTAAAATGATTTGTGAGCAGATTAATTTTCCAGTGGAGAAAGTTATTTATGATGAACGAATCCAAGAATGGGAAACCAGTTCATTTTTTGAAGGTAAAGACAAATCTATTTTTGATAAATATTATGACGTAGATTATTTGGATAAACCGAAGGAAATTTTGCCCGACGGTGAAAGCTTTGCGGGGTTAATAAAAAGAGTTGGAGATTTTATTTATGAACTGGATACGAAATATTCCGGCAAAAATATTTTAATCATTAGCCACGCTGGGGCAAACAATGCCCTAAGTTTTATCACAAAGGGAATGTCGTTAGATAATTTATCAAGCAAAAACCCTTTTATTGACCTTAAAAACGCTGAGATAAAAGAAATTAATTTTAATTTGCTCCCGCATAATGAAAATTATGAGCTGGATTTGCATAGACCTTATATTGATGAAGTTAAATTGACATGTGAATGTGGCGGTAATCTCGTGCGCGCTAAAGAAGTGATGGATGTGTGGCTTGATTCCGGGGCAATGCCGTTCGCGCAAGACCATTACCCGTTTGAAAATAAAAAATGGGTGGATGGCGTGGGGTATCCGGCAGATTTTATTTCTGAGGCGATAGACCAAACTCGGGGATGGTTTTATACTCTGCATGCCGTTGGGATTTTAATGGGCCGTGGCAAGGCGTATAAAAATGTGATTTGTCTGGGACACTTGCTGGATGCCAAAGGCAAAAAAATGTCCAAATCATTGGGCAACATCGTTGACC
Organism: uncultured Candidatus Saccharibacteria bacterium; assembly: GCA_964408725.1. Lineage (GTDB taxonomy): Bacteria > Patescibacteriota > Minisyncoccia > Phycocordibacterales > UBA9973 > UBA9973. Next base: position 4,696 of record CAYPAN010000008.1, read on the forward strand.
CCTGGGAAGCGATAGAGAAATATGGCGCGGACACACTGCGGCTTTGGATGTATTCCATAAATCAACCGGGCGAGTCCAAGAATTTCGATGAAAAAACAGTGCTTGAACTTCACCGACAAGTTTTCGGTTTGCTTTACAACGTTTTGGCGTTTTATGAGTTGTATAGAGATAAAAAAATAGAAAATAATAGCAAACTCAAATCGAAAAATATTTTGGACGTTTGGATTTTGGCCAAATTGGATGAATTGACGGATCTGACGACTAAATATCTTGACGATTATAAGCTGCTTGAACCGGTAAGGGCTATACGTGATTTCATAGGGGATCTTTCCACTTGGTATTTGCGCCGTTCACGAGACAGAATTAAAAATGGCGATAAAGAAGCTAAGCTCACTTTGTATTTTGTGTTAAAAACCTTGGCAAAATTGATGGCTCCGTTCGTGCCGCTTGCCGCTGAAGATATTTGGCTGAAATTAATGAATAAAAATCCTGCCCGCCCTCACGATAGTTCGGGAGCAGGCGGGGATGTAGAAAGTGTGCATTTAGCAAGTTGGCCTAAAAAACAATCAAGAATTTTTTCGTTTGGTAAATCAAAAATTATTCCTGATATGGAAGAAGCTCGCAAAGTTGTTTCTCTTGGATTAGAAGCCAGACAAAAGGCTGGAATAAAAGTTAGACAGCCCCTCGCCCTTTCAAATACATTTGGGTATCAATTAAAAACTAGCGTAATTGATCTTGTAAAAGATGAACTAAATGTAAAAAAAATTCAGATTGGTGAAGGAGAATTGGATGTAAAAATCACCCCAGAATTAAAAAAAGAAGGGGACTATCGGGAATTAGTCCGTGCTATTCAAGATATGCGCAAGAAGATAGGGCTTACCCCAAGTGATATGGTTTCGCTCATGGTTGAAACCAGCGATGAAGGCAGAAAATTAATCCAAAAATTTGAAGCTGAACTCTTAAAAACAATTCTCGCGTCAAAAATAGAATTTAAAAGAAACGAAGGCGATGAAATAAAAATTGACGAGTTGGTTTTTAAAGTAAAGATTGATAAAATATAGTTATGAAAGTCAAAAAACTGGGGCATTGCTGTTTGGTTATAGAAATAGATGGGAAGAGAGTAATGACAGACCCGGGTTCTTATACCGTTTCCGAGCAGGAAATGGAGAAAAATATCGACCTTGTGCTTATTACCCACGAACACGCTGACCATTTACATGTTGATTCGCTGAAAAATATATTAAAAAATAATCCGAACGCCGTTGTTGTGACAAATGGCGGAGTCGGCAAAATTATCGGTAAAGCCGGAATCAAATACCAAAAATTGGAAGACAACCAGTCTGGAGAATTTGTCGGAGTTTACTTGGAAGCTCATGGCGACAAACACGCGGAAATATACGAGGATTATGGCCAGGTACAAAACACCGGTTATTTTATCGGCAAAGATTTATTTTACCCGGGCGATGCTTTTACCAATCCGAATAAAAAAGTTGATATTCTGGCTCTGCCCGCCTTGGCGCCGTGGCTCAAAATAAAAGACTCTATAGATTATGCGATTGAGCTGAAGCCTAGAATATGTTTTCCTGTGCATGATTGGAATATCAAAGATGGCAAGTTTCTGAACAGTATTCCGACCAAGTTTTTGGGAAAGCACAATATAGGGTATAAAGCTTTGGAAATAGGGAAAGAAGAAGATTTATAATGCACCACATTTATCACACGGAAGGAATAATATTGGGTAGCGGAAATTTTGGAGAAACAGGGAAATATTATTCTGTTTTTACCCGCGACCTGGGTCTCGTTTTTGCTTCCGCGCAGGGTGTCCGCAAAATGTCTTCCAAACTGCGTTTTGTGTTGCAGGATTTTGCTTATCTGAAAATCGATTTGGTAAAAGGCAGAGATTTCTGGCGAATTACAAATGTTTCAAAAACGAATAAGCTGGAAAAATTACAGGAGCCCGAAATTCTTAAAGTTTTTGCGAGCATTTCCAAACTCTTAAAACGCCTGCTCGCCGGAGAAGACCCGAATGAAATTTTGTTTGCTGATTTATTGAATGGATTGTCTATTTTAGAAAAATCCGAAACTAAAGAGGAATTGCATAGCATTGAAGCCGTTATTGTGTTGCGTATTCTTAACAATCTTGGCTATATAGGAGGCAATGAAATCTTGAAAGATTTCATCAGGTCGCCGTTTGAGGAGGAACTGATATTTAAAGCTGGAGAGAACAGAGCGAAGATATTGTATCAAATAAACAAAGCGCTCAAAGAGACACATTTGTGAGCTAATTTACCCCCGCGGAGATTTTTTTTATCTCGTTTTAGATGCTATAATCAAAGGATGCCCTTAAATGACAGAGAGAAATTAAATAGGATAGAAGAGTTGAAAAGCAAACTCTTTAATAAAGATTATCAGACGAAAATAGAGCATCGTGACAGCTTTCCGCACTTCCAAAAAAGAGACGTGATGGATTCCTGGCAGAAGAAAGAAGATGAGGGGCCGAGCCTTGAAGAGAATTTTTTTAAGAAGACATCTATGTTCAAGAAATTTTTTATATTTTCAATAGTTTTTTTTGTTTTGGCTCTGGGTTACGCGGCTTATATGTTTTTCGGCAACAGCAACAGCGTTTCGAACGACAATATTGATATCTCCGTGCTTTCTAACGCTTTCACTGCTGGCGGAGAAGACTATCCTCTTTTGGTTCAGGTGACAAACAGGAACAGTTCTCCGCTTGACTTGGTTGACCTGGTGGTGGAATATCCGAAAAGCGCCGGTGATACTCTGACACAAGACAATAACCATCTTCGCATTTCATTGGGGACGATTCCCGCGGGTGGAGTAAAAGACGAGAATTTGAAGCTTGTGCTCTTTGGCGAGCAGGGAAGCACGAATCAGATAGATATTTCTCTGGAATACAGAGTGGAAGGTTCAAATGCCATCTTTGTGAAAGATACGACTTATAATGTTTCCATAAATTCAACACCCATCAATCTTTCAGTTGACGCTCCCACTGAGGCGACTTCAAACCAAGATATTACTCTTCTGGTAAAATCCACACTAAACTCCACCAAGACCGTATCTGGCATCCTTATGAAAATTGATTACCCGATAGGTTTTCAATTTGTGAAAGCAAATCCCGCTCCTTCCATAGGCAACAATGTCTGGGACTTGGGAGATATCGCTCCCGGCGCGGAGCGTGATATTTCCATAGATGGCAAGATGGTTGGCGTTTTTGATGGGGACCAGAAAATATTCAATATATCAAGTGGTACGCAGTCTGATTCGGATAAGTCCTCAATCGGAGTTGTTTTTAATTCTATGCAATACGCTGTTTCCATAAAAAAGCCTTCAATTGATGCCAATCTTTTCGTGAACGGAGTGTCTCAATCACAGTATGCTATAGATACCAAGACTCCGGTTCAAGGTCAGATACGCTGGGTAAACAATTTAGATACAAAAATAAATAATTTAAAAATCACGGCAAAAATCTCGGGTAACGCCGTGGACCGCAACACGATATCCGCGGTCCAAGGTTTTTATGATTCATCCCAGAATTTAATAACCTGGGACAAGAACTATCAAAGTAATTTTTTGGAAGTAAACCCGGGCGATTCCGGAGCTGTGTCTTTCTCCCTTTCCTCTCTGCCCCTCTTTTCCGCTTCGGGGGGGATTATGTCTTCTCCAACCATAAACATAGATGTTTCCATAACAGGAGAACAAGCAGAGGACGGCGGCATTATCACGGAATTAAGCAGTGATGATTCAAGTGTCATAAATGTCATTTCGGACGTAGGACTTTCAACAAAAGCGCTTTATTACTCAGGACCTTTTACCAATACCGGGCCGATACCTCCGCAAGCAGAACAAAAAACTACCTATACTATTGTCTGGTCTCTTTCAAATACAGCGAATAATATTTCAAAAGCGGAGGTGACTTCCACCCTTCCACCTTGGGCGCGGTTTGTGGGCTCAATTTCTCCTCCGACGGAAGATCTGACTTATGATGATTCCTCACAGCAAATAATTTGGAATGTGGGTGGAATTCCCCCAGGCACGGGTATTACGGAAGCGGAAAGAAACGTTTCTTTTCAGGTAGAGCTTAACCCTTCTCTTTCTCAAGTCGGCACTTTGCCCGCCATCATAAATAATACGATTTTGACCGGACACGATGATTTTGCTAATGTGGATGTGACGGTAAACAAAACGTCGCTTGATACCAGACTTTTGAATGACCCGACTTTCCCCGGCAACGGAGATAGAGTGGTAAATTAAAAAATTTTATGGAAAAAGATGACTTAATGGAAAAAATAATATCGCTTTGCAAAAGACGCGGTTTTATATTTCCGGGCTCTGAGATTTACGGAGGGCTCGCGGGCACTTGGGATTGGGGACATTTCGGAGTGGCTTTGAAAAACAATATCAAGCAAAGCTGGTGGAAAAAATTCGTGGATAACAGGCGCGATATGTATGGCATTGACGCGGCTATACTGATGCGGCAGGAAGTTTGGCAAAATGCCGGGCACGTCGCCAATTTCGCAGACCCTATGGTGGAATGCGAAAAGTGTAAAAATAAATTTCGCGAGGACCAGATAGAGAATAAGGCAAAATGCCCGAATTGTGGAGGAAAATTAAGTGAAGCGAAGAAATTTAATATGATGTTCCAGACGCGCATTGGTGCATCGGACGATTCTTCCGCTATTTCATACCTTCGTCCGGAGACGGCGCAGGGAATGTTTGTGAATTTCAAAAATACTGTAGACGCTTTTCACCCAAAGCTTCCTTTCGGTATGGCGCAAATTGGCAAGGCGTTCAGAAATGAAATAACCCCGCGGGATTTCGTTTTTCGGGTCCGCGAATTTGAACAGATGGAAATAGAATATTTTGTGAGAAGCGAAGATTGGAAAAAATATTTTGAATATTGGAAAGGAGAGATGCTGGACTGGATGGAGGAGGTTGGTATTGATATGAGTAAAATTCACGAGCTTGAAGTCTCGGATGGGGACCGCGCGCATTATTCAAAAAGAACCGTAGATTTTGAATTTGATTATCCTTTCGGCAAGAAAGAGCTTTTTGGCCTTGCCTACAGGACTAATTTTGATTTAACGAATCACAAACTTGATTATATTGATGAAGAAAAAGGAGAAAAAATTATTCCGCACGTTATAGAGCCGACCTTCGGAGTTGACCGCGCCGTTCTGGCTTTACTTCTTTCCGTTTACGCTGAGGACAAAAAAGACGAAGAAATACGCTCGTATCTGAAGTTTAAGCCCAGTATTGCACCGGTTATTTGCGCTGTTTCACCATTATTAAAAAATAAACCGGAGCTGATGGAATACGCCAATACAAAAGTATTTGCCCCGCTTAAAACTGAGTTTGGCCGTGTTATATGGGATGATAACGGCAACATAGGCAAACGTTACCGCAGGCAGGATGAAATCGGCACACCATTTTGCATAGTGGTAGATTTCGATACGCTGACGGATGATACTGTTACGGTCCGTGACAGAGATACAGGAAAGCAGGAGAGAGTTAAAGTTGCAGATTTAGAAAAATATATAAAAGATAAAATATAAATGAAGTTCACAAAAAAAGTTTTACATAATGGTTTGCGATTGATAACAGTGCCGATGAAAGATAACCCCACGGCCACTGTTTTGGTACTAGTGGAAGCGGGCTCAAAATATGAGACAAAAAAGATAAACGGTTTGTCGCACTTTTTGGAGCATATGTGCTTTAAAGGAACAGTCAAAAGGCCTAAAGCGATAGATATCTCAAAGGAATTAGACGCGCTTGGTAGCCAATACAACGCTTTTACCGCGCAGGAATATACGGGATACTATGCCAAGTCGGATGCCAAGCATTTTAAAAAGATTTTTGATGTGGTGACGGATATTTATTTGAATTCCACTTTTCCGGAAACTGAAATGCAGAAGGAAAAGGGGGTTATTATTGAAGAAATAAATATGTATGAAGATATGCCGAACAGGCACGTGCAAGATTTGATAATGCAGCTTCTGTATGGCGACCAGCCGGCGGGATGGAATATCGCCGGAGAGAAAAAAAATATTTTAAATATGAAACGCGATGATTTTATAAAATATAAAAAGGCGCATTATTTGCCGGAGGCGACGACCATAGTGGTGGCAGGGAAAGTGAATGAGCACGAAGTGATAAAAGAAGTGGAAAGAGTTTTTGGCAGTATTTCGCGTGGTAAAAAGACGCAGAAGTTGAAAGTCAAAGAAAAACAGACAAAACCGCAGGTATTGGTTAATTTTAAAAAGACAGACCAGACTCATTTTGTTTTGGGCGTGCGCAGTATGGATTTGTTTGATAAAAAAAATGCTATTCTGTCAGTCTTGGCTGGAGTTCTTGGAGGTGGAATGAGTTCACGCCTTTTTCAAAAATTGCGCGAAGAAATGGGGGTTGGCTATTATGTGCGGGCTTACAACGACCCTTATACCGACCACGGGTTCTTCCAGATTTCCGCCGGTGTGGATAATAAAAGAATTTATGAAGTTATAGAAGCTGTTTTGGAAGAATGCAGGAAACTTAAAGATAGAAAAGTTAGTTTTGAAGAGTTAAATAAAGTCAAAGAGTGCTTGATAGGCAATATGAAACTTTCCCTTGAGTCGACCGATGACATTGCCAATTTTTATGGCGGACAGGAATTATTGAAGAAAGAGGTTGAAAATCCTGAAAATAAAGCAAATGAAATTAAAAAAGTGACGGCAAACCAAATACAGGCTTTGGCTAAAGATATTTTCAAAAATAACAAATTAAATTTGGCTCTCATTGGGCCGTTCAAAGAGAAACAAAAATTCTTGAAATTGTTAAAGTTTTAAATTAAGCTTTTTTATGCTATTATATGCGTGTATATGTTTGAGAAGAATGATATTAAATCTATTTCAATAAGCACTGGCACCATAATCCGATTCTTTTTGGTGGCGCTCGGATTTTATTTGTTTTGGTTCCTGCGGGACCTGATGCTTGTTATTTTGACCGCCATAATAATAGCTTCTTTTGTGGAGTCGGCTGTGCCCTTTTTCAAAAAAATTAAAGTTAATAGGATTTTTGGAGTAGTGATTTTATATATCGGTTCGATTGCTTTCTTAGCTCTGTTGTTTTATCTTTTTGTCCCACTTCTGATAACCGAGATTTACAATCTTTCCGTTTTTCTATCTTCTTACGTTCCAAATTCACCCATTTTGAATTATTTCAGCAATGACGCTTTTTCCGGAGCCAAAGATATTATAAACAATCTTTCACACAGTCTGTCTCTCACTACCCTCGTCTCCACTTCCAATGCTTTTATTTCCACCCTTTCCGGAGGATTTTTCCAAATACTTTCCGTGGCCTTCGGAAGCATTTTCAACGTGATACTCATCGTGCTTATTTCTTTTTATCTTTCAATCCAGGAAAAAGGAATACAGAATTTCTTGAGGATTATTTTACCCATAGAACACGAAGAATATGCCGTGGATTTATGGGAACGCTCACAAAAAAAGATTGCTCTATGGATGAAAGGGCAGATGCTTTTGGGTGTTCTTATTTTTATCTTGACTTATCTTATGCTTTCTCTTTTAGGCATACAATACGCCCTTCTCCTCGCTATTATCGCGGGAATAATGGAACTCATTCCTTACGGCATTTTGATTTCGCTTATTCCGGCTGTTTATTTTTCTTATCTTTCTGCCGGACTTTCAAGTGCCCTTATGGTTTCCGGGGCGTACATAATACTCCACCAATTTGAAGTTTTTCTCTTCTCTCCTCTGGTCATAAAAAGCGTGGTGGGCCTTTCTCCACTTGTGGTGATTATTGCCGCTCTGATAGGTTTTGAATTGGGCGGATTTTGGGGGTTGGTTCTAGCCATCCCTGTGGCTGTTTTTATAATGGAATTAATGAGTGATTTTGAAAAAAAGAAAATTTCTTTCAGAACGAACAATTAATCGAGGGAGATAGAGATTTATGGAAAAGAAAAGCTTTTATATCACGACAACTCTGCCCTACGTAAACGCTCCTTTACATATGGGGCATGCGCTTGAACTCGTGCGGGCTGACGCTATTGCCCGTTATAAAAAACTTGTCGGGTATGATGTTTATTTTAATACAGGTACTGATGAACACGGGATGAAGATTTATGAAAAGGCGGAAGAAAAAAATCTTGCAGTACAAGATTTTGTGGACCAAGGTTTTGAAACTTTTAAAGAACAACTGAAAATGTTCGGAATAAATGATGATGTTCATTTTATCCGCACCACAGACCCGCATCATGAAAAAGCGGCACAGGAATTTTGGAAAATGGTATCCCAAAACGGCTATATTTACAAGAAAAATTATGAAGCGAAATATTGTGTCGGATGTGAAAGTGAAAAAACAGATTCGGAACTCAATGACAAAGGGGAGTGTCTTATTCACCCCGGCCGGCCGGTTGAAATAATAAAAGAAGAAAATTATTTTTTCGAATATTCCGCTTTTGCGGATAAACTCTTAAATTTTTACGAGAAGAATCCGAATTTCATAGTGCCGGATTTTCGTTTTAATGAAGTAAAGAATTTTGTCAAAAACGGCCTGCAAGATTTTTCTATTTCCAGATTGAAGTCTAAGATGCCTTGGGGCATACCGGTGCCAGGGGATGATGAACACGTAATGTATGTGTGGTTTGACGCGCTTACGAATTATATTTCCACTTTGGGTTGGCCGGAGAATACGACCCTCTCTGCCTCCGGCATCTCCCCCTTAGCAGGGGGCGAAAACCTCTTTCAAAAGTACTGGGTAAACGGCAATCCGACGCAGTATTGTGGTAAAGACAATACCCGTTTTCAGGGAGCTATGTGGCAAGCTATGCTAATGGCAGCTTTTGGAGACGATAAACATTGTTCTCATCAAATTGTCGTGGATGGTTTTATTACTGGTGAAAATGGAATCAGAATGTCTAAAACACTGGGCAATGTTGTTGACCCTAGGGATATTGTAAAAGAATATGGCACGGATGCTCTCCGGTATTTTCTTTTAAGGGAAATAAGTAGTTTTGAGGATAGTCCGTTTACAATGGACCGGTTTAAAGATGCTTATAATTCAGGTTTGGCAAACGGATTGGGGAATTTGGCTTCTCGTATTTTGACGCTTTCGGAAAAATACTTGGATAAATGTCCGGAGATTCCGGACGGTTTGACCCCGAAAGAATTTTTTGCAATCCTTGAAACGTTTGATATCAAAAAAGCTATGGATTATGTGTGGAATAAAATCGGTGAACTGGATGAATTTATCCAGAAAACCGAACCGTTCAAGGTAGTGAAAATTAATGAAGAAAAAGGCAAAGAACTGATTTCTAATATGGTTATACGCTTGTACCAGATTGCCCGAATGCTAAATTCTCTGATGCCGGAAACTAACGTCATCCTTAAAAAATTAATCAAAGAAAACAAAAAACCGATAGCCCCACTCTTTTTACGCAAAGAATAAAATGCCCAAATACATAGACATACATTCTCATATAAATTTTAAAGCTTTTGATGAAGACAGAGATGCGGTTATTAAAAGGGCGCTTGATAATGATACGTGGGTTATAAATGTCGGCACGCAGGCGGATACTTCCAAGAAAGCTATTGAACTAGCGCATCAATACAAAGAGGGAGTTTACGCTATTGTTGGTCTGCATCCGATACACACGGGCGCTTCGTACCACGATGAAAAAGAATTAGGTGAAGGAGGAAAAGAATTCACTTCCCGCGGGGAAGTTTTTGATAAAAATATTTACAGAGAATTTTTAAAGGACCCTAAAGTGGTGGCGATAGGCGAGTGCGGGCTGGATTACTATCGCACGGAACCGGGATCAATCGAAAAACAAAAAAAAGTCTTGATTGAACAAATAGAATTGGCAAATAAAATGGAGAAGCCATTAATGCTTCATATCCGCAATAATCCAAAAGACAAAAATATCAATGCTTATGCTGATACGCTCCAAATTCTAAAAAAATATTCAAAAGTAAAAGGCAATGTGCATTTTTTTGCCGGAAGTGTAGAAGATGCGAAAGCATATTTGGATTTTGGTTTTACTCTTTCTTTTACCGGTGTTATCACTTTTACTCACGATTATGATGAAGTAATCAAAAATACTCCGCTTGATATGATTATGTCGGAAACAGACTCACCATATGTCGCCCCGGTTCCATATCGCGGAAGTCGCAATGAATCACTTTATGTGAATGAAGTTGTAAAAAAGATAGCTTTAATTAAAAATTTACCTGAAAAAGAAGTTGCGGAAGCTATCGTGAAAAACGCCAGGAGGATTTTTAATATCTAATTCTGATTAATTTAAGAGAAACTTTACTTTTTAAAGGGTTTTTGCTAGTATGAGATTTATGCAAGACGCGGAAAATGAGAATAAAAATAGTCTAATTCAAGAAGACAAAGAGAATATGGAAGGACGAGTTTATGAACTTGGCTACCTTTTGACGCCCGCTATATCGGCCGAAAATGTGCCGGCTAGTTACAGCAATTTGAAAGACCTCGTCGTCAGTTTGGGTGGGGAAATAATCTCGGATGAAATGCCTAAAATGATTCCTCTCGCTTATACTATGCCGAAGGTTATCCAAAATGTGCGAAGCAAGTTTGACACGGCGTATTTCGGCTGGGCTAAGTTTGAAATAAATCCGGAGAAAGTTTTGGAGCTGAAAAAGAAACTTGACCTTGACCCAAACTTTATCAGATTTTTGATATTAAAGACGGTGAGAGAGAATACGATTGCCGCCAAAAGATTTGTGCACAGAGATTTGAGGAGAAAGGCGCCGCTTGCCAAAAAAGAAGGAGAGAATGATACTGCTCTGCCTATTGATAAAGAAGAGATAGATAAAGAAATAGACGCTATGGTTGCGGTTTAATTATTAGTTTAATTTTTAAATTGTTATGTATTTAAATAAAGCAATACTAATAGGAAATCTAACTCGCGACCCGGAAATTCGTTCTCTTCCTTCGGGCGTGAAAGTCTGTTCGTTTTCTATCGCCACCAATCGTGTCTGGAAAGATAAAAATGGCGCGCGCCAGGAATCCGCCGATTATCACAATGTCGTGGTTTTCGGACGTCAGGCGGAAACGGTTGCTCAATATATGAAAAAGGGAAGTTCCATATTGGTTGAAGGCAGAATGCAGACGAGGAGTTGGGAAGATAAAACAAGCGGAGAGAAAAAATACCGCACGGAAATAGTGGCCGACCGCACCCAATTCGGTCCGAAAGGCGGAAGTTCCGGCCCAAGCGCTTCTGTTCAAAGTTCTGAGTCAGGAAAGACATCCGGCAAAAAAGATTCCGAGGAAATTGATACCATAGAATACCCTGAAGAAGATATTAACCCGGAGGATATACCATTTTAATAAATAAATTATGAAACAAGATTATTTTTCAGCGAACAATATAAAATACATAGATTACAAGGATATTGAAATTCTCAAGAAATTTTTGAATCCCAACGGCAAAATAGTAAGCCATAAACGCACTGGTGTGACGATGAAAAATCAGCGTCAGCTTGCTTCGGCGGTAAAGAACGCGCGATTCTTGGGCCTGCTTCCTTTTGTCGCTAAATAAAAGTGTTGATAACTAAAGGAGGTCGGACCTTCCGGGAAGGTCCGACCTCCTTTTTCTTTTCTTTAGACTCGTTCCGCGTATTCTCCGGTTTCGGTATTTACCCGGATAACATCTCCTTCTTCCACAAACATCGGAGCGTTCAACGTCGCGCCATTTTCCAGCGTGATTATTTTATTTCCGCTTTTGGAAGTATCTCCGCGCACGGCCGGAGGCGCTTCTTTTACTTTAAATTCCATTTTGACCGGCAAGGTTAGCCCGATTATTTTCTCTTCTTCATCATCATCCCATACCAGAGATGTCACATTGCTATTTTCCTTAAGAAATTTTGCGGTATTGCCAAGCAATGCAGCGTCTAATTTGAATCTGTCTCTAAGATTTTCCGGATTACAGAACCAATATTCTCCTTTGTTGTGATATAAGAATTTTACTTCTTTTTTTTCAATATCCGCTTCATCCGCTTTATCCGAAACGTGAAAAGTAGCCGAAAAAGTTTTGCCGGAAATCAGACTCTTCAATTTGACCTGATTTTGAGGTTTACGCTGTTGAGTACGGGCCACGTGGGACTCCACTACTTCACAGGGCTCGCCGTCGTGAATGATTATTTTTTTCTCCCTTATTTCGCTGTATTCTAATTGTGCCATAGCAGTTATACTAGCAGATTAATTTTTAAAATCAACTTTTATTTTAAAGTATAAAAACGACTTTTCCGGTTTAATAATACTGGTTCTTGACATTATGTATTACTTTTGATATAGTCCTGATTCTAGATTATTAATTACAATATTAAGAAATAAAATTTATATGGAAAATAAACCTTTGCAGATTAGTGTTTTTTGTGGATTATCCTTTATGTTATGGGTTATTTCTATTTTTATAATACCAAGCTCAGTGTTTGCGTTAAGTTCCCAGTCTATCATTACAGATTTAACCACACCATCAAGTGCTGTGCTCGGTTCTACTTTTTTGGTTACGGGAGCGTCTGATTCCGGTTTACCTGTTGATATTACTGTCACTGGTGATTGCTCTATAGCAGGTGACATTGTCACCATCACCGGTACCGTTAACAATTGCGTGGTTCACTACAATCAGGCAGGAGATGCAACTTACGGTCCTGCTTTGGAAGTTACAGAAACTGTCGTCACATTGTCCGATAATCAAACTACCCCCGATGGCTCTGGTTCTGCAACAGTAAACAATATTACTCCCCAAGTCGTCATAAAAAATTCCGGACAGACAGCAAATATAATAATTGCCAGCGGTACTGCTAACCCGGAAATAAATCTAGGCTCTTTCGTTTCAGGCGGCACAGGAATAATTCCCGCTATAAATATCACTTCAAATAATGCCAACAATACCAATGTGGATATTCCTGCTTCTACGACAGTTACCAGCGCTGACAGCACTTGGAACGGAATAATTTCAGCTCCGACCATTACTACTGTGACTTTGCCATCAACGGGAGGAAATACTGATTCATTAAGTATGGCTATAGAAGTCGGATTTACCGGCGCTAAATTGTCTTTTGATAAAGCAGTCAGAATATTGCTTCCGGGCCAAGCTGGTAAAAAAGCAGGGTACACAAGAAGCGGTATTTCATTTACCGAAATCACGAATATTTGTGCGTCGGACAGCCAGAGTGCCGGAGATGCCTTGGCGGCAGACGGGGACTGCAAAATTGATGTGGGTTCTGATTTGGTAATTTGGACAAAACACTTTACATCTTTTGCCACATATACAGAAATTGCCTCCGGCGGCAGTGTAGGCGGGGGCGGCGGTCAGTTGTCTTACGTTAACTCCATAAAAGGCGATTTTAATAGTGATAAAAAAGTTGATGAACTTGACCTTGCTATGATGATGGCAAACTGGGGTACGTCAGGAACATCTAGTTTTGATTTGAACAATGACAAAAAAGTTGATAAATATGATTTTGCTTTATTAATATTAAATTGGAAGAAATAAAAAATATGAAAAATACTAAAACAAAATTTTTAATATCGGCAATTGCCTTGTCTTTAGCTTTTATTGTTTGGAACACTGTCAGCGCTTCTACTGCTTCGGTATATGTTTCTCCCGCAACTGTTTCAAAGAATGTTGGCGATGTTTTTGATGCTTCAATCGGAGTTGATGCTTCAGGCAATAAAGTTTGCGTAGTTGAAGGCACGGTAGTTTTTAAAAATTTATCCTGCCAAAAAATTACCTTGGCTGATGATATCATTGCTCAAACTTCACCGACTTGTGAAAACCCTAATTATTTAGTGGGCATACCGGATTGCACCACTTTAGATAAAGCATTATTCACAGTCTCTGCAAAAACGGTAAATGCTGGTGATGCTTCCATCAGTTCCGCTAATGTTGATGTGATAGGCGAAGGTGTATCTATTGCTTTTAATTTAATGAATGGAGATTATGCTATTACTGCGCCTACTGTACCCACTGTGCCCAAGACTAACAACAATATTAAGACTTCTACAGTTACAGCGCCTAAGCCTGCCGTAAAGACTGTTATCATTCAGCCATTGCAACAACAAAAAGAACAAACAGCTGAACCAACAACTAAACAAACAGAACCAACTTCCAATGCGGGAAATAATCTGGCCGCAAATGCCGGAGGAGCTAGTTCAAACCTGATTCCTTTTAATTCTCCATGGACGCCTGTTGCCCTCGTTGTTATTTTAGGTTTGGCATATGGTGTATATCACTTCAAAAAAAATAGAAAAGTAGTAAATATAAAACAGCCCAATTTAGATAAAACTAAATAGGTTTTTCAATTTTTTACCTTTCTATAATTAATTGTTTTTTGACAAAAAAATAAATAAAATCATTCACTAGAAAAGGAGGGAGCCGTGAAAAAGCTCTTATTGTTCTCATTGTTATTCTGCGCGGAAGTTTCCGCGCAAGTTGGTAAAGTTCTCATCTCCGGTCTAGGTGGACCGGCAGATGATAGCGTTGTGGTGTCGTTTAGAGCTGGATATGCCAGCTACAGCGGTGCCACATTCACGAAAACCATCACGAAAATAGTTGATGGTTCTAATGATGCTAGTGCGAGCTTTTCTTTTGCTCGCACGAACGGAGATTCAGTTATTGTTCGTTCTACGACTGGATTGGCTGCCGTTATAACCACGGCAGCAAGTTACCCTGATGTGCTGGCATTTATGCCAGCGGGTAGCAATAGTTATGTTTCTGTTTTTAATGGAGATATAGCTACTTGTCCGGTTGTAGTTACTGGGGCTGGTGATACCCAAAATCGTACTGGTTATTCTCTTGAATTTTGGGGACCGAATCCACTAACTGGAGGCAATTTGTCTGGTTACGGCAATGCATATGTTGCCGGTCAGATGTGTTTTCTGGCCGACTCTCTCGGTAAGACAATACAGGAGATTCGTGCTCTGTCACGTGCCAATGGTACATCCTTAGACGTTCATAATGGCTACGGAGTTGTTAACTCTGCGGCCATTATTCATAATGTAATTTTTCCTGTTGAACTTACATCCTTTACTGCCGAAGTAAAAGGAAAGGATGTTGAGCTTGCATGGCAAACAGCAACAGAGGTTAATAATTATGGGTTTGAGGTTGAAAAAAATATCTCAGACTCATGGGATAAGATTGGTTTTGTCTTTGGTAATGGAACATCAAACATAGGACATTCATATTCATATGTTGATGCGAGTGCTGTTGGAAAAGTTTTGTACCGCTTGAAACAAATCGACCGCGACGGAAAGTTGGAATACAGTAAAGTCGTTGAAATAAATGTTTCATCACCACCGACAAATTTTGGATTATCTCAAAACTTTCCGAACCCGTTCAATCCCTCAACCGTTATAAGTTATCAAATCCCTGCTGACGAGATGGTAACTTTAAAAGTGTACGATGTTCTAGGCAGGGAAGTTGCTTCTTTAGTAAATGAACAAAAATCTGCCGGTGTCCACCAAATAAATTTTGATGGCTCCGGTTTGTCCAGCGGAATGTATGTTTACAAAATCCAAGCTGGAAGCTTTGTTCAAACAAAAAAAATGTTACTAACAAAATAAATGGTGTTTTAGAAAGGAACACCAAAGGCCCTTTGCAAAAATGCAGAGGGTCTTTATATTTTATGCTTCTTCTGAAAACTTTTTTCTGATTTCTTTCAATATCTGTGCCGATATCTTACTGTTTTCTTTCAAGAATGTGCGAGTGGAATCATAACCCACACCCAATTTTATTTTTTCTTTTGATTCCCCGCTTGGTATATAGAAATACGAGTTTCCGGTTTTCTCCACGATTTTAAATTTCTCACCCAAGGCTATTATTTCACCCTCTTTGGAAATTCCTTCGTTATAAATAATATCGAACTCCGTTTGCTTGAATGGCGCGGCCACTTTATTTTTCACAACTTTCACCCGGGTGCGGCTTCCGACTATGTCTTCTCCTTTTTTAATTTGAGCGATTTTTCTTATATCCAGCCGTACAGAAGTATAAAATTTCAAAGCCTTGCCTCCGGGAGTGGTTTCAGGGTTGCCGAACATCACTCCGATTTGCATTCTGATTTGATTTATGAAAATCACCACTGTCTTACTTCTCGCCACTATGGCTGTCAATTTGCGGAGAGCTTGGGACATCAACCTTGCTTGTTTGCCTACATGATACGCTCCCATATCTCCCTCTATTTCATCTTTGGGTGTAAGGGCGGCGACGGAGTCAACGACGATTACGTCAATTTTGCCGGTGCGCACCAGACTTTCCACTATTTCAAGCGCCTGTTCGCCGGTATCCGGCTGGGAAATAAGCAGGTTATCAATATTGACCCCTAATTTTTTGGTGTAATCCGGGTCCATCGCGTGTTCGGCATCTATGTATGCGCAAACGCCTCCCAACTTTTGCGCTTCGGCGACTATATGCAAAGAAAGAGTCGTTTTGCCGGAAGATTCAGGCCCGAATATTTCAATAATTCTTCCGCGCGGTATCCCGCCTACACCCAACGCCATATCGAGCCCTATGGACCCGGTCGGAATAGTGTTGATGTCCACTTTCGGCGTGTCGCCCAATTTCATAATAGA
>CAYPAN010000009.1:0-6218 GCA_964408725.1 uncultured Candidatus Saccharibacteria bacterium
TGGCTCAAGTCACTACTAGAAGGCTTGGATTTTCAGGAAGGGCTGGTTAATGACATAAAGAAAGATAATCAGATTAAAAATTTTGGTCATATTCGCGATGAATTGCATAGTGAGGAGTTTGCCCAATCAGAAATAATAAGTGAGGCAAAAATGATTGTTGAAAAACTTGCTCCAAAATGCGCTACACTCTTGGATATGAAAGAAAGGATTGAGAGACTTTATCGGGTATTATTAGATAGGGGTATACAAACTACCGCAGACGAAATAAAAAAAGCCACATACAGTTACCTGTTAAGCAGATTGAAATAATTTAAGATTAATTGAAAGAAACCAACGGTTCTTTCCAAGTTTTTCCGGACCATTCCTCAAAACCTCTGCCCTTGAATTTATATAAAATTTTATCTCCTTTTTTTACGGTCCCTTCGTATTCCACTATTTGTTCCGAAACAACGCTTGCCGGCAGGAACGGAGCGATTTTAAGCCCAGGACTATCATGGTCAACAAGCATAGTAGAAAATTTTATTTCATAATCGTTATTCTTTATAGTGAAAATATTTTTGCTTGGAATTTTAACACCAATGATTTTGTCCTCTTCCCATTCTAAATGTTCTATTTCACATTTTGCATTCTCAAGTTGTATAACACGCTCTTTTAAAATAAAGTAAATATAAGCGGATTTTATTTCTTGTTTAATGTCATACAATATTCCAAAAACCAAAGAAAAAGACTTTTCATTATATTGACCCCATTCGTATTTGGAGAAAAAAGGAAGCATTTCTCCCCAGTTGGTGTCGCTGTAACCCAAGCCATTTATATGGAAGTTCTTTTTACCTATGCGAATATCCCCTTTCACCTCCGCTCTAGGCATCTTAATAAGCCAATTTATTTTCTCCCAAAGCATAAGTCCCGTATGGACGTTTTGAAAAGATTCAATGGAAGGTGTTTCCTGCTTATAGTTCAAATTCCAGGCTACATCTTCAAAGCTACAATCCAATTCATAATGATAAGAATCATGCTCCAGTATCTTTGCTCCGCCCATCTTTACTCCGGCAGATACAGGGTCAATGTCTATCTTATCCATATCTATTTTTTTTATTGACCCGTAAGGCATACCATTTTTCAAAATACGTACTAATAACCTTCCGCCGCCCATTTTTGTTTTCTTCTCAGGGTCCAAAATATAATACATCACATATCCCGCTAGGTCTTTCTGGATAAAATTGAAATATTTCCATTCAATATAATTCTCATGATGTTTCGCGTCGGGAAAATCCAAAAAATGCCAGCGGTCATCGTGCGGCTCTATGGATTCGTTTCGCTTTGGGGCGTAAGACATACGCTATAATAATAACAAAATAAGAAAGCTATTCAAAGTAAAAACAATTTAGAACTTGTTCCAAAGCACCTGATTGGTCACTTCGTGGTGATAAATAATCTCAGAAGGTTTAATGAGCGTTCCTAATGCTTTAGGGCTACGGTCCGCCGCACTTTGTTTGTACTCGGCGTATTTTTCCTGATTGATTTTGTTAAGTATTTTCCCGATAAAATCGCTGCTTTTAAAAAGCTTCACCGCGTCATTTATATTATCCGGTAAAACACGAACCCTGTCGCGTTTATCTTTGTCTTTAACAAGAGGCGCGCCCTCAAGACCGGTTTTTAGAATCGTAAAAAGGGCCAGGTAAGGATTGGAATCAGGGGCAACGGAACGGACTTCGATGCGAGTCGAACGTTCATTGCCCACGGGGATACGAATCATAGAACCGCGGTCAATGGCCGAAACTTTTATCTGATTCGGCGCTTCAAAGTGCGGGTCAAGGCGGCGATAAGCGTTAACACTGCCATTTAAAGTAAGACAAATCTCCGACGCATGATTTAAGATGCGCCAGACAAAATCCCAAGCGATATCCGACAAACCATCTTTGCCGCGCGGGCTATAAAATATATTTTTACCATTCTTTGAAAGTGAAATATTAGTATGCATACCGGAACCATTGATGCCAATGAACGGCTTGGGCAAGAATGTCGCTGTCATACCCATATTATTGGCAACTTGACGGCATACAAGCTTATAAAGCTGGATATTATCGGCGGCGCGGAGTATATCCGTGAAAGAAAAATTCATCTCAAACTGAGAAGGCGCCACTTCCGGATGGTCTTTCTCGTTCTTGAAACCCATTGCGCGTTGCGCTTCTGCGGCGCTATCAATAAACTGGCGCAACCTGTCCAAAGGCAGTGACTGATAATAGCCACCGGTCGAAATAAGCTCTAAAGAGCCCGTCTCCCCGTATCTTTGTTCGGCATTAATTCCATCAACTAGGAACCCCTCTATTTCAGCCGATACATAAGCTGTTATGCCGCTTTTTTTCTTAAGACCTGCCGCATAGAGTTTCAGTTGTCCGCGAAAGTCCGATATATACGGCTTGCGGTCCCGGTCTAAAACATCCACGAACATCAAAACTTTACCCGGACCAAAAACATCCGCCGGCAAAAAACGTATACTGCCCCAGTCAATATCCAAACGCAAATCGGATTCATGTTGCGGAGTAAAACCACGGATAGAAGAACCATCAAAGGTCAGATTGTTAGCCGAGTCAAGCAGAAATTTTTTGTCATAATCCAACATATGAAACCTGCCTTCTATATCAGAAAAACAAAGTGTCACCGCCTTGATTCTTTTTTCTTTCTGCAAATACGCCCGATACTCTTTCTCAAGCAAAGTGGGACTAACCTTTTCCGCGCCGTCCTTGGCCTTTAAATTCATAACTTCCAGGTCATCATAAGAAATTTCTAAAAAATTCTTCAACTCTTTGTTGTTGTCCATATTATTTTTAGGTTAAATTAATAAATATTTAACATAATAATATAACAAATTAAACTAATTATAAAGCATTTTAATATAAAAATTGTGGATAACTGGATATTTTCTTTTATTTATATCCTTTTAAAAGAGTAAAATGGCAATTTTAATAGTTTTTTGCTAAAATTAATAGTATGAATATAGAGGTTGAAATAAAAGTAAAAATAGACAATTTTGAGGAGATAAAAGGAAAAGTCTCAAAAATCGGAAAATTAATAAAAGCAATAAAGCAAATTGACGACTATTATACTCCCACCCATAGGGACTTCTATGCCAGAAAGCCTCACCCAATAGAATGGTTAAGAATCAGAACCAATCCGGATAAAGTAATCTTGGAATATGATAGGTCTTTTAATCCAAAAGATGATGGCTCACACGATTACGCCGAAGAATATGAAACGGAGATTTTAGATGAAAAAAATTTAAGAAAAACTTTGGAATTCCTGGATTTCAAGAAAGTCGTTACTATAGAAAAAGAGAGGGAATATTGGATGTGCGGCAAAATCGAAGTTGCTTTGGATAAAATCAAAGAACTGGGAGATTTTATAGAGGCCGAAGCAAAAGGAGATTTCAAAAATGAAGCGGAAGCTAAAGTGGAATGTATAAAATTCCTAGAAAGTCTGGGTATAAAAGACGTTGAAAAAAATTACATCAAACAAGGATATGCGGATATGCTTATAGAAAAGACAAGCAAATTTTAATTAAATGATCTAAAAAACAAAAGCCTTTGGTGTAAACCACAGGCTTTTTTAGTGCACAAGATACCAATCCCCGCAATTGGGACACTTCCCTTCATCGTAAATTGGAGTGTTACAACTTCGGCAAATTCTTTTGGCACCAGGATGCATTTTTTTGACTCTATTAATTTCTTCAAAAGGAGAAGAATACTTAACCTTCCCTTTTTTATCACCAGATTTAATTGGCGTTGGTGATATAGGAACCATATCATCTGTGAACTTGTTTTGCATTTTTTCTCCCATACTTTGTTTAATTAAAAATATCATACTTTAATATAGAAATCAAACAAAATCCCGCCAATGGCGGGATTTTGTGGCACTTATGTTGTTTACGATAAATGTAAGTTTTACCTCACACTCACAAGACGAGTATAGCATACTTGAAATAAAAAAGCAAGCCTGCTAGAATAGACTCGGCTCTGTACTCTGATAGTTGCGTTCCGCTTTGGCGGAATGAGGAAAGTCCGAACACAACGATTCCCCTTTTGGGGATGGGAAGAGTAGCGGGTAACGCCCGCATATAGCAATATATAGGTGCGAACAGAGACGTTTTGCGGCGAAAGCCCCAAAACACCCCGAGCGTAAGCGAGGGGTGAGCTCTACAGTAATGTGGGAGATGAAACGGCTAAATTCCTTACTTTTGTGCAAGATCGCGTCCCTAGAGCAATTTAGGGAAGAATCGCTTGAGTCTTAGAGTAATCTAAGACCTAGACAAATAACTATCAATTTGGCCTCGGCCAAATGACAGAATTCGGCTTATGAGTACAAGACCAAAAACATGAAAAATCCTCTCGCAAGAGAGGATTTTTCTATTCTTGTTATTTTTTCTAATTATCGGAGGAAGGAGTTTCCACTTTTTCTTTTTGAGCTTCTTCAGCCAAAACATCATCAATGGAACAAACCCCGGATACGCAAGCGAATTCTTTCGCCCCGACGGTGTTGTCATCCTGTTCGTAATAAACAAGTTTCGAAAAATCTATATGTTTTATTTCTTTGATTCTTTTATCATATTCTTCTTTCGAAATTTCTTCGTAAGGGGCAAGCTGATAAACATGCTCAGAACGGGGCAAAAACGATAGTCCACCGACAATATCCCAATTCTCATAAATAAAATTTGCGACTTTTATCCATTCATCGTTGCCCACATAGATAGTGACTGAAGGATTATGTTCAATGTAATTCATTTTCAATCTTTTCCATTCGTTAAGCAGGTCGATAGCGGAAACTTGGTCGCGGGTAACGGCTCCATCCGGAGCTTTTATCGGAAACTCAACCACAGCCACGGTTGAGTTGGCAGTGGAATACCCAACTTCTGCTTTGAAAGGAACACCCTGGTCTTTAATCAATTGATAAAGCGGGTCATTGGTGGAAATGCGAACCCGGCGGATGTAATGTTTGGCATACCACGGATGCATTCCGGAACCGACATAAAGAAGCTGACCGGAATTACCGTGTGGCTTGATGGTGGTTATGCAGGTGGAAGTATTTATGCCAAACTTTTTGGCATATTCTTTATTTATCTTGATAGCCTCTTCGCGGAGTTCCGACAAAACTTTATCCGTTCTGATTATCCTATTATCATAATATCCGGTTATTGAAACACCGAGCAGAGCTTCCTCTTCACAATTCTCTTTCCATTCTTTTGACAGATAACCGAAATGAGTTAGTGTGGCTTGGTAAGTGCCCAATATGGTGGAAAGTCTGACTTTTCTTTTTAAATCCTCTACCATATCAGCCGGACGAACCACAATGGAAGTGAGATTACAGAATTGCTTGGAGCGAAGAGTGATTTCTCCGCAGGGATTCGAGCCCGGCAAGCCTACAATAACGTTCTGGTCGTCTATGATTCCGGCTTTTTTCCAATTATCAATTCGGCGCTTCGGAAGCTGAGTCATAAGTCCGCCTCTATTGAATATTCCCCTCTCCCCTGTGCCAGACTTTATAAGCTCTATCCATTCATTCAAAAACTCTGATGCGGAAGGCTTCTGATTGTATACGGCGGAATTATTGGCCATTGAACGCTGCCCATTATCAACCCAAAACTGCCCCTGCTTTGACTTGCGCATAGATTCATCGTCAATATCGGAAAGCGATATTAAGGCGCTGCGGCGCACTCCACCGGCAACCACGATTAGGCCAATCTGACAGATTATATCGTGAAGGTCCAGATTAGTAAGACGCTTTCCTTGCCTTGCCAGTATTTTCTTTTTAGTAAAATTGATAAGGTCAATCAAAGGCTGAGGTCCAGAAGCGCGGCCGCCTGCAGTCTTTAAGCGGGCTCCAGATGGACGAATACTGTTGTAATCAAAATCTATATCGTAACCGTCTGACCAAGTCTTGCAAGCCAACACAAACGCGTCGGCCCAACCTTCTTTATTATCTTCCACAACATGAGGAGCCAGATGTTTACCGGTCTGCCTTCTTATCTGCGGAAATTTTTGCACCGTCTCGGATTCAACGGAAAAACCCAAACCTGCTCCACTCATAAGTATGTACATTACCTCTCCCAAATCTTGCCAGCTCGAAGGAGCGACGTAAGAACAATTGTAAGCCCAGACATTTGATTTCCTGCATGCCTCTCCGGCAGACCAAAGCAGTCTCATTGAAGGACAAACTTCTTGTTT
>CAYPAN010000009.1:6318-15526 GCA_964408725.1 uncultured Candidatus Saccharibacteria bacterium
GCATTCTTTTTTATATAAACTACTCGTAAATCATTGGAATCTTCTCCCGCAATCCAGATAATATCTATGGGAAAGTTCATGTCCTTCATCCAAAAAGGATATTTGCCTGCGGTATTGAAAATAAACAACATTCCTCCATTTTCTTTTAATCCATTTCTTCCTGAAAGGCCCTGTTCTTGCGCTTGTGGAGTGGTAGCTAGTTCAACTTTTAGCGTGACTCCGGCGATTTTCACATATTGGATATTATTTTGAGGAGACAAAGTATCCTTGAGAAGGTCTTGCTTCCTCCAGACTGAACTCAATAAAAAAAATATAACTATCAAGAAAGCAATAACAACAAAAAAATAAAAAATATTTTTATTTTTCATAAAAAATTATTTAGGGTCTCCGTTCCAGCCAAAAAGTTTTCCAATAGATTCCGGAGTCTCATGTTTACGGGCAACTTTAATAGTCCCGTCATGAGCAATAATTTTTTCCGGAAGAGAAAGCAGACAATGATGTGATGCCAATGAATCTTGATATGCTCCGGTATCCAAAACGGCGATGTACTGGTCTTCACCATCATTTAATTTTGGTAAAAGAATATAATCTCCGCCGGCGGTGTATTTATCATCCGAATCACAGGAACTTCCGGCAAGCCAAACTCTCTTGCATGGACCATTCATATTGTTCGCCGGTATGACGTGCCACTTCTGGTGCACTGCCCAAGTGTCTTTCAGGTCATTCATAAAACTGCCGTCAATGACATACCAAGCTTTGGCATTAGCTCTGTCAATATACTTCTTAGAAATTATTTTATAAATCGTTATCTGAGCCGGGTCCGCTATATACCAGCCCCATTCTATCGCCAGATTGGGATGTCTGATTCCAGCCTTGTCCGAAAGATTTTTCAGCAGTTTTATTATCTTGCTGGAGACGCCTTTAGCCGTATAAAATTTCTTTTTTTCGTGAGAAATGCCAAACCCGCCGCCAATATCAAGCGTATCTAAAGATGGATGTGTCTTTTGTAATTGCAGGTAAATGCCAAAGGCATGTTTTACCCCGTCTAAAATGCTTTTTTGGGTTTTTATCTGAGAACCCAGGTGGTAGTGCAGTATTTTCAAATTTTTCATTTTACCTAAAGAAAGCACACTCTTTTCCGAAAGGCCAAAACGGTCAAACTTTTTATCCCAATGTGTGTCGGCTTTAATAGCTAAATCCACCCGCACCCCCACATCACCCTTATATTTCAAGAGTCTTTCGATTTCTTCTTCTCCTTCAATGATGGGCACTATATTCATACCCTTTCCGCGCAACTCCTCTATCAAATCCAGATATTGGCTGGTTTTCGGACCATTGCAGAAAATGCGGATTTTTGAGTTAAACCTTTCCCCTTCCCAGAGTTTCTTCACGAGCCAAAGTTCATTGGAAGACGTCACCTCAAGATTGGCTCCTTCCGATAGAAGCGGCAACACGAATTCTTTATTTTGGTTTACTTTCATCGGGTAGTGATAGAAAAATTTTCCCCTGTAGCTATAAATTTTCATATAGGCCTGAAAGTAGCCCATCAAATCTTTCAGTCTGTCCTCGAGCACAAAAGGAAAAATCACCTGCAGAGGCGTGCCATACTTTCGCGCAAGGTCGTACAAATTATATATATGGTGGCCTTCTATGGCCGTAAGCTCATTGTCTTTACTTACGCTCAAAAATTGGGTATTGAATTCCTCGGCTCCCAACTTCCAAAATTTCTTCCAATTCTTTCCCTGTTTTTTAGTTTTTTTCTTAGCCATTAAATTGGAGTTTAGTATAGCAACTTGTCAAAAATTGTAAAGCATTTTATTTGATGGAAGCATTCATCTTCTCTTTAGTTTTCGGTCCGACAAATCCGTCAGGTATCAGGCCGTTCTGTTTCTGCCATATTTTAATGACAGTGAGAGTTTTAGGGCCTAGTTTACCATCAACCACCAAATTTAAATTTAAAGCTTTATTTAAAAATCTTTGTAATTCTTTAACTGCTTCCCCCCTGCTTCCATTTTTTAAAGTTGCAGTGCTGAAATTATAAATTATTCTGGTAGTTGCTACGGTTGAAACAGTCGTCCCTGTATTTCCAATGCAGGATTTACCTGTGGTTATACTAAAACCAGTAGTTCTACTATCACATCCCTGAATTATGGTTGGGGTCTTCGTTGTGAGCGGAATATAATACCCTCCTCCACTGTTGTTGTAGGTTGCAGTATTTGTGTTTTGTTCTGGCGGCGCAGTAAAAATCCATCCACTATTATTTCCGCCATCAGTTGAATGTCCTCCAGCATAAAATGTTGCCCCACCTCCTGCAGTTGAATATGAAATGTTCAGATAGTCATCGCTTACTGTTCCGCTTGTTTTATTTATGCCCCAACCGCCAGTGCTTGTTCCTCCTAAAGTTATCGGTGCTCCGGAAGTGCCGGTAGCGGTAAGAGTATTTACCGTCTGAGTAGTGCCATCAGTAAACTGCACCGACTCTCCTGGGTCTATCTTTAGATCATTGAAGGTATTAGAACCAGAAACGGAAACTGACCCCGCTCCGGCAAACCAGACATTGTTGTAAGTCTTCCCGGTCTCGGTTCCTGCACTGTCGTAAAAAGAAAAAGATTTGTTTTCTGTGCTTGTGTCGGTAAATTTAATCGTGGAGGTTCCGGGAGTAAAAGTGACAACTTGGTTTGAACTTTGGTAAACCTGCCAAGGAAAAGTAGCCGTATCGTTTCCTGTCGCTTCCCAGGTACCGGAACCCATTGTGACTGTCGGAGTATATCCAGTATCGGCATAAAATGAAAAATCTGTTGCGGTTATATTTTTATTATTAGCGTTGAAAATTCCGTTAGTTTGCTCAAATGGTCCTGTTAATGTTAAGTCGTCTTCCAATGTCCAACCGCCACCGACGCCTTCAATAAGCAAATAAACTAGATTACACCCGTTAGTCGTTATTGTTTTACCAGTAGTTGTTGCTAGTAAATCTAAACTGTAATTATCACCCAAATTAAAAGATAATCCACTTTCCAATGCCAGAGAACCATAAACATTAAAAAAATGTTGGTTACCAGTTATTGTGTAGCTACTTCCAGAATCGGAAGTGAAATCCTTCATAACAGAATCAGTATCTAGCGTAATCGTTTCTGTTCCGCTTCCAAGACCGGAATTGGAATCAATAAAAACATTATCTGAATCTGTAGGCACATCCACACCAGAAGTACCTCCTGAAGTCAGACTCCAATGGTTTGTATCTGACCAATTACCAGTTCCCCCTACCCAATATAAAGAACGAGCAGGAACTGGATTAATCGTCAAAACATCGGTCGCAGTAAAATTACCATCTTCAGTGGTAACAGTAATAGTGGCTGAACCGGGAGCTACAGCTGTGACCTGACCGCTACTACTATCAACCGTTGCAATAGAATCATCACTAGAAGACCAAGTTACGTTTTGATTGCTGGCGTTGGTTGGAGAGAAACTAGCTATTAGTTGGTCTGTACCACCAACTTCAAGAGAGCTATTTGACTCATTTAGAGAAATACCAGTTATATGAGTAAACTCCATAGTAACTGTTACAAGGTATTCCTGAATAGTACTATCGACGGCAGTAACACTGTATATTACTGGGTTTGTAAAATTTTGCACTTCTCCATCGGCTGGCATAATTGAAGAACCGTCACTGGTCGTGATAGTTGGTATAAGAGCAGTTATATCGGTGCCATAAGGAACAGCCAACGCAATTGTTTTATTACTATCATTTATCACTCCTTTGACGTTCGGACTTAAGCCATTAAGATTAAAACTTGTAATTGATTTAGAGGAGGTGGAATAGTTTTCCCACTTGAGATGCGGATAAGTATTATCAAAAGCACTCCATACATCGGTAAAGTCCCAATTTGCATATACTGCATGATTATGACTACTACCAAAAAATGTAGTAGGACCTCCTGTTTCTAGACTACCTAAACCATTGTCGTGATTTGAGTCAGTAAAATATGAGTTAACTACCGAACCAACACTAAAATCACCAGCCAATCCACCGACTTGAATGACATTATTTCCAGTAGGAATCGTCTGGGTAACGTTTGCGGTAGAAAAAGAATTCTCAATAGTTCCATCACTTTCAGATGAATAAAAATTAACATAAGGGTTTAAATTACATCCGGCCAAACCGCCGATACAACCACGGCCACCTAAAACAGTGCCACGGCTGTAAGAATTTGATATAGAACCCCCGTTTGATCCAACAAGACCGCCTAAGCTATCTCCTGTATCTAAAATAACGGAAGCCACTGCATATGAATTATTGATAACACCAATATTTGTTCCAACTAAACCCCCTCCCCAATCCGCCGCTACTATAGAAGCACTATAAACATAAGATTCGTTAATCGTACCGCTATTAAAACCTACCAAACAGCCCACGTATCCATTTGTAGACGCAAAACAATTTTCTATGCCAACATTTTTAATATTTGCTGATTCTGCTGTGTATCCGAAAAGTCCCACAAACTGAGCAAGATTTGGGAGATTGCCAATGCTTATATATAAACTGGAAATTAATTTACCGTTGCCATCAAACGTTCCTGTAAATTTATAGAAATTATTTCCAACTGGAGAAAAACCAGTACGAATACCAAACTCCCACAAATTAGTTCCTGCGGCATTAATGTTATTGACTAGTTTGAAGTTTGAAGACAAGAATCCATTCATAGCTTGAAGACCATAGATATCGTAAATCATATATGGATCAGCAAGTATACCGGAGCCAGAAAAACGTGAGAATGTGCCTTCCATACCAGGACCGGGTATAAAAAAAGAACCACCAACTGTAAATACTCCGCTTGGGTTTGCAATAACATTTCCGCTAATCTGGATGAAGTTATTGAGTACGGCAAAATTATATCCACTCGTGTTAAATTCTCCTCCAAATATTTTAATATTTGAAACTGTTTGGTTCCCTGTTAGAGTAACTGAGTCGGAATCTATAAAGGCATTATCGGAAGAAGTAGGAACACTTGCGCCACCGGGACCATCCAAGACCATACTCCAATGATTTGTATCTGACCAATTACCTATTCCACCCACCCAATATCTGTTGCTGTTGGAAGCTGTTTGAACTCCAGCCATCCCATTAATTGCTGTAGTTTCAGCCGAGTTTATTTCAGCCAGATTTACTGCATCATCAATAGCTGTGTCACCAATTGTTTTAAATTCACTTAAAGTGACAAAATTATCGATTGTATAGTCTCCTGCTGTGTAAGTTGAAAGAACAAGTGTAAGGATACCATGGGCACTTGTTTTTTCATTAGCTAAACTTTGGCTAACAGTTATATTATCGGTCGCAGTAAAATTACCATCTTCAGTGGTAACAGTAATAGTTGCTGAACCAACCCCTACGGCTGTTACAAAACCAGTATTCTTAACAGCGGCAATATTTGCATCACTAGAAGACCAAGTTACGTTTTGATCTGTAGCATCAGCTGGAGTGATGATAGCTGTAAGTTGGTCTGTGTCACCAACACTCAAAGAAGCATCCGATTCATTGAGGGAAACTCCGGTTACTGGAGTATCAGCAAAAGATTTTTGAACACCAAAAGAGAAACCACATAAAAGCGATAATATTAATAGAAAAAATCCTGCTTTGGTTCGTATAAACTTCACTATCTTATATTATACCACACAATAAAATACTATAAATTTTTCTAAATATACAACTTGAGAAAGTTTTTCTTAAATTCAAAAAAATTATCATCTAAAATTGACTGCCGGATATTGTCCACCAAATGAGTTATGAAATACAAATTGTGAATTGAAGCAAGAGTGCCGGCCAGCATTTCCTTGCCGTGAAAAAGATGCGCAATGTAGCTCCTCGTGTAATTTTTGCAAGTGTAACATTCACAACTTTTTTCTATCGCTGAAAAATCATTTCTATATTTTGTATTCATAATGCTTATCTTTCCATTTTTTGTGTAAATCGTTCCATTTCTTCCCAATCGTGTGGGCAACACACAATCAAAAAGGTCTACTCCGTTTTCTATTCCCATAAATAAATCTTCCGGCTCCCCTATACCCAACAGGTGCCGAGGTTTTTCTTCTGGTAAAATTTCATTTACCCATTTCACCGCGCTGGCCATATCAACTTTCGCGAAAGAACCGCCGATTCCAAAACCGTCAAAATCCAAGTCACCAATAAATTTTGCGCTTTCCTTGCGAAGCTTCTCTTCTCTCCCCCCTTGCACTATTCCGAACAAAGCTTGAGGAAAATTAAAAGAAGTGCTTTCTTCGGCATACGCAAGATTAATTTCGTTAACCGCATCCAAGTTCGAGTGCGAGCCGTGAGAAAGCAGCTTCTTTTGATTTTCCAATTTTTTATGTTCACTTAAGCTCCTTTCCGCCCAAGCGTGAGTGCGTTCTAGGGCTTCTTGCTGATATTTCAAATCCTCAGTAGGACTGGTGCATTCATCAAAAGCGAAGATTATGTCCGCGCCCAGATTGTGCTGAATCTGTATTGATTTTTCAGGAGTAATGTAATGAATACTGCCATCTAAGTGAGATTTAAAGGAAACCCCGTCCTGCCCTATTTTCGCAAGCCTAGGTGCATCAGAATCGTCAAAACGCTCCGGAATCATTAAGGACGGGTCTATTATCTTTGTAATCTTGGAAATATCTTTGCCATAAGCGACTCCTAAAGAGAAAACTTGGAAACCGCCGGAGTCGGTCATCGTTGGGCCTGGCCAATTCATAAATTTACCGATACCTCCGGCATCATGCACTATTTCATCTCCCGGCTGTAAATATAAATGATAAGTGTTGCCGAGCACCATTTGCACGCCGATATCTTTCACCTGTTCCGGGTTCAAAGACTTCACGGTAGCCTTTGTTCCTACCGCGACAAAAGCCGGAGTTTTTATTTCTCCGTGCGGAGTGGTGATTACTCCAACCCTTCCTAAACTATTCTTCAACTTTTTTTCAATTTTGAATTGCATTTTTACTTTTCTACCTCCACGAATTTCAATTCCTGAATATTCACCGGAGAGGCGAGCAGGGCTTTTTCGAATGAATCCCGCGGGTCGGAAATAATCGTTTGAACTGTTGCGACAGTATATGGTGTGATGCCCGGAAGAACCACTTCTGTTCCATTCTCTATGACAAAATCCCGGGGTAAAATCATTTCGAAATTCCCCCCGCCGCGTCCGACTATCTGCATAAAAGTATCTTTGCCGGAAATCACCACCTCGGTTTGCTCTCCGGGATTTGAATATAAAATAACCTTCGCAGAATTTGAGTAAACTTCGGCAATGCGTCCTATTGGCACATTTCCCAAGGCAAAAACTCTTTGTCCGGGCGCTATGCCGTTATTCGCGCCTGCATCAATAATGAGCGTGTCATAGGGAGACTGATTGGGTTTGGATAAAATGCCGGCTAAAACTATATTCGCTTTTGCATTTTTCCTACCTAAGATTTCTTCCATTTTTGAGTTGTCATCCAAGATAGAATTATAATTAGCCATTTCCACCATTTGTTCATCCAATTTTGATTTTAAATTTTCGTTCTCCGAGAAAAGAGAATTTTTTGAAGAAAAATAAGCTTCAATGCCGGATAATTTTTCACCAATATTATTCCCTAAAATTAAAACGGGTCGAAAGATAAAACTAGATACATAAGAAAGTCCACTTGAAATAGGGTTTCTAAAATAGATAAAAATAAATAAAATTACAGCAGAAAGTATGTATTTAAAAAATTTATTTCTCTGTATTTTTTTATCTAGGAGGTAACTCATCTTGATTTCCGATTAAAACTTCGCTATAAGAAGGCATATCATCCAAAATGACACCAGTACCGCGAGCAACGGCTGTAAGCGGATCATCCACTACGTAAACCGGTATTTTAAGAACATTCTGTAAAAGCTCTCCCAGACCCATAAGCAACGCCCCGCCACCGGACAAGGTAATACCTTTATGCATTATATCGGATAAAATTTCCGGAGGAGTGGTCTCAAGCACATCTTTCACACCTTCAATGAGTTCTTTAATTGACAATGAAAACGCCTCCCGGATATCTGAATCCGTCACCGCCACTTCACGGGGCAACCCTGTCAGCAAATCCCGTCCTCTAACTTCCGTCTCCATATACTCCCCGGGTAAAACGGAACCGATAATCATTTTAACCATTTCAGCCGTAGTTTCACCGATTAAAATTTTAAACTCGTCCCGCATATAAGTGATGATGTCGTTATTGAACCTGTCACCCGCGATTTTTAAATTCTTTGATTTTACAATACCACCCAGAGAAATTACCGCCACATCAGTCGTGCCGCCGCCGATATCTATAATCATTGAACCGACTGGGTCTTTAATCGGAAGTTTGACGCCAATAGCCGCCGCCATAGGTTCCTCTACCAAAAATACTTCCCGCGCGCCGGCAGAACGGGCGGCGTCATAAACGGCGCGCGTTTCCACATTGGTCGTGCCGGACGGAACACCAATTAAAACTCTTGGCCTGGCAAACTTTTTGGACATTTTGTTCGCTTTATTTATTAAGTATGAAAGCATTTCTTCCGTAACTTCAAAATCTGAAATGACTCCGTCCACAAGCGGGCGGACTGCTTTGATATGTCCCGGAGTGCGCCCCAGCATCTCTTTGGCTTTTTCACCCACAGCCAGAATTTGGTTAGTTTTGATATTCACCGCCACGACTGAAGGTTCGTTAATCACAATGCCGTGACCTTTCAAATATACTAGGGTGTTTGATGTACCCAAGTCTATGCCTATATCATTGGAAATTAATTTGTAAATTTTATCAAACATAATGTTTTTAAGGCCCGACCTTCGCCGTATTTTGGCGAAAGTGGGCCCTTTATTAATTTAGGGTTTCAACATTTTTATCATCTCTTCTAAAGATACAATCTTTCCTTTTTCTTCGGTGCGTTTTTTTAATTCGATTCCCCCTTCCTTCAGGCTTCTGACTGAAACGACGGCACGGTAAGGAATACCTAACAGATCCGCGTCCGCGAATTTTTCCCCCGCAGAAATTTCCTTTCGGTCGTCAAACAAAACTTCATAATTTTCTGAAAGATTTTCATATATTTTTTCCGCTTCGACAACAACTTTTTCATCTTCTCCCAATAGAAGCAAATGTATTTGAAAAGGCGCAATAGATTCAGGCCAAATAATGCCTTTATCGTCGGAGAGAACCTCTACGACAGTGCCCATAAGGC
>CAYPAN010000010.1:0-14658 GCA_964408725.1 uncultured Candidatus Saccharibacteria bacterium
GTCACTTCGCCTGACAGGCCTCAGGGACGTAAAATGCTAATAACTCCCCCGCCGGTAAAAATTTGGGCCATAGAAAATAAAATTCCATACATACAACCTGAAAAATTAATAAAAGAAGAGCTCTGGGATATTTTGAGAACCCTTGGGAGGAGCGACGGCGACGGACAGAGAAAATTTTCAGCAGAAAATTTTCGTGGTGAGCAAAATATCCCAGAGCTCTTCTTGGTAGTCGCTTATGGAAAAATAATTCCGGAAGACATTTTAAATATGCCCAAAATGGGCTCTATAAATATACACTATTCACTACTGCCAAAATATCGCGGAGCCTCGCCTGTGGAATCGGCAATTTTAAATGGAGACAAAGAAACAGGTATTACAATACAGCAAATGGAATACAAAATGGACACAGGTCCTATTATATCCCAAGAAAAAGTTAAAATAGGACAAGATGAAAAAGCTCACGACTTGCGAGCTCGTTTGATAAAAATTGGAGGAGAGCTTTTAGTAAAAACTTTACCTAACTTTATTGATAGGAAAATAAAATTAACTCCACAAAATGAAAAAGAAGCCACTTACTGTAAAAAAATTAAAAAAGAAGACGGGCTTATAGATTTGAACGACAACGGAATTATAAATTACAACAAATTCCGCGCTTATGCCACTTGGCCCAGGACTTTCTTTTTTAAAGATGGTAAAAGAATCATAATTACCGACGCTGCACTAGAAAATGGAGAATTCAAAATTCTTAAAATTATTCCCGAAGGCGGAAAGGAAATAAAATACAAAGAATTTCTAAAAATTAATATTTGGACGTAAAGGGATTCCTTTTTGAAAGGCCTTTCATCATTTTTTTAACACTAGCCGCCCCCCTTTTAAATAATGTCTGCCTGCGGTCCTTATTTCTTCTTATCTCTTCATATAGGCTCTCTTTTACTTCGTCAATTGCCTGATACAAATCTTCTTTATCGGAGCTGGAATAAAATTCTTTTCCGCCTATATTAATCAGGCAATCTGAATGAAAAACAACGCCGGATTTATGGTGTTGAGTGCTTTTTCCAACCTCAAAATTAACCAATATTTCCCCTCCATCTGTTTCAATGGTGGAAAGCAATTTTTCCAGATTAGTGACTCTTTTTAAAACATAATCCTTAATGGCGTCCGTCAGTTCAAAATTTTTCCCCTGTAAATTTATTTTCATATATTTATTCTAACATATAAATAATTTTAACACCTCATACCATGAATAAGAGCTTTTAAAATAATATTAAGCTCCATCGTGGCCACACCTACAACTCTATCCCCGCCTCCGTAGTAAATATAAAGCAATTTATCCCCGCCTGCGCGGGCAGGTTTCACCACCATACCGCAAGGAAAAACCACATTATTAACGATTCCGTTTTTTTCATATTGCTCTTCCGGTTCGAAAATTGGTTCAGAGCTGCGAGCGAGCACTATTGCCGGGTCTTTTAAATCAAGTAATACGCACCCTACACGATAAGTACTGTGACTTTTAGATACGCCATGATAAAGCAACAGCCATCCGTATTTGGTTTTAATCGGCGGAGCGCAAATGCCGACCTTGGCGCTGTCCCAGGTGTTTGTTCTGGGTCCAATGATTCTTATGCATTTATTTATAGTTTCATTTTTAAAATCAAGCGATTTTAAATAATCTCCGCAAATTTCATTACCTATACGATGTAAAATAAAATAACCTAACGAAAATTTTATAGGAAAAAGACAAGTATCTTTATCATCAAGACCTGAAGGAGTAATAAGAGAAGGTTTGTCCCACTTCCAATTATGAGAAATAAAATTATTTTCTGTAATAGATGAGATAGCCACCCGCGGAGGTCCGACACCGTCAAATGCCGTATAACATAAGTAAATATTTTTGCTGATTTTCGTTAATCTGCCATCTTCACAGCCGGAATTCGCATTATTGATTTTTTTATTTTCAAAATCTTCCCGTGGAACATAAACAGGCACAGGCAATCTTTCTGTTATATCAGTGCCGTTTTCCGTCATTGCATACCCAAATGTGGAGGTATTATCTTTCGACATTGCCCTATACATTATATGTATTTTCCCATTAAGCAGTATAGCCCCGGGATTAAAGGTGGCTTGCGCTTCCCATTTATTTTCGATGATAGGAGCAATGATTGGATTTTTTGGAAAACGTTTAAAATGATATTGGTCTTTATATTGATAATGAATGCTAAAAATAAGGTCCGTTAAATTGACTCGCATAGAACATACTGTCGTGTCAGCTGCGCCATAATATATCGTGAGCATATCTTTTTCTATTAACGCGCCAGTCGGAAAAATAACATCCGAAACATATCCGGAGAGTTCGTAAGGCTCTTCTGGGACGAGTATCGGACCGTTAGTTCTGCCGATTATTTTCTTTGGGTCTTTCAAATCAAGCAGTACTACTTCAATGCCAAAAATTTTATCAAGATTGTTAGGTGACGGAAAGTAATTTTGGATGTGAGAATAAACAATCAGCCAGCCATATTTGGTTTTAAGAGGCGGAGCTCCGATTTCCACATGGTCATACGGGGAACGTTTTAAATCAATCGTGTAATCGTCAATTTTATTTTCCCATTTTTCCCAAAATGTTTGCGACCACAATTCTTCTATTTTATCCAGCAAAGCAAAAGTTATTTTAGCCGGAGGAGAATCGGTATGATAAGAAAACATAACCGCAATCTTTCCATTTATACGCTCCGGAAAAAGAGTCATTGCTTTGGCATTGAAGGGAGTGACGAGATGCCGTTCCTCAACTTTTTTTAAGTTATGAGATACGGCAACGGCTACTTTTATGCCATCAGAGCTAAAAGGGTATTTTGAAAGGGCGGTATAAAAAGTGTAAAAGGCACCTTCAAAATAGGTTATTCTAGGGTCCTCACAGCCGAATTTGTCCCATTCTTCCTGTGGAACGATAAATGGGATACGGTTTTTAAAATGTATTCCATCTTTGGATTCTCCGATACCTATAACGGAAACCTGGCGGGGATTTTGTAATACATCCACAGCCGAGATTGCCCGGTATAGTCCGTAAAAAGTTTTGCCGCGCTTAATCGGACAAAGATTAAAACTCGCAAACTCTTCCCAATAATGGTCTTTGTCTGGAATCATTATAGGATTGTGCTCTGACCTTTTTACGACAAACATAAATTCTTTTTAAGGTTTAAACAATTTATTCTTTTTTAATTTAACTGCTTTATTTTTCATAAGATTATGAATCAAGTCCGAAAGCTCGATTGAGGCCACACCGACGACTTTGTCCGCCCCGCCGTAATACACAAAGAGTTTTCCATCCCCGCCTGCTCCCGAATTTTCATGAGGGCGGGCAGGTTTTACCACGGCTCCACAACAGTAAACCACTCCCCATTTATATCCGTTATTTTCATAATCCTCTTCCGGCTCCAAAATCGGGCTCCCTGACCTGTATAAAATTTTCGTCGGGTTTTTAAAATCCAGAATTATCGCTCCTATTCGGTATCTGTCAGGATTTCTGTGGTCCATAGCCTGATATAAAATGAGCCATCCTATATCGGTTTTAATGGGAGAAGGGCCAACCCCGCGGAACCAGCTGTCCCAAGTCCTTGTTTCATCTATGGGTCTTGTGTTATCGCTTTTGATAAAATTCTTGCCGTCAAGCTCATTTAAATCATCAAAATAATCTATGAGAATACTCGGATAGAAACTGTGCAGAATAGCAAACTTGCCGTTTATTTTTTCGGGAAACAAAACCCAGTTTTTGTGAATTTCACCCGGCGGAGAAATTAAAACCGGTTTTTGCCAATTCCATTTCTTTTTTTTGAAATCATTTAGCTTGATTGAAGTCAAAGCTATGCGGACAGACCCCCAGCCGTCAAAAGCGGTGTAAAGCATAAAAACAGTATCGTCAATCAAAGTAACACGCGGATCTTCGCATCCGCCATTCCAACCTCCGCCAGAAATATAATTAATTGATGAAACAGACAAATCTGGTTTTGTAAAATTATTAGGTCTTTTATATATCGGATACAACGGCCTTTCTGTAATATTATAACCATCATTACTTAAGGCATAGCCCAACACCGAAGAATCATCGTCTCCTATCGCCCGATAAATCAGGTAAATTTTACCATCCGATAAAAAAGCAGTGGGATTAAATGTGGCTTTTGATTCCCAAGAATACGGGCGAGGTTCAATAATTGGATTATGCGGAAACCTTATAAGCTCTACGGCTTTCTTTGAAGTTTTTGCCGATTTTTTCTTAGCCGTTATTTTTTTTGCGACAGTTTTTGGAAGTACTTTCTTTTCTTTTTTCTTTAGTACCTTCTTAATCATACACGCATTATAACTCTTTATATTATTCTAGCCAACCTTATTTCTTAATTTTTTTTGAATACTCTTTTAACAACTCCGAGGAACTCCTTATTTTACCCCCACGACCTACGTTAAAAACCATTTCAATGCCTAATTTTCTACACATCTCCACGTCATAATACAGAGAGGAGTTTGGATTTCTGGCATCTTTTTCATTCCTATCTCCTCCATTTGCAAAAACATGTGGTTTAATTTTAAGCAACTCTTTGCTCACGCTCATATTTTTGGGACCTTTGGGATTTTTAGGATGTCCACTAATAACTACCCTATCCACACAAGCTAAAGCTTCTATAATTTCTTTGCGTTCGTAATCAGGCATAAAAACATGCTTCCTTTTTTGTCTTTTCCAATTATCATTATTTATAATAACAACAAGTTTATCACCTAATTTTTTTGCCTCCTGGAACATTCTTACGTGTCCGATATGAAGCGGGTCGAATCCTCCACTTACCGCCACTATTTTTTCTTTCTTATTTATTTTCATAGATTTTTTCCCATACCCCTGGGGTATGGGAAATTTTAATATACTTCCTGCTGATAACACTTTTCACAATAAATTATTTCTTCTCTATCTGGACTATACCCCGTTTTAAATTTTTCTCCGCAAGGTTCATCTCCATGAAAATGTTTGATTGTGTTTTTATAAACTCCAGTATTATCCGTTTCTCCAGAACACATACAAGTCCTTTCATAAAGTTCAATTTTTAATCTATCTTTAATTCTTCTTTCAAAACGACATTCATCACATAAATGAGGTAAGGGCATTTTTTCTCTTTTATAAAACAAAAATTCGTTTTCCAAAATACGGTATGGATTTTTACAATTTTCACATTCAATAACTTCCTTTGATATTTCTTTTTGTACTTCATCAATTGAATCCGGCAATTCTGAAGCTTTTTTTGTAATAGTATATTCTCCTCGTGAAACTTCAATCCAAGCATAACCGCTTTTTACGGCTTCTTCTTTGGTCATTGGAAAATATTGAATTGCAGTTCCATTATTGTACCCAAAAGAAGAAAGCTCAATTGGAAAAAACTCACCATATTTATAAATGTTTCCTTTTTTATCAACAAAAGGCATTTTGTCCATATGATGTTTTATTTTTTCCGCCATTTTAAAATACTCTTCTTTTGTATATTGTTTATTTAAAATACAATACTGTTTTTTCTGTAATCCAACACAACCAAAGCAATCCGAGGAACTAAACATACTTATACAATATTCTGAATTTTTACAATTTGGCCAACTATCATGTGAAAATTTCATATCATATGAATTACCGCCACAAAGACAAGTTTCGTAGCTTAATTCCGTATTACTACCCCAAGCAGAAACATCATAACAATCTTTATTTTTTGGAACTTGAAGATATTGACAATATCGCATATTTTCTCCTTCTCTTACTAGAAAACTATCATTTACGTTTTTACAGTTTGTAACATAAGAACCGGTAGAATTTAAATTTTTCAATCCTTGGTGATATTTTGTTGGTTTGGTCTTCCAAAAAGCCCTTGCTTTTTCGCTTGCTTTTTTGATTCCAGAAATAGTATTTAAATTCATTTTTTCTATTTCAACAGCAAAATCCTCTTTTGAATATTGCTTATTAAAAATACAATATGCAGATTTGCGCAAATTCGCACAACCGACACAGTCATTGCATCCCAGACAATCTCTGCAAAACCAAAGATTACGGGACTCCGCAGACATTATGGTAAAATAACACTGATAGCAATTTTGCAGCCAAAAAGATTCATAACATCGCTCAGAATGGTTTATGTGTGAATTATCTAAACAGTCTTTAGAATAATCAGTTGCGTTTCCATACATACAATTTTCTGAATAACTGGAATTAAAACAAAGGTAAGAATTTTTTAAAGCTGTGGCATTTGCGCAATATGGACTATTCACCATATATTCAACTCTTAAAGATAAAACCGGCACTTCTTTTTCTAATTTTGAAATTTGTTCAAAGAAATTTACTGAAAAGTCATAATCTCGGGCATATTCCATTGCGTCCCAACTATCACTAAACCATTCTTCTTCAGTAACAGATTTTTTGCCACTTTCTGTAGGATACAATGAAAAAATATCTTTACCAGTAAAAGCATCTTTAACTTTAAAAAGCTTTCTTTCATTTCTGAAAGTAAGCCTTCGCTCTGCCCTACAAAGTGGACAAAATGTCGGCGGAGGGACTTTTATTTTCTCGTAAAAATTGAAATCTTCCGGCTCAATCATGAAGTCTTTCTTGCAGTTTTGACAATTTCTAGTTTCAGTTTGCATAAGGATATTTTATCATTTTTACAAACATTGTGGATAACTGGAGGAGGTTGGACCTTCGTTTTCGTATTTAATAAACTTCCTGCTGATAACACTTTTCACAATACACGATATCTCCTTTTTCAGGATTATATCCTGTTTTGAATTCATTTGGGCATTGCTCGTCACCATGGGTGTGTAGGCTGTAATTTTTATATATTTCATCTTTTGAATTTTTACCGGCGCACATACACTTCTGTTCATAAAGTTCTATGCCTAGACGCATTTTGAGTCTTTCCATCGTGCGGCAAGCCGGACATAAGGTAGGGACAGGCAAGCCAATCTTGCGGTAAAATTGCAGTTCATTTGGAATTATACGGAATGCTTTAGTACAACCCTGGTTACACTCTCCTCTATGCGCGCATTCTATGATTTCTTCTGTCAGAGAATCTTTAGCATCCCCAATATCTTCGGGTAAATCTTTGGCCAAAATAGTCGGTTTATAATCTCTAGAAGCGGGTTCGTGCCATCTATATCCTTTTGCAAGCGTTTCATCTTTTTTCAACGGAAAGTATTCTTGGGCAATACTTTCATTGTACGCTAATGGACTCATTTCAACCGGGAAAAATTCTCCGTATTTATACACACGACTCATTTTATCCACATAAGGCATTTCGTCCATATGTTTCTTAATTTTTTCTACCAAAACTTCGTATTCTTCTTTTGTATACTGTTTATTGAGAATGCAATACTGCTTTTTCCTCAAGGCCACACAACCAAAAATATTTTCCGAACTTAAACAGCTTACGGTATATTCCGCATCATGCACATTTTCTTGAGTAAGAAATGAAAACTTAACATTTTGCATTCCATAACCACCTGTGATAGTTTCATAAATCAATTCGGCGCCCTCACCCCAATTAGAATAATCGTAAGAATCTTTGGCTCCCGGAGTTGTTTGCAAATACTGACAATAACGCAAATTTTCTCCCTCTCTGATAAGAAAAGAATCTTTTACATTCTTTGAGTGAGTGACGTAGGAACCATTCGAGTTTAAATTTTTAACTCCTTGTATATTTTTATTCGGAAATTTTTTCCAAAAAGTATTGGACTCTTTTTGGGCTCGCTCTATACCTTTTCTAGTATTTAATTCATACTCTTGGACTTTCTTTAAGTAATCTTCTTTCTTATATTGCTGGTTGAAAAAATAATAGTTTGCATTATGCAAATTTACGCAACCGAAACAATTCACACATCCCACACAATTTTTACAAAACCATAGGTCGCTTGAATCCGTGCATTGGGAAGAATAATGCACACGATAACTTGAGGTAATCCAAAAACTTCGACAGCAAGATTCCGCTTTTGAAACATGAGAAACATCTATGCAATCTTTTGAGAAATCAATGCCATTGGAATACATACAGTCTTCAGCATTGGTAGAATTAAAAACGAGGTAGGAATTTTTAGGGTCGGTAGCGTTATTGGAATAGTTGCTGTTTACACCGCGGATAACGTTATTGGACTTGAAAGGCACTACGAGCATAAGTTCATACAGCTGAGTTAGAAATGGCCGCGACCAATCAATATCTCTGCCATAGTCCATCGGGTTCCAGACATCAGAGAGCCAAATGTCTCTCTCGTAAACCTTCACAGGAGAATCAGGAGCATACATAGAAAAAATTTCTTTGCCGGAAAAATCGCATTTCCTTTTATAAAACCCACGCTCATTACGGAAAGCCCAGCGTCTTTGTGTTCGACAAAGCGGGCAAAAAGTCGGTGGTGGAACTTTTATTTTTTCGTAAAAATTAAAGTCTTCAGACTCAATTACGAAGTCTTTTTTGCAGTTTTGGCAATTTCTGGTTTCAGTTTGCATAATGATATTTTATCATTTTTACAAGCATTGTGGATAACTAAAGGAGGTCGGACCTTCGTTTTCGTATTTAATAAACTTCCTGCTGATAACACTTTTCGCAATACACTATCTCCGGTCGGTCGGGAGCATAACTTGTATTAAATTCCACTTTACAATGTCCTTCATGATTGGTGTGTTTTTTATTACACATACATTCACGATGCCAAAGTCTCAACGAATTTCTTTGTTTTAATCTTTGATAATGTCTGCAATTCGGACAAAGTCTTGGTAATGGCAGATTCATTCTTTTATAGAACTTATATTCCTCCGGAACGATTTTAAACGCTTCTGTGCATTGTTCCAGACACTTTCCCCCATGTGCGCAACCGATAATTTGATTTACTATATTATCAGCAACATACTGCACATTGTCAGGTATATCTTTGTTTTCTATATCAATTTTATAATTTCTAATCTCTCCGTCTTCCCAAAAATATCCTTGTTCTAAAGTTTCTTCCTTAGTTAAAGGAAAGTATTCTTGAGCAATAGTCTCATTATAAGCGAACGGAGACAAATCGCCAGGGAAAAATTCACCATATTTATAAACTCTTCCGTTCTTATCTACAAACGGCATATCAGCCATATGTTTAATTATTTTTGGTAATAATTCTTCATATTCTTCTTTAGTATACTGTTTGTTTAAAATGCAATATTGTTTTTTACGTAAACCTTCACAACCAAAAACATTCAAGCAATTTTGGCATTCTTCACTATAATACGTATTTTGATTATACAGGTTCCTAATACTAAAAGCTGTATTTGCCCCAGCAAAACCGTGAGCAACTTCATACAAAAGTTCAGCATTAAAACCTTGAAATGAGGTATCATAGCAATCTTTCGTTTTATTTCTACAAAAAAATAAATACTTAGAATCTTCAACTTGGCGTGAACTAAAAGAGTCATGAGTATTTC
Source organism: uncultured Candidatus Saccharibacteria bacterium (assembly GCA_964408725.1). Taxonomy (GTDB): domain Bacteria; phylum Patescibacteriota; class Minisyncoccia; order Phycocordibacterales; family UBA9973; genus UBA9973. Next base: position 9,461 of record CAYPAN010000010.1, read on the forward strand.
TAACTTCGGACAAATCATCTCCATCAGAATTTGTGGATTTATATATACGGGCATAGCGGTGTGGCACCGTTAATTTTATTTCTTCCAGTTTTTTTAAAAATTCTTGATGAGCTTTAAAACTACCGATATTGCTTGAAGTTATGAATTTCAGATATTCTTCTTTGGAATGTTGCTTATTAAATATGCAATACTGCTTATTTACAAGTCCAACACAACCAAAACAATTCATACAGTTTTTACAATCCATTAGATAATAACTTTCAACGCAGTCCATGGAATAACAACTAAAAAATAACTTATTAACTCTTTGACATTCAAAATTTTCGTAACTAAATTCAACTTTTTCCGAGAAAGCCACATCCACAGAATCTTTGGAATCCACAACCTGATTACCAAAATAAACTCTTTCATTTCCCTTTCCTCCGAACAGTAAATAACATTCTTTAAAATCCAGGCCATAATTACAATAATCACTCAAAACAAAATTATCCCGGTAAAGATTCACCCTCGGAACTGACTTTTGGAGCGACTGGAATTGGGTAAAGAAAGGAATAGAAAAATCATATTCACTACCAAAAGTCGTAGGGTCCCATTTATCAGAAAGCCAGCAATCACGACAGTAAACCGTAAAGGGTCTTTCTTTATTATATATAGCCAATAATGATTTTTTACAGAGAGCGCATTCTCGTTTATAAAAAACACGGTTATTCCGAAACATCAACCTCCTTTGAAATCTACAATCTGGACAAAACGTCGGCGGAGGAACTTTTATTTTTTCATAAAAATTGAAATCTTCCGGCTCTATGGTGAAGTCTTGTTTGCAATTCTGGCATTGTTTAACTTCGGAATTCATTGTTCCTAATTATTTCTATTTAAGCAAAAATTGCAAGGTAGAAACTAGACGTATTTTTTTGTATTCCGGAGAGCCCGGGTCTTTATCGGTAATATCAAATGTTCCCTGACTGCCACGATGCAAACTGCCTAAAGCAGACCCAGACTCTTTTGCGATTTGCGCCGCCGTATCTTCGGCATTTTTTATCGCTTCCGTCAACATTTCAGGCTTGACGCTGTTGATATCCGAAAATTCAAAATCTATAGAATTTTGATTCATAACAATTCCATCTTTCACTAAAGTCAGAGTATCTTTGGAGGCGGATTTAACCAAATCTACTTTTTGGGTGTAAACAGACAACTGGGTAGTGGAATCGTATCTGAACAATGAATCCTTATATGTGTCTTGATATGTATTGACCGGAGCGACATTTATTTCCGAATCTTCAAAACCTTTCGCTATGAGAAAAGATTTAATAGCTGCGACATTTTTTTCTATGCTGGCATACAAAGAATCCACGTCATTTGATTTGACTTCAAAACTTATGGACCAAATGGCGGTGTCGGCTTTCACTATTTTTTCCGACAACCCTTTCACTTCAACATAAGACCCCTGCTTGGAAAAATCTTCGGCGGAGATAAAAAATACGGTGGAAAAAACCAACAATACGACACCTAGAACCAAAACACTATAACTTTTCATATTTTCCATATGTTTCTATTATATCACTTTATTACTTTTTTCTAAATCCTTCTCCAGACTGCTCAAATGACGGGATATTTCTTTAACTTCCTTCTCTATTTCTTCAATAGTTCCGCTTTCCGCCCTGATTTCCTCTTCTGTTTTTTGCTCTATCCTTTTTTCCCCTTTAATCCCTGAAATTATAGTCTGACTGCCGATAAAGTCAAAGACAAACAAACCCGTCAATAAAAGCAAAAGGCTGCCAACTAAAATCGAAAGCGGTCCATCCCACCAAGGGAGAGTTCCCAAATCAAGGGAGATATTCTGCTGATAGGAAAATATGACCTGAGTGAAAAAATCCACCGTATGCCAAATACCCCGCCAAAAAATGACCACCCCAACGCCGCCGATAAAAGCGTAAAGAACCGGATAATGACTCAACCTGCCTCTGATTTTATCTTCAATCGTATCAAGAAACTTATATATGGATTTCATAAGAAATTTTATCTAAACTTTTTTCGAGCGGCTTTTTTAGCGAGCGTGAGTCGCTTGATTTCAAGTCTTTTCTTGGTTTTATGAGAATGTCTTGATTTCTTTTTTGGACTAAGTGTTGTGCCTCTTTTTGCCATATAATTATTTTAAGTTATTAATAATAAATTTTATTTCGCTTTCTCTCCATATGCTTCATCTTGCGTATTTTTATCCGCATCTGCTTTTGTAGCCTCAAGAGTTCCATCAATATGATTCGGCGGAGCATACACTGTGTATATTTTTAGCGGAACAGTGCCAGTATTTATGAAATTATGTTCCGTGCCGGGTGTTACGACTACCACATCACCCGCCCCGATTGTACTTTCTTTGCCGTCTAAAACCGCTTTTCCGGTGCCGCTTAAAAAGAATAAAGTCTGTTCATTATATTTATGCACTTCATCTCCGACTTCCCCGCCCGGAGGAATGCTCATCACAACAAGCTGACTTCTTGTGCCCGTAAAAAGAACTTTGCGAAAATAAGTATTCTGCTCTGTTTGCCGAATTATATTTGTTACATATGGCTTACCGGCTTCAGCGTCTATTTGAGCTACGCTATACGACACTCCGACACTTTGTTTGTTTTGATAAAGGTAAAAAAGCGCAATTAAACCAACAACCAGAACCACTATTGCTACGAGCAAAGAACAGTAGGCTTTTTTTGATATTTCCATAATGTTTTTATTATAGCACGTTTATCTAAAATCTTCTTTTAACTTCCAAGGCTTCAGAAAAACAAAAACACCAAGGGCAACGAAGGCCACAACCGCCGCAAAAATAAAAGCGTATATGGGATTCCAAATCCAGAACACGCCCGCAATCGCCGAAGCCGGAAGATAAACCAAACCCGTGACAAAATTATACATCCCTATGGCCGTGGCTCTCCTGTCTTTCTCTATGTCTGCTATAAAGGCTTTGCTCTGGGCTTCATCAATACTGTAGAAAATGCCAAATAGCAGGAACAAAATAATCACTTCCAACTTTCCCGTGGCGAAAACGAAGCCCAAAGACATAATTATATAAATTACATATTCCAAAATAATAATATATTTTCGTCCTATCAAATCTCCCAGCTTACCAAAGGGCACGGCCATAATCACGAAGGAAATATTGAAAAGAGCGTAAAGCAACACCACATCTTTAATAGCAAAGCCCACAGTGTAGGCGCGCAAAAGCAAAAATCCGAAACTAAAATACGCCAAAGAAAAAATACTCGCGGGCACAAGAAAAGATTTAAACCTTGAGCTTAAAGTTCCCCAAGCCTTGAAAATATTTTCCCTTTCGTGTGGCACTCCGGGACGGTCTTTCATCAAAGAAAGAACCACGACAGAAACAGCCGCAGTTATAACCGCCATTATGAAAATAATATGAAAAGTACTCATACCCTGACCCAGCCATAAAAGCAAGAAATAAGCCACCAATGGCCCTAAAACGGCTCCTGCCTTATCCATCGCTTTATGCAAGCCGAAAGCGTATCCTCTGTTTTGTTGTTCCGCCACTTCGGAGAGCCATGCGTCTCTAGGCGGACCGCGGAAGCTTTTACCCAAGCGCTCAATTATCCTGAACGAAGCGAGCAAGGGCACAGATGAACCGATTAAAAGCATCACTTTTGCTAAAGTAGAAAAACCATAACCAACGAAAGCCAGCGGTTTTCTTTTACCGGATCTATCCGACAGCCAGCCGGCAAAATAATCCAAGGAAGATGCGGAGAAATCTGAAAAACCTTCTATCAATCCAAGAAGCGAAGCGGAAGCACCCACCACTACCGTAAAAAATATTGAGAAAATAGAAAAAATAGCCTCAGAACTTATATCCGTAAGGAAACTCACGACTCCCAGTTTCAAAACATCGGGATGCACATTTAAAAATCTTTTTTCCATTGTCAATATAATTATATCATAAATCTGTTATAATTATTAATTATCAATAAAAATCTAATTATTATATGCAAACAATAGATATACACGGAAATAAAGTGCAAATTGACGGGTCAAGCGATTCCGCAAAATACGCCGCGGAATACTTAAATAATCTTAGTGGCGAAGAAGCTAACGTCTTTTTTGAGGCGGCAAAGAGAGATTTGGTCAACCACGTATCTCATTTTGAAACTCCCCACGACGGAGAACACCACGACATAAGCCATCATCTGACATTGATACACAACAGCGACGGCTCATACTTGTTGAGAAGAAGGATCGGGTATTAAATCCATCTCAAATAACTTTTTAAATATCTTGTTTTTTGCTCATTTTCTGTTAAGATAAAGAAAGTTCTTTTTTAAGTTAAATACATTCCGGGGTAGCTCAGCGGTAGAGCGGTCGCCTGTAAAAACGCCTTGATTTGGTATAATTATATTATGTCAGATACAAGGAAATATGCGGACAGGCGTGAAGCACTTATAAAAGCTGTTGCCAAAAGAAGGAAAAAACTAAAATTACTTGCCATTGAATATAAAGGCGGCAAGTGTTTGGCTTGCGGATATAAAAAATGTGTTGGGGCCTTAGAGCTTCACCACATCAAAAAGTCCGATAAAAAATTTGGCATAGGCGACAAGGGTTATACTAGGTCTTGGAAAAAGATAAAGGTTGAGCTTGATAAGTGCTTGCTAGTGTGCGCAAACTGCCATCGAGAAATCGAGGCAGGAATATTGCAGCTTCCTATTGAAAAGTAGTTTGAATAAACAAGGTGAATTCGGGGAAATCCTGAGCGGAAACGAAGGACAATCCCGAGCCAAGCCCTAAAATTTTTAGGGAAGGTGTAGAGACTATCCCTTCGGGGAGTACTCTCGCAATATGTGAGGGGAAGCGCCTTGGTCCTAAGTTTTTAGAGAAATCTTAAAATATGGATATGATATAGTCCGTCCCTTTTAGTAATAAGAGGATAAGCGTAAGCGATTGGTCGTAGGTTCGATCCCTACCCCCGGAGCTCGTAAAAATCTTAAAGTCCACGAAGGTGGGCTTTTTGATTTTTTGAGCTCCGGGGAAGAAGTGAACTACTTCACTTCTGTGTAGGGAGCGAAAAGCTTTTCGTAATTAGCGAGAAATTTATTTTGAGCTAATCGAAAAGGCATACTGCGGCTGTAAGCCGAGATACCCCTACCCCCGGAGCAAGGATAGCGAACAGCTTGCTCTAAGCCATCTTTTGTAGTGGTTGTTTT
>CAYPAN010000011.1:0-13985 GCA_964408725.1 uncultured Candidatus Saccharibacteria bacterium
TAATAGAGCGTCGCTGTTTTCGGAAAAGTTTTCAAAAGTTTTTTCTTCCGCTTCTACTTTTTTAAAATCATTATATAAAAGATAACCAAGGTAAATTATACCCAAACCAGTGATAGAAAACAGTATATTCTTTAAAGAATACGGAAAGCCCAAATATGGCAATATCGCTACCCAAACTCCCAAAACAAAGATTATTTTTACTTTACTCATTTCCGTATTATACAGTATAAACACATAAAAGCGCAAATTATCTTATTTAAAATATTCGGGCGTATTTACAGACATCCAATCCAAAAGCTGGCGCATTATGGAAGATGCGCCTATATTGTTTGAAGACGGTCCAGCCTCCATCATTATTGTAAAGGCATATTTTGGATTTTGATACGGGAAAAAACCGATAATCCAGGAATTAACTTTATTTTTGTTCACCCCTAATTGAGCTGTACCGGTTTTAGCGGCTACCTGCACATAAGGCACATCAACCGATGTGGAAGTTCCTACCTGCACGCTTTGTCTCATCCCCTCCTGGACGACGTCAAAATATTTTTTTTCCAGACCTATATTTGTAGTTTCTTTTTCTTTTTCCGTGTCTCCTAAAATATAATGCGGAGTGACAAGCGTCCCGAAATTTGCTATAGCAGACACTGCGCGGGCCATTTCCATCGGAGTTACCTGGAATCCATATTGTCCGATTGCCGTATGATAAGTGTCTCCAATACGCCACGCATCGCCGTTGAAGTTTTTTATTTTCCACAAAGGACTCGGTATTATGCCCTCTTTCTCGTCCGGTAAGTCCACGCCGGTTTTTTCTCCAATCCCAAAAAGTTCCGCATATTTTTCGATATTTGCTATGCCTAAACCTTTTTGGTCTTGGAATCCTCCGCCAATTTCATAAAAATAAACGTCGCTCGAAACGGCTAACGCCTGCACCATATTTACCCATCCCTGAGCTCTCCAGTCTTTGAAAACGGTTTTTTGGTCCGGGAAATATGGATTCGGAATAGAAATAGAACCTGTGGATAATATTTTTGTGGACGGGTCTATGACGCCTTCTGCCAATGCTCCGACGGCAAAAAATGGTTTTACTATAGACCCCGGCGTATAAAGTCCGGAAATAGTTCTGTCCAGAAAAACTTTCCTTTTGTCATCCAGGTAGCTTTGGATTTTCTGTGAATCGCTACCCAAAGACAGAACTTCGGAATCATATTCCGGAAAACTGACGGAAGTCAGCACTTCTCCATTTTGAACATTCATTAGCACGCCTGCTCCTCCGGAAAAAGAATTATTTTGGGATAAATTTTTGATTAAATTGAATAATTCCGTCTGGATACGCGAATCAACAGTTGTCACTAAATCTTTTCCGCGCAAAGGAGCATTCACTATGTTTTCGGAATGAACAACTTTGCGGGCATCTGTTTCCACGATTTTTGAACCATTGGTGCCTTCGAGCGATTGGTCATATTCCTTTTCCAGTCCGTCTTTGCCTATGAAATTACTCTGCCAATAATTTCCGGTTTTATCCTGCATCGGATAACTTACATATCCAAGCAAGTGTGAAAACCCGGGTGATAAATACGTCCGGATTGAAGTGGGAGTGTCCGAATCTTTTTTATTCCAAGCGAGTTCTATTTTATTTCTGTCATAAATAATTCCCCTATCGCTGAAAATAACCTGTTTTTCTAAAACATTATTCGTGCTTCTGTCCAAATATGCTTCCCCTTTTTGTATTTGAAGGTATCCTAGTCTGGATGAAAAAGCTACTAAAAATAACAGGAAAAATATACCCACGAAAAATATAGCTTTTTTGGGAATCGGTTTTTCTATACGGCCTTCAAATTGTTGGCGGTCAAAGTTTTGTAAATTTTTGGAATCAAGAAAAATTTCATCGGGTTCGACGAAGAAATTGGCATTTTTTATTTTTTGTTTATTTAACATTCTTCTGAGCATTTTATTATTTAAGTTGAAACTCTGATTTTCTTTTTTATTAATTCTATTATTATAAATGCAATGATGGAGACAATAAAAGAAACGAATAATATATTAAGGAATCTCGTTTGGTTTATCCCATACAACAAATCCGAAATAAAAAACAAAGCTATGCCCTCCCAAAAAAAAGGAAAGTAAATCATTGCCACTAACACTAGTATGACAGACAACCAAAAAGGCCCGAAAAGGACGGATAATAATAGAACGATAGAAGCCAAAATTCGGATTACCATAACCCTATTTTACACACTTAAGCTTAAAATACAATTTCCCATACCCCAGGGATATGGGATTTCCCATATCCCTGGGGTATGGGGTTAAAAGATTTTTTTCCAAATAAAACGCAAAATAAAGAAAATAAAAATAATTATTATTCCGTAAAATATAACTTTATTGTTTAAAATAAAAGAGGAAACGTTAAGAAGAAACAGCTCCGCATATTTGAAAGGTTTTAATAATGTATTTGCCGCCGTTTTTGAATTCAAGACAACTTTTGCATTTTCCAGAACTTTAATTTCGTTTTCTATTTCCCCTTTCTTATTTTCTGAAGCAGTAGCAATGTTCTGCCGAAAATTTTCAACTGTGCCGGCGCTTGAGGCTATTGGCTTCACTATAAAATCCGGTGTTTTTTCCGTTATTACGTTTTGTATACCTGAAACGAATGAGGATACGGTATCATTTGTTTGAGAAGAAGAATTTAAGGTTGCACTTGGGATTATTTTTTTAGCGACGGTGCGTGAACTCTTTTGCGTTTGATTTTCGGCAAGTGATACTGCCTGATAATTTCCGGTTGATGCCAAAAATTTAGCATTTTCAATCTCGCCAAAAATATTATGGTCTCCTGCCGTCACAGTCCAAGTTATAGATATGGCATTTGTGGCATTTGCCGCTATGGTAAAATCTTTTTTGCCCAGTAAAACCGTGTTATCGAAAAAATCCACAGTGCCGGACAATTGCTTCGTGTCAGGATTAAAAATCAGTGTATATATCTTTATCTTATCCCCTTCCTGGAATGGGTCTTTTGAATACCAAATGTTTGCCGGCACAAAACCGGTATTGGGGCTCTGCGCGAATGTTTTATATATTGGGAATAAATAAAAGATTAAAAATAGAATTATTCCGGCTTTCTTAAAGTTCATAATATGATTATACCTTATTTTTAATACACTTCCTGTTGATAACATCTCTCGCAATATACAATCTCTGGCCTGTCGGGTGCGTATGGAGTTTCAAATTCATTTTGACAACCTACCTTCATACATTTTCGATGCCATAATTTTAATGCGGGTAATTGTAAAAATCTTTCATAGTAACGACAGTTGGGACATAAGGCAGGGAGAGGAATTTTGTTTTTCTTATAAAAAGATAGTTCGTAATTTGCTAAGCGAAAAGCAGTATTGCACTGATGATTACAATTCCCTTTATGTCTACAGCCTAAAACTTCTTCTAAAATTTTTTCATCCACTTCATCTATGGCGTCCGGAATGTTTTCGGTTGGTATTGTAACTCCGAAATTTTTCATAATTTGTTTACGCCATCTATAACCATTTTTTTCGGCCTCTTCTTTATTTAATGGAAAATATTCTTGTGCCAAGGTTTCATTATATCCAAAAAGAGAGATTTCAATTGGAAAAAATTCTCCATATTTGTAAACCCTGCCCACTTTATCTACAAAAGGTATATCTTCCATTTGTTGTATAATTTCTTCTCTTAATTTGGTAAATTCTTCTTTAGAATAAACCTTATTAAAGATAGCATTTTCTTTTTTTCTGAGAGAAATGCAACCAAAAATATTGCTACAGTCCATACAAGAATCCGTATAGTCGGCATTTCTCACAGAATTTAAAGCGGAAATAGAGAATTTAACATTATAGTCATTTAGAGCGCCTGTAACATATTCATACATTAGTTCAGATTTAATGGCTTGGGTAATATCCATACAATCTTTCAAATCAAATGCCCTATAACAATATTTAACATTTTCCATATTATAAACTTCAAAACAATTTTTACAATTTTTTACATTTAGTAAATTATTACCTGTAGAATTAACAGCTTTGTTGATATTACCAAAGCGATATATTGCTTTTTTCTTAATTTTCTCAAACTTTTCTTTTAAAGATTCACGTGCGATTCTACTTTTTAGATTAAATTTTTCTATTTCTTTAAAATAATTTTCTTTAGAATATTGTTGATTATCAATACAAAATTTTTTATTGCGCAAATTGTAGCACATAAAACAATTACTACAATTTATAGAATCAAAAAGATAATATGAATCCATACAGCTTCGACAAAGCAAAAGATATTGTGAATTGTAATTATTTTGTGCTTCTACATTTTCATATAAATTTTCTGAATCATTTATAATATTAAGACAATCAACTATATTTCTAGATTTATCTACGCATTTTGAATAAAAAACATTTTCTGATTCAGCAATCACTGAAACCGATAAATAAATATTTTTAGACTCTCCTACGTTATTAGAATAATCTGAATTGATTACATTTCTTTGCCATAAAGCAAATCGTGGAACAATCTCTAAAAATTTCTTATACTGTTCGAAAAATGGTTTAGAAAAATCATAATCTCTTCCGTAGGTAGTTGGGTCCCAATTATCCCCCCACCAGCAATCTCTGCAATAAACTGGAAAAGGAACTGATTCGTTATACATAGCTATTATATTTTTATTACATAAATCACATTTACGTTTATATAAAGCTCGTTCATTTCTCCAAGCCATTCTTCTTTGCATTCGGCACTCTGGGCAAAATGTCAGCGGAGGAACTTTCATTTTTTCATAAAATCCGAAATCATCTGGCTCTATCGTGAAGTCATTTTTACAATTCTGGCATTGTTTAGTTTCGGCTTGCATAACACTATTTTATCACTTTTTTAAAATACTGTGGATAACTAAAGGAGGCCGGCCCTTCCTTTATTCATAACGCAAGGCGTCTATTGGATTTTTCTTGCCCGCTTTGCGCGCCGGATAGATGCCGAAAGCTATACCTGCCACACCCGAGACAACGAGTCCTAAAATTACGGATGAAATTGGAAAAGCGAAAACCCAGCCGATGGAAAAGAAAGTTGAAAGAACAAAATATGCAAGCCCCACGACTCCCGCGCCCAAAGCAATGCCTATAACGCCTCCGGCAAAAGTCAGCAGGACTGATTCTATTAAAAATTGCTGTAAGATGTCTTTATCTGTGGCACCGACTGCTTTGCGAAGTCCGATTTCCCTGGTTCTTTCCGTTACTGAAACGAGCATTATATTCATAATGCCTATACCACCGACGATAAGCGAAATGGAAGCAATAGACGCTAGGAAAAGCGTGAGTATTGAGGTGATACTGCCAAGAATAGATAAAATATCCGCTTGAGTTTGTATATTAAAATCATCTTTATTCGGGTCGGTTATGCCGTGGTCTTGGCGTAGAACGAATGTCATACGTGATTTCACAAAGTTTATATCATAACTGGGATTTGCCTGAGCGACAATGACATTGAAATAAGTTATTCCCAAGAGTTGTTTTTGAGCTACACTAAGAGGTATCACCACTAAATTTCCTATATCAACACCGAAAGCGCCTGTCCCTCCTTTACCCAAGACGCCGATAATACGAAAAGAAACACCCTTTAGATGAACAGTTTTATCAATCGGGTTAATGTTGGGGCCAAATAAAGTTTTTGCGAGATCTGGGCCGATAACAGCCACATGATTTCCGGAATCAACATCACTCTTCGTAAAAGTTTGACCTTCCGACACTTTTGCCAGATTGCTTACCGTAAAAAAATCAGCCGTGGAGCCGGTGAAACCGACAGTCACATTATTATTTCCATAAACAGCATCGGCTTGTCCGCGGACCTCCGGCACCGCAAGACTGACTGACGGCTCGCGTTCCAGGGCGTCCACATCTCTTTGTTGCAGGCTGGTGATGACTATTCCCTGGGCGGAAGCGGGAGAAGAAAATCTTCCGTTTGAAGGCGCGCCAGGTATGATAATAATAAGATTGGAGCCGATGCTTTGAACCTGACCTAAAATGATATCCTGAGCCGATTGGCCTATGGACATAAGAATGATAACGGAAGCAATGCCAATGACAATGCCTAACATCGTCAAGATTGAACGCATTTTGCCATGTGTCAGACTGCGGGTGGAAGTTTTAAAGGCGTCTCTAAAAAGCATATTATTTTAAATTGCCGCTACGTAAATGATTTGCGGTAATTAATTTATCACTTTCGACCATTCCGTCTTTTATTTTAATAATACGGTTTGCAAACTCCGCTGTTTGTGTTTCGTGCGTCACCAAGACCACTGTGCGGCCTTTATGATGCAGGGATTCTAATATTTCCATAACCTGCAAACCTGATTGTGAATCAAGATTGCCTGTCGGTTCGTCGGCGAAAATGACGTTTGGGTCGGTCACTAATGCTCGGGCAATAGCCACGCGTTGCTTTTGGCCGCCGGAGAGTTTACCGGCTTCGGTATATAATTTTTCTTCCAACCCGACTGAACGCACAGCTTCTTCCACCAGTGTGGAGCGCTTTTTGGGTGGAATATCGGAATAGATAAGAGGTATCTCAACATTGTCATAGACCGTCAACCGGGAAAGAAGATTAAATGATTGAAAAACGAAACCCATATCTTTGTTGCGGACATGCGCCAATTCTTTATCTGTCATATCATCGATGCTTTTTCCCTGAAATTTATAAGAACCACCGGTGGGTCTGTCGAGGAAACTCAAGATATGCAGGAGGGTTGATTTACCGGAACCCGAAGGTCCCATAATTGAAACAAATTCACCTTTGTCGATTGAGAAAGTCACCCCGCGTAAAGCTTTCGTAGGTGTTTCTTCCTCTAAGTATTCTTTTTTTAAATCGTTTACCTCAATCATTACACTTTAAGTCCGATATTTAGGACCTGCTCCCCTTCCGTAGCCCCGGAGATTATTTCAACATTTCCTTTTTGGTCTTCTATACCTAAAGTCACCGGATTTTGTATTATTTTATTATTCTCAAGCGTTTCCACGAATGTGCCCTGGTCGTTTTGCAAGATGGCGTATTGGGGAAGAATTAAAACATTCTCTTTGTGTTTTGTTTGTATATCAATATTTGCCGTAAGTCCGCTTTTCAGCCGCGAATCGGGTTTATCAAAAGAAATTTTTATTTCATAATTTATCACTCCGTCCGTATTTGTTTCGGATGGTGCTATATAAAATACTGACCCGGTGAATGTTTCATTCGGAAAAGCATCAAGCGTCATACTGACGGTATCACCCGTTAAAATTTTCCCGATATCCGTCTCGGAAACCCCTGCGTCCACTTCATATCCGGTATCTGACATTATGGCTATAAGAGGAGTATTTGGAGACGCAAGTTGTCCTATTTTCGCGTCAAATTGCGTAATTGTGCCGCTTATGGGCGCCACAATCCGGGCATTTTCCAGTTTTGCGTTTATGCTCTCTACACTCGCTTGCGCTTGTTCCACTTGCGCCTGTTGGGCGGAAATATCGGTCGGCAGAGAACCGGCGCGTTTGAGGTCGAGCTGAGCCTGCAGTTGCGAGACAATTAATTTTTGGGAAGCTATATTTTGGGAAACAGTATTTAAATTTTTAGTAGCGGTATTTACTTCATTGATTGCAACGGAAACATTCGCTTTATATGTGGTCAAAGTCGACGTATTTAAAGAAAGGGAGCCATCCAGAGTTATGGAAACATTATTAAGTAATTTCAACACAGTGGAGAGGTATGATATTTCGTTCTGTAATAATGTTTCAAGCCCGGTATCGGATTGGTCGATATTTGTGAGCTGGTCTTGCCATTGATTCAAGATTGTGCTTGATTCGATTCTTTTTAATTGGGTGTCGGCTTGAGCTTGAGAACCGGAAGTGACATAAGTAAGACTTGGATTGGTTGTTTCACTATTGAAGAAAAATGATTCAAGCTCCGTGCGCACCGCATCGTTAGCTTTCGCGTAGCTGTCCGTGGATATATCGCTGATGCTTCCATACATATTCGTAAGGTCCTGTTTGGCCTTATCAAGAGCCGCTTGCGAAGCGGCAATATCTTCAGGTCGAGAACCGGCCTTGAGTCCGTCTAATTTTGCCTGTTGGGCATCAACATTAGCTTGCGCCTGGCGAAGCTGGGCAAGAAGGTCGCTCGTATTAATCTCCGCTAATGTTTGCCCTGAATACACTTGTTTTCCAAGAGCTGAATATATATGAGAAATAGTGCCGCTGCTGCCAAAAGCCAAAGAAACGCTTTGATTGGGCGTGGTATTGCCGGTAAGAGAGACTGATTCATCAATTGTTCCGCGTTCTACGGTTATAAATTGATATACAGGATTTTTATGGAAAAGAAAATATCCCCCTACCCCAAGAGCAAGCAATATTAAAATACTGATTGTTATTTTTGATCGGATTAAATTCTTGAGAAAGAAAAATATTTTCTGCATACCGAAATACATTATAGCATAAATTTAGGAATGCGCTAACGGTTTATTATTATTATTTTATAATCTTTATTTTTAAAATAGTCTTTTGGTCAGTGTCCAAATGAATAGCGACTTTTTCACCGACGCGCAATTTTTCCGTGATGGATGATTCTTTTATGGAATAAGTATTCTCAACATTCTTTATTTTGATTGAAATTACGATATTCTCCCCTTCTTCCTTGAGAGAAGATATTATGCCTAAAATATTGTTTGACGCCTCTAATACTGTGTTAGTAGCTATTTTTTGGGCGCTGCGCACCGGCGCATTATCTTCATAAGCATCTTTCACAGTATGCAGGCTTTGCCTTATGAAAAATACGTTTTCGGCTAATTTTGCGATGCCGAAGCCGAAAATAAATACGAATAATATAGCTATAGTGAATATTTTATTTTTTTCCTTCACGAGCGGCCAATCAAACTTTCTGTACATAAAGACGAAAAAAGCGACCAGAATAAGAGCTATTAGAACACATTCAAAGAGAAAATGAGACGGGTTATAAATATTTTGTTCCACGAATTCTTCAATAGAAGCTTTCTCGAAAATATCCAGTATAAAAATGCCGATAAACATTATCGAAAATAATAAAAGCAATATACAGAAACCCATACTTCCCAAACGCACAGACGAAATAATCCAAGACGGTATAGGTCTTTTTAATTTGATATTTTCTTCTATTTTTTCCAACATTCTTTCTTTGCTATTCATAATATTTGATTCCTTTTTCTTCCGCTAATTTTTTTATTTTCTCTTTTATCCTTTTTATTTTAACACTAATGGTATTTTCTTTCATTTTATACAAATCGGACAGTTCTTTTATAGGAATGTCTTCCAGATAATACATAGTGAGCAAGCTTCTCTCCTCTTCATCCAGATAGTCCAGAAAAATATCAACAAGCATCTTTTCATCATATGTATCTTTTTTAAAATCGTGCATTGGTTCACTATGTGTTTCCAAATAAGATTCAAGCGATATTTTTGGCTGACGTTTGTGTTTACGAAGAGAATCTATTACAGTGTTTTTTGCTATACGGTATATCCAGGAGGAAAATGGAATAACCGGAGAATATGTGTTTATAAAACGGTAAGCTTTATAAAAAGTTTCAGCGGTTGAATCTTCGGCTTCCGCAATGTTGCCAAAATGCATTTTTGAAGTATAGTGGAAAATTTTATCAAAATAGCGGCCGGTTATTGTAGAAAATAAATCTGTTTCCCCTTCCTGTATCTTTTTAATAATTTCTTCATCGGATAAATCCATATATAAACATAATACCCCACATTTAAATAAAATGCAGGGTACTTATGTTCTGTTGAACTTTTATTATTACCACTGGCCACTTGTTCCTGTTGTAGGAGTAGTAGTCGTAGTTGGAGTGGTTGTTTTTACCGCACTTTTCTTCGGTTTTGTTGTTTTGACAACTTTTTTAACCGTTGTTGGGGCAGTCTTTGTGGTGCTGACAGCGGCTTTCTTAACAACTTTCTTAACTGTTTTCTTAGGAGTAGTTTTTGTGGTTGTTATCGCGCTTGTTGTTCCTGTTGCTGGAGTAGAGGTTGTTTGAGCAAACACTGACGGAGCTATAGCAACGGTAGCCATAAGAGCGCCCATAGAACCGGTTAACAAAGCTTTCTTGATGAATTTATTCATAATTTTATTTTTTACTTTTAATGATTTAAAGGTATTCGGCCTCCTACCTTCCTATATATATCATTACGATACAGAGAACATAAATATGACAAGAATAATTTTGTCATATTTATACCTTCCATATCGTAATAATATGATAGTATAAGTATAAGGTCGAAATATTATTAATAATTTAAATAAATTAAAAATGAAAAAAATATTAGGTATGTTGGTGATTGCTATGGCTCTGTCAGGAGCTTCTTTTGTGTCTGCTCAAACAACTGATGGAACAGCAACTACACCTGCTGCAACGACTGCCGCAACAAGAGCTGCAGCAAGGGCTGCTGTTGTCGCTGCTAACGCAGCCAAGGTTGCTGCCGCTATCACTTGCGTTAGTGGAGCTGTAAGTACCAGAGAAACAGCAATTGATGCCGCTGTAGCTACTCATGCTCAAGCTGTGCAATCTGCGTACACCACCCGCGCGACAGAATTGTCAGGCGCTTATTCAAACACAACCGCAAAAACAGTACAAGCTGGGGTGAAAGTTGCCTGGGCTGATTTCACTAAATCCGTTAAATCGGCTACTGCCGCATGGAAGACGGCTAAAACTGGCGCTTGGACGGCGTTCAGGACCGCTACTCTCGCATGTAAAGCGCCAGCAGGAGTCAGCGATTCCGCAAACTCCTCTTCTGAAGTCGTAGGACAATAATAACTATGAGATTAGTTCTTTTTTTAAAAAACTGCCCGAAAGGCAGTTTTTTAGATTACTTGGGCTTAGAAGTTCATACTATACCAATCTAATTTATAAATATTCTCTATAAGAGTTCTCTCACCCTCCGCCCAAGTGCGGTTGTTTTCTATATCAAGAAGACTCATCGCTTCTTTTACATGTTCTTCGCTATTTCCTTCTATTTCTAAAAATGCCGGCATTCCAGGATATTGGTCAATATCAAATTTCCATTCCTTAAAAGAAAAAGATGTTCTATCTTTTTCTTGATGGGCATATTTTTCAAGCCCAAGTTCTCCAAACAAATCGGAAAGTTTTTCCGGTTCTTCTGTTAAAAAATTAATCTCTTTATGTTTTCTTGCTGTACCAAGAATCTCTGATATTGGTTTCCAAGTGACTTCATTTTTTCCATCTGAATAAGACCTAATTCTCAAAAACCACGGGTCATCTCCATGGTGAGTCAAATTTTTGGGTCCATACCAATCCACAATAAGTCTATTTTCTTGGGTTTTTTGAGCGCCTAAAGAAACAAGCTTTTTCTTTATATCTTCTTCTTTGATATCTAAAACCTTTGTTTCAATTTCGTGTGTTATTTTATTCATATTAATATTCTGGGCTAAATAATTTACGTAATTCTTCTTTTTTCTCCAGAGAGAATCTTGCTTCTAAAAGTTCTGAAATTATTTCTTTTTCACCAAATTTTTTATCTTTACTAAACTCTATAAATTCATTAAAAGTTACAGGTTTGAGAGTTATCTTCTCCCCTCCATCAAGATGGAGGTCGGCGACTTTTTTAAGTCCTTTAGCTATGAATGTATAGATAGCCCAATCAATCTTGCTTGTTGGCTGTTGCGCATCCCACAGTATATATTTCTCAGCTTCATAACCTGTTTCTTCCAATAATTCTCTTTTCGCTGCTTCAAGGATTTCTTCTCCTTCATCTACTCTTCCACCAGCCGTACTTATAAATGGTTCTTTGCCCGGTTGTTCTTGTTCCAATAAAATAATTTTTCCATCAGGCAATACAGGAAATACGACAACAGTATCAGGTCTTTTTAGTTTTTCAAAAATTGTCTTACTGCCGTCATACAATTCCTGTTCCCATTGATATACGTCAAAAAGCACGCCTTCAAAAACCAGTTTTGCGTTTTCCGGTATTGGTTGCTTAGATTTTGGCCGTTGGATGTCCATAGATTTATTAAAATAATTTTTGTAATTCTTTTAAATTCAATTCAGTTTTATCGTCAATATAATTCCCCTCTATTTCGCCCATTGTATTAATCCAAGATTTTTCCGGAACGAATTTGTAAACTCTTCTTGGATGTGATGTTAAAAACATCACTGCGTCTTTTATTTTATGTTTACTTCTGGAATAGTGACATTTTAAACCAGCGACAATATTAACGGGATTACTTAATTCATATGCTTTACCTTGAAAATATACCCCGAAAGCAATATTTGATGGAATTGTTGAATCATAAATAGTAGCAAAAACATTTGGATTATTTCTTACGTTTTTTGAATGCTGGTTTTCTTTCCAAGATAGCCAATAAAAATTAAGTTCTTTATCAAAAGAACAATATACGGGGCTATTCCAAGGCAGACCTTCAGGAGTAATAGAAGCAATATTCAAATACTCTATTTTTTCTATTATTTCTTTTGATTTTGTTAAAAGATTTTCCATAAAATAATATAAAAATTATTATTTATCTTTTTTTATTCCCCATTGCCATTTTGGTTTTTCTCCTTTTTTATAACAAATATAAAACAACAAACCAATAGCAAGAATTATTAAAACAGCCATTTCTAGTTGTTCATGTTTCATTGTGACAACTGCGTAAGAAAAAAATATAATCCAAATAAATAAAACGAGCCACCCTTGCCATTTCACCGGTACCCATCCCCAGCCATATAATTTTCTTTTGAACCAATAACCCTGCGGATTATCCTTCAAATATTCAACATAATCTTTTATAAAATTCATGATTTTATTATATCAAATTTACAGACTATCTCTTATCTTCATCCAAATTTTGCCAACCATATTTTGTCCGTTTCTTTCAGGTCCAATTCCCCAAAAACTATCAACGGGTGAATTTTCAATGATTTCCCTGTCTCCTGTTTCTTTAAGCGTTCTTTGCACTTTTTCATGCTGGTTTGCTTTTGCTCGGAGTATTTCCTCCATTATCTGTACTTTTTTTTTATGAAATTCCGGAAGAGTGTCTTTTTTGTGCGCATCAGCAATTTTTTTTGCCTGATTGGGACTTGTCGCGTTAAAAATTTCTTCGGCAATATCAGGATGTGAAATAGCATATTTTTTCCACTGATAAGCGTGTTCGGAAGTTGGAAACTTTCTTCCCCAGATTTCAATGGTAAAAGCGGAAAAATTATCAAGGGCGTAAAAATAAGGTGTATAAAAATAGACTTCTTTCTCTGTTTCTATATTTAATTCTTTTTTAGAATCCATATTTTTATGTTCACCTAAGGATATTTATAATCGCAATAAGGGCAACAAGTGTCCAAACGATATTTAATACTGCCGGTTGATATGCTTTTTTATACAAAGAAATAACAACGATTCCTATTGCTCCAGTTCCATTTAGAATTTGAAATAACATAGAATGAGCTGATAGGAAAGAAAAACTGACTAGAATATATGCAGTTATAATTGCCAATGTTCCATACCAACCTAAAATATTTGTAAAGGTTTTATTCATTATTTAATTATATCATAGGTTATAAATACGTTGTTTTTTTGTCTTTTTTGGTGTATTTTATATATGTGCATATACGCCATTGGGAGATCGTCCCTCGGCCGTAGCCTATGGGCGAGGCTAACGGTAGGACACGTGTTATTTATGTACTATGTCTATGTATTAAAAAGTAAAAAAGATAATAATTTATACATAGGTTGTACAGAAAACATAGAAAAACGCTTAGATTATCATAATTCGGGTAAGGTAAAATCTACCAAACATCGTATTCCATTTGAGATTTTATTTTACGAAACTTATGATGATAAATATCAAGCGTTTAATATGGAAAGGTATTATAAGACAGCGAAAGGTAAAAGAGAGTTAAAATTGAAAATGGAATAAAATTGGGAGATCGTCTAACGGTAGGACAGCGGCCTTTGAAGCCGTGAATCTTGGTT
>CAYPAN010000012.1:0-12768 GCA_964408725.1 uncultured Candidatus Saccharibacteria bacterium
CAAATAATGGTAAAATGTCTTACAAGATATTAACCGCATAATGAAAGAAACAAGAGGCAGAAAAAAGAAAATTCATAAGCGAGTATCAGCAACTTTTGATGAGGTGCTTGGTGCTATTGCTGGCTCAAAATATAAAGACGAGAAAAAATTAAAAGCTAATAATAAAAAATAACATGAAATATCCACCTCAATATATTACTTACGCACTAGTCGCCTTAATTATTTTCGGGGTATGTTTTAATTGGTTTGCAATTAGACCAGCCCATATTCATTCCGAGTGTGAAGCATATGCAATAGATAGTGCAGAAAAAATCAATGGAAGTGATGATACACAAAACTTCTTTTATCAGCAATGCTTACATCAGCAAGGATTATAAAGTTAAGCTAGGGTAACATTGTATATAGTTCCCATAATTTATGATATTGTCTTATTATGAAAGAATCTTTAGACCATCAATTTAAAGGAAGACAAAAATCTGAGGTTGGAATTTCTATGTCGGATAGGACAGAGGAATCGTATTTTTGGAGAAAAATGTCTCTTTTTAAAGATAATGAGATTTTGGAATCGGGTGCGGAGCAATCAAAGGTCAGAACTTTTATCGAAAAAATTTATGAAAAGACTCGCTCGGTTATGGTTTCTCCCGCTGTCCGTCGTCACGCATTGAATCTCCTGCTTGCTATAGGTGTTCTTGGTTTTTCGAATGAAACTTTCGCTTTTGAGCAGTCTGGAGGCAAAAATTCATTGAAGGATATTCAGGCGACGGAAAAATTCATCGATAATGATAAAACGGAACAAATTCGTCTTTCCCCAGAAGAAGTTGAGGAGGAAGAAAAACTCCGCGCCGAACAATTGCAGTATCTCTCTTTGATAAAGACATTAAAAGATAAAAAAATAGATTTTAATATAGAATCCTCTTCCATCTCTTTCTCAGGAATGGGTTATAGTTCACCGATGGATTGTACCTCTGGCCTGTATGAAGAAATATCCAAATTGGGAGGCCATACCTACGGGGGCGATCCATTAAACAAATTAGAAGAGACAGCAGGTGAACTAATTGGAATTGACAATCGTCTTATCGTAGATAATAAAGAAAAAAACGGACCCATAAGAATATCTCGCTATCATCTGCGTTTTGGCTTGAGAGAAGATTCAACTTCTAGGGAAATAATATTCGAGGATTGGTTGAGCAAGAAACCGGTGCTTCTCCGTCAATTTTTTCAGGGTACTGATGGTAAGGATTATGATGCCTGGCTCGAAAAAAATACGAAGGATATCATTGCTACGATGAAGGGAACAAAGAATGAGGTTGATTTAGAAAGCGTAAAACCACTTAATGCAGAGACTGTTTTGACTTTCGCCGATAAGGGTTTTAATCCGGAGATTCAGAAAATCATCCAGGAAATAAAGAAAAATGACTGGCGGATGAGTATCGACTTCGGTCGGAGAGGTGAGGGGGATGTCACTTCTTTCTCTAATCGCAAGATCGATCTTGACACGCTTATTCGCTACGGCTCTTTAAGAATAGCTAGTCTTAACAAGATTATTTTTGAGCGCTCCGAAAAAATTCAAAAAAGCGATACAGCCAAGAATTTTCTTGCCGAGAAAACATTTTATGACTCTTTTGGGAATCAGATTTGTGTTACCAACCAAGTTGATAGTGTCGGTCGGTATGAACAGGTAATTTATGAAATAGCCTATCCACTTACTAGCAATGACAAGTTGGATGAGTCTTTTGTCAGCTTAGATTTGCAACCGTTGGGCATTGATGGCAAAATCGATGATTTTGCCCTGCGGCCGATGGAACACAGGCTGGATATAAAGGACATTAAAACCAATTACTCGATTTTTGCCTCGCCGGAAGTGACTAAATATATTAATGGTAAAAATATTTCGCTCTATGTTCAAGGTGTGAATATAGCGGAAAAGCTCTTCGGTGCTTTGCCGGGAGAAAAAGTGAAGAAACTCTATATGATTGATAGCCCGCAACTCAACGCTTATTTTGACGATCGCGACACCGTCGTTCTTAGTTTTCAGAAAGGCCTTTTGGACAAGGAAACGAATGGGAAAGCCGGGATTATACTTCCAGATCTTATTGCTGAGCATGAGACATTCCATCTATTTGATAGGATTTACCATATAAGTTCTAGCCCATCTTGGAAGAAGTTGTTTCAAAGTTTCAATCCGGGGGAATTGGGTTTTTTGGGTTATGTTAAAGAACCCAGTGATTTTTATAAGGCCATTAATGAAAGTAACTTTGACCAGAAACAAAAACTTTTTGGGGGTCACAGTAGCGATAATTCCAAGGAATTTTTAGCTTCGTTTGTGAATTCCTTAACCCGAGCAGATTGGGAAAAGATTATGGTTGGACGCTCTGGGAATTTTATCCAAAAATATAAGAAAACACTTTTAGTTTTACGCGACATCTTATTAATGAAAAAAGAAATTCCAAAAACTGCACCTATTTTAAAGGTTTTAGAAGAAAAAATTTCTTACTTGGAAGGATTTTAATACCGGCGGAGGTGTTTAGATGTGTTTAGAAATGTTGATTGAAGGGTATACGCCGAAACTTGGAGTTTTTTGGCTTAATGCCAGTACTTGTTTTCTATTTGAATGCAAAAGCCATCAACACGATAGTCAAAGCGTTTAAAACTACCAATGCCGATACGAATGCAGTTTTTGAAGGCATTGCGCTAGGGCTCATTAAAATATAAACCGTGTATATTATCGCAACAATCGCCGCACCAAGAAAGTTTCCTTTTATCATAGTTTTTAAATTAAGTTAATAAAATACTAGACCTTTAAGAACTATATCATGTCTTCCAAATAACAAGAACCGTTCTTGCTATACTCTAACTTTTTCCTTCTTCATCTCCCTTGGCATCATCATCTTCATAATTTCCAGTACTATTGTTTTTATTCTCACTATCGCTAGTATTATTTTGGTTATTAGTTCTATTTTCTTCGCCTTCTTTTTCTTTATCATCAGAATTCATAATATAATTATAACAAAAATTAGAACCTTTTGCGGGCGGTTTGCCTCGCCCATAGGCTATGGCCGAGGGGTACGTCGTTCAGACTCTGAGAGTCTTCAGACTCGAACGAGCTTTTGGAACCTCTTTATTGCAAAATAAGGGTGTTTAGCACATTTTAAAAGAATTTAGTGGGAGGTTGTTGGAGGGATGGTTTCTGGAGGAATTATTGGGATTGATGTTGAAGAAGGAATAACTCCTGACGATGGAGAATAGACAGCGTATTGAAAAAATATTCCTTCTTTTGTACTTTCGGTAATCCCATTACTCTGCAAATATTCATTTAAAACAGCTTCGGCTTTTTCCTTTGATACTTCGCAACTAGGATTCATCATATCAACTTTATCGTGACCATCAATCACCTCAGCACTAAAACACTTTCCATTGGAATACACGGGTATTAGCCATGCAAGTGGTTTCCTGTTGTCAGTAAAAAGTAAAACCATATCGCTTGTTGGAGCTATAGTTATATCTTTATATTCTTCACCATAATTTTTCAAAAATTCCGAAATAAAACCTTCCTTATCGTCAACTGCAATTTTTCTCGCTTCATCCAGTGTCAGTAATGTCTGATATGTCACCGGAGTAATATCCGTTAAATTTGTAATCTCTTTCACTTGATTTTCTGTGAGAACTTTTAAATCGGTTATACTTGTTTGAGGAGAAACAAAAAACAAATTACCATTCTTAAGAGAAAACAACCAACCAGTTAGTACTGCCGATGATGCTTGTTTCTTAAATAAAGCCGTATATCCTAATATTCCCAACAAGATAATAACCAGAGTGATAAACATTATTTTTACAAATCTTTTCTGTTTCATGTAAATATATTATAACACTAATTACGATTTATTTGCGGGCGGTTTGGTACGCTGTAGGAACATATTTAAATACGGGTCTGGGCTAATCCTTCAATAACGGTAGCATTTGGGAGAGATGCTAAAAAAGAACCAGTTACAGCTAGTTTTGAACCACGAATGCCGCTGCCTATAATCACATATTCTGAATCAACCACTGATTTGTCAATTAAAATAGGCCAGTCGCCAGGGAGACCGATGGGGGTGATAGCCCCATATTCCATTTCTGTCTGCGCTACCGCTTGTTCCATTTGGGCAAAAGAAACTCTGCGAGCGTCTAAAGTGCGGCGCGCAACTCCGTTGACATCCGCTCTGGTATTGCCTAAAACTACGCATGCCGCTAACCAACTTTTGTCGGCTTTTTTAGCTTCCAATATCACGCAGTTGGCGGCTTGTTCCATACCGACTTTATAGTGTTCACAAAATGCTGCTGTATCAGAAAGATTTGGGTCAATTTCTGCGACACCTATGCTATCCTTCTCAGATAAAACAGAAAATGCCTGATTTACTTTTTTTGCCAGTAATTCAGGATGCTCAACAGCAGGAATGAAATTTAAATTTCCTAACTTAATATCCATAAATTTATTATATCAAATTTTCTTTGCGGGCGGTTTGGTACGCTGTTGGAACTAGTTTGTTGGAAAATAAGGGTTAACTAGGAAATGGAATTACCTCTTTTTTGAATAATCTGTGATTCCTAGTCTATTTCCAAAGGGATCATCAAATTCAACTGCAAATCCAGTATAGATTTCAAAAGGTTCTGAAATAAAATTAACCCCTTTTTCTTTGAGATTTTTAAATTCTATCTTAACATCATCAACAACAAACCAAATTGTCGGTTTTGTGGCAGGAAATTTCTTTACATCTTTTACTATAATTGCTGGTTCTTGTTCACCAACTTTAAAAGCAGTCATACCATCGTCCGTAAAATCAAACTTTACTGGTAAACCAAGAACTTTATTATAAAATTTCTTAGCTTCATCTAAATTACTTACTGGTAGGAAAAAATTATCATAATCTTTCATCATATAGTTAGTTAGTATTAAAATATTTTAATAAACTACTTGGTACTTTTCGGCAAGCACAATATTTTTGATGTTTTTTATGCCAATCAACCTTTTGCTTCAAGGTTGCCCTTAGAAGCATTTTATTTTTTGAATGCCAAATTTTATTCATGTTTTTATTTTACCACAAAAACCATTTGCGGAGGCGGTGAGAATTTCTCCCTCGACTAAATTTTTTGCCGTCACAAAAAATTTGTCTGGGCACCGACTCATACATTTTTTCTGCTGAAAAAATTATATTCCGTCGTTCTCATCTCACACGAAAGCCAAGCAGTTGGCTTTCTCGCCTCAGCTTAACAAAAAACGGCACAAATAAAATTGTGCTCGTTTTTGCACAAGCGGAGGCGGTGAGATTCGAACTCACGATGCCTTTCGACATTCCGGTTTTCAGGACCGGTGCACTAAACCGCTATGCGACGCCTCCATCTGCATAACCTTACTTTATTTTAAGGTTTTTTTCAATAGAAAAACTATTTTTATTTATTCTTTTTTAGGGGAGGATGATTTAGTGAAAATCTCTTTCACATCACTCCACTTCTTTTTAGCGACAAAGAAAATATATATAATTTCCAAGATTCCAGCAGTATTTATTACGAGCAGCAACAGGAACCACACTTTTTGATGATTTTGGGCGGCTATCCACAGTGAACAGCCTTTCCAAAACAAAACCCATATTAATAAAATAATAAGCGCCCAACTATTATTGCCCATAAAAAACGGATTAAATTGATTCATAGGGAATATTGTACCAGAAATAAATATTTGTGCTAGTATTTTATGTATGCAAAAGTTTCTGGGCATTGATTATGGCACAAAAAGAATAGGTGTGGCTGTTTCGGATGAAAATGGCGTTTTGGCTTTTCCGAAAGAAATTATTTTGAATAATTCAAGCAGTTTTGACAGACTTAATGATATTCTCAAAAAAGAAAATATTAAAGAAATTGTAGTAGGGGAATCGGTGGATTTTTCGGGAAAATTGAACGTTTTATCAGCGAGAATTGAAATTTTTATTTTAGAACTCAAGAATAGATTTAAATTACCGGTCCATAAACAAAAAGAATTTTTAACCTCGGTTGAAGCCCGCAAAGCGGGAAGCAGTAAAAAAAGTTTAAGCCAATCACAAGTGCACAGCAAATTGAAGCAAATAAAAAGCGGACGCATAGATTCTTCCGCTGCCGCTTTGATTTTACAGCGCTATTTAGATAAAATAAATAATAACAAAAAATAAAATGATAAATTTAGAAGAATTTAAAAAAGTTGATATTGTGGTGGGCAAAATTCTGTCGGCGGAAAAAATTCCCGATACCGATAAACTGTTGAAGTTGTCCGTTGACTTAGCGGAAGAAAAACCAAGACAGATAGTTTCCGGCATATCTTTGTATTTTCCGGACTGTAGCGTTTTAGTCGGTAGAAAATGTATGTTTGTCGCTAACTTAGAACCGAGAATAATCCGCGGAATCGAAAGCCAGGGAATGATATTGGCTGTTTCAACGGAAGACGGTAAGTTTTCTTTACTCTCGCCAAATGACGAAATCCCTGTCGGTACGCGAGCAAGATAAGATTTTGTTAAAAATTTTACTACGGAGTATAATATAATGATGTTTAAGTCATCATCTTTTGGTTTCCATATTTCAGACGAGTCTATAAAGTTCATAGAACTTAGTAAAACAAAAAATGGCATTAAAATTTCTCGTTATGGGGAGAAAAAACTGCCAATGGGAATTATCGAGTCAGGGAAAATAAAAGACCCGAAATGGCTGGAACAAATTTTGATATTGCTTAAAAAGGAAGAAGGAATAGAATCCGCTCATATTTCTTTGCCTTATGAATTATTTGACGAAAACGAGCAAAAATTCGGGATCGAAGTGGATAATATGCTAGGGAACGTGATGGAAGAGTATCTTTCTGTTTTTAAAAATTCCATGATACGTGCCGGATCGGTTGAATTTGAGGCGGGAGCTATAGCCAAATCCGTCATCAAAAAGGGCGACTCAGACACTTATATGATTGTGGATTTTGGCAACAGGCGTACCGGTATTTCTATTGTTTCCGATGGCGCATTGGTATTCACTTCTGTGCTTGATTTTGGCGGAGCGAAACTTACTGAGATGATTAAAAATAATTTGAATATAAGTTTCGAGGAGGCGGAAAAAATAAAAAAAGAATTTGGCTTGAAGCGTGATATTGAAAATGCGGAATTATCTAAAACTTTTTTAAATGGTTTTTCAATTTTATGCGATGAAATAAACAAACATTTTATATATTGGCACGTTAACAAAGAAAAGAACGGGAAGGACAGACCGCAAATCAAGAAAATAATTCTTTGCGGCAGTAATGCTAATATAAAAGGGCTAAAAGAATATCTCTCTGTTGCTATGAAAAATAAAGTGGAACTGGCTAATGTTTGGACTAATGTATTGGATACGGAAAAAAATATTCCGGAGATAAATTTCGAAGAATCTTTTATATTCGCTCCGGCTCTGGGAGTTGTGTTAAAGGATTTTTAGTGTATAAATAAAGGATTAAGTACATTAATATTGCGCGGTTATGCTGTTTTGACAAAGTAAATATTGCGCGGTTAGCTCAGTTGGTAGAGCAACCCGTTTACACCGGGAAGGTCGTAGGTTCGAGTCCTACACCGCGCACCCTCGGCCATAGCCTTACGGGCGAGGCATTGCCCTTGTAGTTCAATGGATAGAACAAAGCTCTTCTAAGGCTTTGATGTAGGTTCGATTCCTACCAAGGGCACAACAAAATGACAGCAAAAATAAAAATTTTATATGAAGATGGGGATATTTTAGTAATAGATAAACCCTCAGGTATTTCTGTTCATCCTGACGGACGCAGTAAAGAGAAAACGATTACCGACTGGATTTTAAAAAATTATCCTAAATTGAAAGGAGTAGGCGAGCCGGTGACTTTTAATGATAAAGCCTCGCCCATAGGCGTACGGCCGAGGGAAATTGACCGTCCAGGTATCGTGCATAGACTGGATAAAGAAACATCCGGTGTTCTTATTATTGTAAAAACGAAAAAGGCCTTCGCTTATTTTAAAAAACAGTTTATGGACAGGGAAATAAAGAAAACTTATTATGCTATTGTCTCCGGATGGGTCAAAAATGACCACGGGACAATAAATAAACCTATTGGCAGAAGTCCAAGCGACTTTCGCCGCAGACTCGCCGGACGTGGAGTAAGGGGAAAACTTCGCGAAGCTATTACCGAATACAGAGTTCTAAAAAGATTTGAAGCTCTGTGTGTCGGAAAAAGGTCGGACCTTAAGAATTTAAAAAGGTCCGACCTTGAGGAGACACCCGTCAAATTCACTTATCTTGAAATCCATCCGAAAACAGGCCGAACGCATCAAATCCGCGTGCATATGAAATTTATAAATCATCCAGTGGCTTGTGATTCTCTTTATGCTCCGAATAATCCTTGTCCAAAGATATTAAATAGATTGGCACTTCATGCGAAATCTATAGAATTCAAGAATCCGAAAGGGGAAATTATAAAAATAGAATCAACATTGCCGAAAGAATTTGAAAAAATAATAAAAGGTAAATAAAAAAAGGAGTATCGCTACTCCTTTTTAGTCACATTATAATAAATTGGTGTGAACTTCCTATTTGGGAAGCTACCTTTTGCTCTTTTTAGCCACCCCGCTACTTCGAGGGTAGCTTCCGGCATGTTGGCACACTCTTTATAGTAAACAGTGCCATTTATGTTCAAAAGAACTAATATCATGTTTTTCTCCTTTCCAATGTACAATTTTATTCATTATCACAAGCGTTGATTTGGTGACTAACACCAAATACGGCTCCAAATCCCTTCAAATATTTATACGGAGCAATGAACCTGCTTATCTCTGAGTGCGGTGTTATGTCTATGCACCCAGGAGCGCAGACGCGAACACAATCATACTCCACGTTTGACTTGTTAACTTTCACTATCTGCCCTTCTGTTTTGTAGTTTCCAACCTTATATTTCTCGTCGTACCACCAATATAATGTAGCGGCATGAGTGACTCCGATGCAAGAAAGCATCAACTTCTTGGTTTTTTCCAGAAAGCTAAAGTATTTTAGAGTTGTTTCAGTAGGCGAGTTTTCGAAGACATTCATATCTTCTTCGCCAGGCATTACAGGTATTGCACCTAATATATTGTCAGTTCGCACGAAAATGTCTCGTGAATCCTCGTACGTTACATCATCCAGAGTTTCTTTTACGGAAAAAATGAACGATGTATTTTCTACTTTCTTCACCAGACCGTTCATTGTCTTCTTCATAAGAGAGCCATCTGTGTTCATTCTTACAAAGGGAAGTCTTACATGCCCACCCTCTCGCTTTTTAACGAACTCTAAGAGCCTTGGAATATGACTTTGATACTCCTCACTGAACTTTATCAGGTCCTTAGATTTAGTGAATAAATAATCGTTATACTCAATGATAGCTTCTTTTACTTCTGTTGTGGTATTCATTTCACTTCTCCCAAAAAATTGTGATGAACTATGGTTTATTTGGTTTAAAGATATAACGCATAAACAAAAAAGTCAATCTAAGATATAATATATAGATGGACAATAGCGAAAAGAAAATCTGCCAAAACTGCAAAAAGGATTTCATAGTAGAACCGGAAGATTTTAATTTCTACGAGAAAATAAAAGTTCCTCCGCCTACCTGGTGTCCGGAGTGCAGAATGATTAGACGATTTTCGTGCGCGAATAGCTGGTCCTTATTTTGGCGCAATTGTAATAAGTGCGGGAAGAGAATGCTCTCAATGTTTTCTCCACAGAAAGATTTGACCGTATATTGTCAGTCATGTTGGTGGGCAGATGATTGGGATGGCACAGAATATGCCATAAATTATGACCCTAGTCGACCTTTCCTTGAACAATTGAAAGAACTTTCCGAAAAAACTCCTTATGCAACTTTAGAAAGTACATATACAACTCTGAAAAATTGTGAGTACACAAACTCAATAGCATATTCAAAAAATTGTTTTATGACCATATGGGCGGATTTTTGTGAAAATGTCTATTATTCTTCTATTTTAAATGGGTTGAAATGGAGTTCTGATTGCCTTCGTGGTTGGGAATCGGAGCTGTGCTATGAATCAACGGGATTCATTAGAAGTTATAATGTTTTTTTCTCCGAAGATTTTGACGATTGTGTGGATATTTGGTTTTCTCGCAATTGTTATGGATGCATGAATTGTATCGGATGTGCGAATTTAAGAGGAGCCAGTTATAATATTTTTAATGTTCAGTATGGAAAAGAAGAATACGCGAAAAAACTCAAAGAATTCGGTTTTGATTCTTGGATGAAGTTGCGTGAATTCGAAAAACAAGCGCGAGAATTTTGGATTACTAAACCGTACAGGGAGTTTCACGGCAACGCATTTAATTTGAACGTGACTGGTGAGCATGTTTATCTCTCTAAAAATTCTAAAGAATCCTATATATTAAATTACGCTGAAAATTGTAAATGGTGCCAGCTTATAACCGTATCAGATACCAAGGACTGCAGAGATTATACCGGCTGGGGCAACAAAGCAGAACTTCTATATGAATGTCTTCAAGTAGGGGATGGAGCTAGTAACTGTAAATTTTCGTCACACTGTTTTCCTGATTCGCTTAATGACGAATATTGTCATTGGGCTATTAGCGGTAAAAATAATTTTGGCTGCGTAAATTTGAAACACAAACAATATTGTATTTTAAATAAGCAGTATTCTAAAGAAGATTATGAAAAACTGAAAGATAGAATCATTGAAGACATGAAAAAAAATCCTTATATAGATAAACTAGGCAGAGTATGGAGTTACGGAGAGTTTTTTTCTCCCGGTTTTGGAAATTTTGCCTATAATAAATCAAATGCTATGAGATTTTTCCCGAAAGAGAAAGAGGAGGCAACATCTCTAGGATATTCTTGGGATGACACAGAAAATCCAAGCGCGGAATGCACTATCAAATCCGAAGCTTTGCCCCAAACTATTACAGAGACAAATGATTCTATTCTGCAAGAAATTATTGAATGTTCAAATTGCAAGCGTGGCTATAAAATTATACAAGGGGAATTGGAATTATTACGCAAGGTAAACTTACCTGTTCCACATCAATGTCCAAAATGCAGAGAAAACAGAAGGTTTGCCCGCATGAACAAACCCGGTATGTATAATCGAATATGTGATAAATGTAAAAAAGAAATTTATACCCCGTATGCATCCGACCGTCCGGAAATAGTCTACTGTGTGAAATGCTATCAGCAGGAATTTGTCTAAAATTGCAAAAATAAAGGGTTTATGTTAGATTAAAGCGGTTATGGCAGGAAATAAAATAGACAAAACAAAACTAACTTCCGTGAATGTGGAGGAAAGAAAGAAACTTGACTTTAACGCCGGGGACACAGTGCGTGTTTGGTCTAAAGTCTTGGATGAAAAAGGCAAAATACGTCTTCAGGCTTTTGAAGGCATAGTCTTGGCCCGCAAACATGGCGCGGAAATAGGCGCGACTTTTACGCTTCGCAGAGTGGCTTCGGGTGTGGGAGTGGAGAGAATTTTCCCGCTCTATTCTCCGGCGATTGATAAAATTGAGATAACCAAAAAATCCCGCGCTCGCAAGTCAAAGCTTTATTATATTCGTGTTAAAGCAATAAAAGATGTACGCAGAAAGTTGCGTTCGGTTAACTCTGAAAACGAAGAAGAAACAGAAAAAGTAGAAAACTGAAAACTCTTTTTTGGCATACTTTTTATAAAACACGCATAATTTTCTGCTGAAAATTTGCTATGCTCGGCTCAGTCAGCCTGCGCAATGTTTTCGAAAAAGTACGCCTGCAACGAGTTTTTTAGTTTGTATAGATATGCTAAAATCAAACAACGCCCAGGTGGCGAAACTGGTAGACGTACTACCTTGAGGTGGTAGCGCCCGCAAGGGCATGGGAGTTCAAATCTCCCCCTGGGCACCAATTATAAAAATTTAATTTTAGTAAAAAATGCTTTACACCAGAAAAGGAGACAATGGAACAACTAAAACCTTCGGCTGCGACCAGCGCATTTCCAAAAGCTCTACCATAGCAGAGGCTCTTGGTTCTTTGGACGAAATAAATTCTTTTCTTGGTTTTTGTAAAGTAAAAGCCGCCTTAAAAGGTCCGACCTTAAATCTGGGGAAAGGTGGGACCTTGCCTGATATTATCCACAATGTGCAAAAAAATCTTTTTATTATTCAGGCCGAGCTTGCCGGGTCAAAGATGTCGATTGACGAACAAAAAGTCAAAGAAGTGGAAGCTATAATTGATGCCATAGAAAAAGAATTACCTCCGATAAAATCTTTTTTCATTTCCGGAGGCACGGAGCTCGCTTCTATTTTTGACATAGCGCGCACTATTTCCCGCCGAGCTGAGAGAAGGGTAGTGGGTGTAGCGGAAGAAGGAAAAGTTTCTGTGGGTAAATTCACTCTCGCGTATTTGAATCGCCTTTCGAGCCTTCTTTATGCTTTTGCCAGACTGGCAAATCATAAATCCGGCATAAAAGAAGAAAGCCCTGACTACAAATAGCTAATTTTTTAAAATATAACTTTTCTCCGGTACGGATTTTTTGAAGCTTAAAAAATCCTGAAATTTTCGCGCCAGTCGCGCTCAAAACCCCTGCGAAAAGCACGTTTTAAAAAATTTAAAACTATGCTATAAATAGCACTGTATGGTGCCTATGGTGTAACGGTTAACACTAGAGCTTGTGGAGCTTTCGATCTGGGTTCGATTCCCAGTAGGCACCCACGTCAAACGTGGGCGTAAGCTCCATGGAGACGTGTCTCGTTTGACGAGGC
>CAYPAN010000013.1:0-12432 GCA_964408725.1 uncultured Candidatus Saccharibacteria bacterium
CCTCGCACAGGAGGTAATGGCGGATACGGCGGAGGTAACGGTGGTTACGGCGCTTCAAATCGCGGTGGACGCCGAGAATACTAAAATTCTCTAAAAAACGAAGGCCGGACTTTCGCAACTGCGAAGGCCCGGCTTTTGTTTTTTTATTTGCGCAAACTGCGTATTTTTGTTATATTTGGCAACGAGGGAGGGATAAAAATTTATTTTTAATTCCGACCGAGAGAACCAAATACATTGTACCCGTTATATATTTTTTTATATAGAATCCTGTCCTTACAAGGGGCGTGTAGTTCAGTGGTAGAACGCTGTCCTGATAAGACAGAGGCCGTAGGTCCGATTCCTACCACGCCCACATGGAAGAAAATAATAACAATAGAAAAATGGTGGGTCCCTGGTGGAAGCCGGCGTTTGAGATTTTTAGTGAAATTTCCACCTGGATTGCGGTGCCTATCATATTGGCTGTCATAGGTGGTAAAGCTCTTGACGAGCATTATAATACAAGGCCGTGGTTCCTTATAGGGCTTGCTGTTCTGGCTTTCTTGATTTCATCTTTTGGTATTATAAAGTCTGTGAAAGTGTATGCGGCAAAAATTAAAAAGGAAGATAAAATAGAAGATAAAAAATAATTTATGGCATCAGTAGAAAATACGACAAAGCAAACAGGGCAACAGCAAATATCTCACGGGACTACGCTTTTTGCCGAACCAATATATCAGAATAAAAATTTTACGATTACGAACGCTCTTTTGACCAGCTGGGTTGCCGTGATTTTTTTGATTACTTTATCTTTTATTATTCGTTCCAAACTCAAAGAAATTCCAAAAGGAATTCAGAGTTTTTTTGAAGTTATTATAGAAGGGGCGCTTTCCTTATGCGACCAGGTTACGAATGACAGAGCTCTTTCCATGAGAATCTTTCCAATCGCCATTTCTGTTTTCTTTTTTATTCTCATTAATAACTGGATTGGACTCGTTCCTTTGGGAGGTTTCGGAATTATAGAAAAAGGGGAACAAGGTCTTTCTTTTATACCGTTTCTGCGCGGAGGCACGGCTGACATAAATACGACATTAGCTCTGGCTATAATGGCTGTGCTAGGCGCAAACATTTTCGGAATTTTTTCTATAGGTCTATGGAAAACTTTTAATAAATATGTTAACCTGAAAGTAATTGGAGAAATAGGTAAAAAAATACGAAAAGAACCGACTATTATACTGGTGGCTCCAATTACGTTCTTTGTGGGATTGATTGAAATTGTCGGTGAGTTCGCGAAAGTCGCGTCGCTTTCTTTTCGTCTATTCGGCAATGTGTTTGCCGGCGAGGTTTTGCTTGCCTCTATGGCGGCGTTGGTGGGCTATATTGTCCCCATACCTTTTCTCTTTCTGGAGATACTGGTGGGAGTCATACAGGCCCTTATATTTTCAATTTTACTTGTTGTTTATTTCACCATTGGAGCTTCAGACCACGATGAAAATGAACACGAGGAAAAACATGAGGTCGTTATTATTAATTAATTATATAAAAATTTATGGAAGGATTAACACCTTTTGCTAAAGCAGTTGTAATGGCAGTCGGAGCTATAGCTCCTGCTGTTTCCATTGGCTGGATTGGCTCGAAAGCTATGGAATCAATCGGACGCAATCCGGAAGCTGCCGGCAAGATTCTTGTGCCTATGCTTCTAGCCTGCGCGTTTGCCGAGGCAATCGCCATTTACGCGCTTGTTATCGCATTTTCAATATAGTTGGCAGTTGAAAGATTTAAAATTTAGAATCTTACTTTTAAGTTTTGAATCTTTGCTACTGCCCGCTATATGCGCGCAGCTTATTGTTTTTAATTTACAATGGATTCAATAATAAACACATTTCATATTGATATTAAAATCATAATCGCCCAGATTTTTAATTTCGGGATTGTTTTTGCCGTTTTGTATTTATATGCCATTAAGCCTTTAAACAAAATAATGAAAGAACGTTCGGAAAAAATAGAAAAAGGAATAAAAGATGCCAAATCAAACGCGGAAGTCTTGGCTAATACTAAGCTCCAATACGAAGAGGTTATATCCAAAGCCAAAAAAGAAGCGGATAAAATATTTCAGGAGGGCAAGAAAGAAGCTGAAGCCAAAAAAGTTTTGATGCTGGAGAAAGCGAAAGAAGAGGTTGCTGTTATGATTTTAGACGGAAAGAAAAATCTTGAAAATGAAAAAATAAAAATGGTGTCGGAAGCCAGGGAAGAAATTACTTCTCTTTCCGTGAAAATAGCGGAGAAAATACTTGGCACTTCTATTGATAAATCTTTTGACAAAAAAACGATAAAAGAATTGGAAAACATATAAAATATATGAGCACTTTATCAAACAATGACATAGCAAAAGCGATTTATTTAATTTCAAAAGATAAAACGAATGCGGAGGTTAAAAGTATAAATGTTAAAATAGTGGAATTTCTTGCCCGCAAAGGTTTATTGTCAAAGGCCAAGAACATATTGGAGAGATTGGATAAAATAATTAATTATGAGAATAAGAGAATCGTGGCGAAAGTATTGAGCGCGGAGAATCTGGGAATTGAGCTGAAAAAAGAATTGATGTTTTTTTTAAAAGAGCGTTATAAAGCAAAAGAGGTGGTTCTTGCGGAAGCATTGGACCCGAAATTGTTGGGCGGATTAAGGCTGGAAGTGAATGATGAAGTTATTGATTTAACGGTAAAGAATAAAATTAAAAAATTACAAGAATATTTAGTAAGAAAAATATGAGCACGAATTATATTGTAGAAAATTTAAAAAAGGAGATAGATAACTTTTCATCGCAAATAAAAGCCGAAAAAACGGGCCACGTTCTGGAAGTTTTCGACGGTATTGCTAAAGTTTCCGGTTTAGGAGATATAAAATCATCGGAGATGGTGACCTTCGCGGGCGGTGAAACAGGCGTGGCTCTGAACCTGGAAGAAGATACCATAGGTGTCATTATTCTTGACGATTTTTCAAAAATAAAAGAAGGAGATGAAGTCAAAGCTACCGGAAGGATTCTTGAAGTGCCGGTTTCGGACAGTATCGTAGGCAGAGTGGTAAACGCTCTTGGTTTACCGATTGACGGCAAGGGAATTATCAAAGCGGACAAGAATTATCCTATAGAAAAAGTCGCCCCGGGTGTTATTACCCGCCTTTCCGTGGACCAGCCTGTTGTTACCGGCATTAAGGTCATAGACGCCACGATTCCTATCGGTCGTGGACAACGCGAACTCATTATCGGTGACCGCCAAACTGGTAAAACTGCCATTGCTGTTGATACGATTTTAAATCAGAAGGACCAGAATATGATATGTATTTATGTATCAATCGGCCAGAAAGATTCCAAACTTCGCAAAATTCAAACCCGTTTGGAAGAAGGTGGCGCTATGGCATATACCGTTATTGTGTCTGCCGGCTCGTCCGAACCCGCTCCGCTTTCATACATCGCTCCTTACACCGGAGTTTCCATTGCGGAATATTTTATGGATAAAGGAAAAGATGTATTGATAATTTACGATGACCTTTCCAAACACGCTGTCGCGTATCGTGAAATTTCTCTTCTTTTGCGCCGCCCGCCGGGCCGTGAAGCGTACCCGGGAGACGTGTTTTATTTGCATTCCCGCTTGCTTGAACGCGCTTGCCGAAGGAATAAAGAATATGGAGGAGGTTCTATCACGGCGTTGCCGATAATTGAAACTCAAGCTGGCGATGTATCCGCGTATATTCCGACGAATGTTATTTCCATCACCGACGGGCAGATTTTCCTTGAGACGGACCTTTTCTATAAAGGTATTCGTCCGGCCGTAAATGTCGGCCTTTCCGTGTCACGCGTGGGCGCAACCGCTCAAATCAAAGCGATGAAAAAAGTGGCAGGCACTCTGAAATTGGATTTGGCTCAATACCGCGAACTTGAAGCATTTTCACAATTCGGCTCCGACCTTGATAATGCCACCAAACAACAGCTCGAACGCGGTAAACGCGCAGTGGAGGTCTTAAAACAGCCTCAATATGCTCCTGTCGCCATAGAACGCCAAGTGGCGGTGCTTTACGCGCTTGTTAAAGGTTATATGGATAGCGTGCCTGTGGATAGAATCAAAGAATTTGAAGAAGGCCTTGCGAATTACACCGAAAATAATGCCAAAAAGTTTTATAAAGAAATCCTTGAAGCGAAAATGTGGACCGATAAAGGCGAGGAAGAGTTAAAAAAAGCGATAGAAGATTTTAAAAAGAATTTTAATTAAAGAAAATGGCATCAACCAAAGAAATTAAAAGAAGAATACAAAGCGTAAAAAGCACAAAAAAAATCACCAAAGCAATGGAGTTGGTTTCCGCTTCTAAGATGAGACGGGCAATCTCGGCGACGATAGCGTCCCGACCGTATTCCAGCTATTCCTGGGAAGTGCTTGAAGCATTGAGCGGATATATAACAGAAAGCGCCAATCCTTTATTTATCACAAGAGAAAGTAAAAAGATTTTGATTATTGTTGTCACTTCAAACAGGGGACTTTGTGGCGGATATAACTCTCAGGTGATTAAAAATATATTGTCTCTTCTCAGAGAAAATAAAAATAAGCAGATTGATTACATATCAGTCGGGAAAAAAGGCGAGACAATGTTGCGTAGATTGAGTAAAAACGTGATTGCCTCTTTTAATGAAATATCCGCAACGCCGAAATTAAATGAAATATTTCCGATTGTTGATTTTGCCATAGAACTTTATAAAAAAGAAGAATACGACAATATTTTTGTCGCTTCAACTTTATTTAAATCTGCGATTATGCAAGTGCCAATCGTAGAACAATTGTTACCAATTGAAAAGGGAAAAACTCTGAAAGATTTGGAAGAAATAAAAAAGCAAGCTTCAAGTGTGAAGGTGGAATATATTTTTGAACCGGACTACGAAAGTCTCATGAATATTATCGTTGAAAAAATTGTCCGCACGAAATTTTTCCAGATGATACTTGATTCCAACGCTTCGGAACAGTCCGCCAGAATGCTCGCTATGAAAAACGCTTCCGAAGCCGCCGGAGAAATGATAGATGATTTGACATTGGTATTTAATAAAGCCCGTCAGAGCAATATTACGAGAGAGATATCGGAAATAAGCGCAGGTATGGCGAGC
The DNA here is from genome assembly GCA_964408725.1 of uncultured Candidatus Saccharibacteria bacterium. Classification (GTDB taxonomy): domain Bacteria; phylum Patescibacteriota; class Minisyncoccia; order Phycocordibacterales; family UBA9973; genus UBA9973. Next base: position 5,123 of record CAYPAN010000013.1, read on the forward strand.
GTTAATTAAAATTATTATAAATTATTATTAATAAAAAATTAGTTATGAAAACAACAGGCATAATAAAAAGAATAATCGGACCGGTCGTGGATGTCACATTTGAAGGCGGAGTTCCCCCTATTTACAGCGCGCTTACAGTGAAAAAAGGCGATTTGACCATCGTTCTGGAAGTGGAACAGCATATCGGAGAAGATACTGTCCGTTCCGTGGCTATGGATTCTACCGACGGACTTTCCCGGGGAATGGAAGTCACAAATACCGGCATTCCCATTTCCGTGCCTGTTGGAAAAGAAACATTGGGCAGAATGTTCAATGTGCTGGGCGCTCCGATTGATAACGGCAAAGCTATATTGGGCGCAGTATCTCCAATACACCGCAAAGCTCCGAGTTTTATTTCACAATCCACAAAAGTTGAAATTCTTGAAACGGGCATCAAAGTTATTGACCTAATTTGTCCGGTGTTGAAAGGCGGTAAAGTCGGACTTTTCGGCGGAGCCGGTGTCGGCAAGACTGTCGTTATTCAGGAACTTATTCACAATATCGCTTCGAATCATGGAGGCTATTCTGTTTTTGCCGGAGTCGGAGAGCGAACTCGTGAAGGAAATGACCTGTACCACGAAATGAAAGAATCAAAAGTACTTGATAAAGTGGCTATGGTCTTCGGACAGATGAACGAACCGCCCGGAGCGCGCTTGCGTGTGGCTCTCTCGGGGCTGACTATGGCGGAACATTTCCGCGACAAAGAAAATAAAGACGTGCTGTTTTTCATTGACAATATTTTCCGTTTTACCCAGGCCGGTTCCGAAGTTTCCGCTTTGCTCGGACGTATTCCCTCAGCCGTGGGTTACCAGCCTACGCTTGCCACAGAAATGGGAATATTGCAGGAACGCATAACTTCCACAGATAAAGGTTCTGTCACCTCCGTGCAGGCCGTGTATGTGCCGGCTGATGACTTGACCGACCCGGCTCCGGCCACAACCTTCTCACACCTTGATTCCACGGTCGTTCTAAACCGTTCTCTTTCTGAAATAGGCATTTATCCGGCTGTAGACCCGCTTGATTCGTCTTCCACTATTCTTGACCCAAATATCGTGGGTAAAGACCATTACTACGTGGCGCGTGAAGTGCAGCGTGTTTTACAGCGTTACAAAGATTTGCAGGATATTATCGCCATTTTGGGTATGGAAGAATTGTCAGAAGCGGACAAAGAGCTCGTGGCTCGTGCCCGCAAGATACAAAAATTCCTTTCCCAGCCGAATTTCGTGGCGGAACAATTCACCGGCAGAAAAGGAGTTTATGTTCCGCTTGCCGAAACAATTCGCTCCTTTAAAGAAATTCTCGAAGGCAAACACGACAGCAAGCCGGAAAATGATTTTTATATGCAAGGCGCAATATAAAATATGTCCAAACAATTAAAATTAAAAATAATAACACCTGAACGGTTGATTTTAGAAGAAATGGTGGACCAGGTCAGTTTGCCCACAGCGTTGGGTGAAATCACCGTATTGCCTGAACATATTCCGCTTATTACCAGCCTTACATCCGGAGACATTGTAGCACTAGTGAATGGCGAACACGTGCCTATGGCAGTGGTGGGAGGGTTTGTGGAAGTGAAACAAGATGAAAATAAGATTACCAATGTGGCTATTTTGGCTGATTTTGCGGAGCATATTGGGGAGTTAACGGAAGATAAAGTTGAAAAAGCCAAAGCCAGAGCGGAAGAACTCAAGAAGCAAATAGTAAATAAAGAAGTTGTGGATTACGAACATTTTGCCACAGAGCTTGAACGTTCACTTACCCGCGTAAGAATTGCCGACAAATGGAGAACAAAAAAGTATAGAAAATAAATGTCGAAATTTTACGTAGTTGCGACGCCAATAGGGAATATGGGAGATATAACTTTTAGAGCTATTGAAGTCCTAAAAGATGTTGATTTGATATTGTGCGAAGATACCAGAGAAACAAAAAAAATTCTCCAGAAATATAATATAAATAAACCCACACTAAGTTATCATTCGCAAAGTAAATTATCAAAATTAGATAAAATTTTTGAATTATTAGAGGAGGGTAAAAATTTAGCATTAGTATCGGACGCCGGTACGCCAACTATTTCCGACCCAGGAGCAATGCTGATTTCTAAAATAAAAGAAAACTTGAGTGAAGTTGAAGTGATTCCGATACCCGGTCCTTCCGCTGTAATAGCCGCGCTTTCGGCTTCCGGACTGCCGACGCACGAATTTACTTTTTTGGGTTTCCTGCCGCACAAAAAGGGCAGGGAAACTTTATTTAAAGAAATTGCCGAATCCGAAAGGACTATGGTATTTTACGAATCCCCGCACAGGATTTTAAAAACACTGGAATCGCTAGTTAAATTTTGCCCCGATAAAAAAGTCTGCCTTGCCCGCGAAATCACAAAAATTTACGAAGAATTTAAAAATGGTTCGCCAGTTGAACTTCTAGATTACTTAACCAAAAATCCCATCAAACAAAAAGGAGAGTTTACTGTTTTAGTTTCCTAAATTTACAACAAATCTTCCGGGTCTATTGACACTTCATAAGAAGGAGGAAGGGAAGAAAGCAAGTTTGACAGATTTTGGTCTATTGAAGAACCGATAGAAAGTTCCGGCAAAGACCATTTTTTAGGTTCTATTTTTAGAAGCGCGTTTGTGACATATTGATTTTTATTTTTTGCCACAAATCCGGCAAATATTTCAGGATTATATTCCTTGAATAATTCGGCTAAACTTTTCTTGGCTTCAATTGAACCTATTTTATCTCCAATATAAGTGATTTTAATAAAACGTTTGAAGGGCGGATAATTTAAATTTTTCCTGTCTTCCAATTCTTCCCGCACAAAAGGGAGCAGATTTTCCGATTCAAATGCCAAAAGAGCAGGGTCGCGCTCGTTTTTTGTTTGGATAATCATTTTGTTTTCAGTTTTTGAAAGCAGAGAAAGCAGTAATTGAATTATCTTTTCACTCATTTTGAAATTCGGCATTGTCCAAAGGCTGTCGAAAGAAGCAATAATGGATAAATCAACTTTTTCTTTGAGATAGAAGAAAGCCATTTCCGTGCCCACCAGTATGGAACCGGAATTATTTTCGAATTCTTTCACTATTTTTTCCGCTTCCTTTGCTGTTTTCACTGCTTCCTTGTCTAATTTAAATATTTTGACCTTTGGAAATTCTTTTTTTACTTCTTCAAATACGGTATCTGTGCCTATGCCCAAAGGCATTAAGTTCCAGCTTCCGCAGTTCCCGCATACTGTTTCGGGACTTTTCTCTGTATTGCATCTGTTGCAGACAAACATCCTTTTTTTACCGTCGCGGGAGAGGTAAAGCACCACAGGCGCCAGACATTTTTCACAATTTACTGTTTCGTTGCAATCTCTGCACACGGTTTCTGTAGCTAGTCCTTTTCTCAATGAAAAAAGAAAAATGTTTTTTTTCTTTTTTAAAGAATACTCTATTTCTTCAATGCTTTTTTCGGATAATATTTTAAATTGTGAGGAGTTTTTATTTTCACTTTGCGAAGGCAAGGTTTCCTTTACATTTGGGTTTATTATTTTTATATCCACTTCATTAGCACTTATCCTGAAAGACATAGGATAAACTTCTCCGAAACCATCCGTTTCTTTTCTTGCTATAGTTTCGTAACGCAATAATGTGTCACTTAGTATGAATTTTGCATTAATTTTTGCGGCATAAAGTTCTGCGAAAATTCTTAAATCAAAATGAGGCTTGGGAATCATTCTATAAGCGCCGGAACTTTCGTGTTCCACTATTATGGCTCCCAAATCTTTCCGGGGAATAGATAAAAATGGCGCGGTTCCAAGTATCAGCACTCCGTGTGGCGAATTTACTATTTGTTCATATTTTTCAATAATTTTTTTGGGTTTTAATCCCGAGTATATTGGAAAGGTAAAGTTCTCAATTCCCTTGGAAAGCGCCTGATAGAATATCTCTATGTCATATTCCGTGGGCAGTACGATGAAAACGGATTTTTTAAGGGCAAATTGTCCGCGGATGAAAGTTTTATAGAAAGAAATACGGTCTTCCAGATTTGTTTGAAAAAGCATTTTTTCGGTTTTTATTTCAGGCGAACGAAAATTAATCGTAATATGTTCCGATTTGTTATTCCATAATTTTTCTATCTCATCATATTTTTCCCGGAAGATGGAAGGTATTAAAGACGCGGCGCCGTTATTTTTCTTTGAAACGAAATATGAACTTAATAAAAGAGCCGATTCTATATACTCCGGCATAAAAATAGAATGCTTTTTTACTTCAGTTATTTTCCTTAACTTGAAGGACATATCTTTTATGCCCGACTTTGCATAAGATACATCTTCTGTTTCGACGACTAACCCCAGGATTTTTTTATTGCGCACCTGAATATTTACTATGCTTCCGTTTTTTATATCTTTCGCGGTGAAATAAGTCAAATCTGTTTTGAAAACTCCTTTTTGAAGCGGTATCACTGTGACTATTTTCATATTTTCATTCTAGCATAATTTGTGATATATTTTTCCTATGAGGATTTTTTCAAGAAAATTAGGTATAGACTTGGGCACAGCCAATACTTTGGTGTTTATGCCCGGTAAAGGCATAGTCCTAAACGAGCCTTCAGTGGTGGCAGTTTCGGAGCAGGACAACAAGATTTTAGCTATTGGCTTTGAAGCTAAGGATATGATTGGAAAAACACCTGATTCCATAATCACTTATTGTCCGATGAAAGACGGCGTTATTGCGGATTATCGTGTCACTGAAGCAATGCTTCGTTATTTTATTAATAAAGCTTTAGGACGGTTTAATCTTTTCAAGCCGGATGTGATGGTTTCCGTACCGGCAGGGGTTACAAGCACAGAAAGGAGAGCGGTAGTTGAGGCGGCAATACGAGCCGGCGCCAGGAATGCTTATGTGGTCAAAGAACCCATACTGGCAGCTATAGGCGCGGGTATCCCTATTTATGAATCAAAAGGATATATGGTGGTTGATATAGGCGGAGGCACCACGGACGTGGCGGTGATATCACTGGGCGGCATAGTTGCTTCCACATCGGTAAAATGCGCGGGAAATAAAATTGACCAAGCTATCGCGGATTATATTAAGAAAACTTTCAATCTGGCTATAGGCGACAGGACAGCCGAAGAAGTAAAAATAAAAATTGGCGCGGCGGTACCGCTGGAAGAAGAATTGAGAGTTACCATTAAAGGCAGGGATTTTATCCAAGGTTTGCCTAGGTCCGCTCAAGTTGGCACCAATGAAATAGTGAAAGCCATAGACGGGGAATTGAAACAGATAATAAAAGCCATCAAAGACGTACTGCAGGAAACTCCGCCGGAGCTCGCTTCCGATATTATGGATTACGGTATTATTATGACAGGTGGCTCGTCTCAACTGCGCAATTTTCCGGATTTAGTTTACAGGAAAACTGGAGTGAAAGCGGTCTTGGCTGAAGACGCTCTTTTCTGTGTGGTAAAAGGCACAGGTATCGCTCTAGAGCATTTGGATGTGTATAAAAAAACAGTCTTGAGTAAAAAGTAATGCTAATTTTTGATAATTTAGATAAAAATAATTTGTATCATGCTTATTTGATAGAGGGCACGCGGGAAGAAGTTTTGCCTGAGATTTTGAAATTTATAAAAAGTTTAGGAGTAAAGACTACTGGCAATCCTGACCTGGTTAATATATCCATAGATAACTTTAAAATTGACGAGGCATTAGAACTTCGCGCAATGTCTACCGATAAGGGTTTTTCTGCCGGTAAAAAGATATTCATAATTTGCGCTAATACTTTTTCTCTGGATGCGGAAAATGTAATGCTTAAAATGTTTGAAGAACCGATTGAAAATACTCATTTTTTTCTGGTAGTACCGGACGTTAACATTCTCTTAAAAACTCTGGTTTCCAGGTTTTATTTAATCAAAACAGAGTCAGCTCTCGACTTAAAAGAAGCGGAAAAGTTTATAGCTATGCCACTGAATAGCAGAATTAATTTTCTGAAAGATTTTCTAGCAGAAGAAGAGGAAGAAATATCTCCAATGGATTCTATCCGCGCTAAATCTCTAAGATTTATAAATGCTTTGGAAATTTCATTACACAGCAAGTTTGTAAATAATTTTTCTGGCTTGACCCTTCCCGGAGTACCGGGTGGGACCCACACCATTCAAAATTCTTCACAAACTTGCTTTAGTCACTTTTTTAAAGTTCGGGAATTTTTACGTATGCCGGGGAGTTCCACGAAAAATTTGATGGAATCTGTCGCATTAATAATTCCTATGCTATAATAGAGCACTATGCAATACAATTTTTCAAAATTTAAAACAGACATTGGTAAAGTCGCGGAATATTTGAGCAAAGAATACGGACAGCTTAATATCGGCCGGGCATCACCTATGGTGCTCGACGGCATTTCCGTGGAATCTTACGGTTCATATCTACCGTTAAAAAACGTGGCTTCTGTCGCCATTGAAGACCCTAAAACCCTGCGTATCGCGCCTTGGGATAAAAGCCAAATTAAGGAAATTGAAAAAGCCATAATAGCTTCAAATTTAGGTTTGTCTGTGGCTGTTGACGATGCCGGTATCAGAGTTATTTTTCCTCAATTGACGACGGAAACAAGGCAGACTTTGGTAAAAGTACTGAAAGAAAAACTGGAAGAACAGAGAATCACCATACGCAAAGAACGCGAGCGGGTTTGGGATGAAATTCAAAAATTGGAAAAAGAAGGCAAAATGCCTGAAGATGATAAGTTTAGAGCCAAAGAAGAATTGCAGAAAATCATTGATGAAATAAATAAAAATCTGGAGGGTATTTTTGAAAAGAAAGAGAAAGAAGTAATGGGGTAAAAGTTAAAAAATATGTCAATCGTTATATTTATAATCATCTTATTGGTTCTCGTGCTAGTCCATGAGTTTGGGCATTTTTTTAGCGCCAAAAAATTTGGTATTAAAGTGGATGAATTCGGTTTCGGCTTTCCTCCGAAATTATTCGGTGTTAAAAAGGGGGAGACAGAATACACTTTCAACCTTCTGCCTATAGGCGGGTTTGTGAAGATTTTCGGTGAAGACCCGAATGAAGAAAATACCACGGGTCCTGATGCCGAGAGAAGTTTCGTGAATAAACCAAAATGGAAACAAGCCATAGTTCTTTTCGCGGGTGTCCTTGCCAATTTTTTACTTGCTTGGCTTTTATTTTCCGTCGGCTTTATGTCCGGGCTTCCGACTTCAGTCGGGAGTGAACCGGATGGATACACCGCTACGGATATTCATCTCGTTGTCCTTTCTGTTTTACCCAATTCTCCCGCTG